>NZ_JBQJIL010000007.1:0-428610 GCF_052078715.1 Lysobacter sp. CA199 | reverse complement strand
CATTAAGCCGTATCCCGAAGCTGGTCGCTCTAATTCTTATCTGTGGGTCGCGCTATTAGCTGGAAGCATGCTCGTCAGGGCCCTCATTTGCAATATGTTCAGTCGCTTAATTAATTGTTATTCACAGCGGCGCCGACCCGCGCCCGGGCGAGATATCGCTCGCGCATCAGGGCGTGCTGTTTCTCGATGAGCTGCCCGAATGGCAACGGCACGCGCTGGAAGTGCTGCGCGAACCCATGGAGTCGGGCGTGGTGACGGTCTCGCGCGCCGCGCGCAGCGCCGAGTTTCCGGCGCGCTTCCAACTGGTCGCGGCGATGAATCCCTGCCCCTGCGGTTGGGCCGGCGACAGCAGCGGCCGCTGCCATTGCGCCATCGATGCGGTGCGCCGTTATCGCGCGCGCATCTCCGGCCCGTTGCTGGACCGGATCGATCTGCATGTCGACGTACCGCGCCTGCCGCCGTCGGCGCTGCGTCCGGACCGGCCCGCCGGCGAATGCTCGGCCGACATCCGGGCGCGCGTGACCCAGGCGCGTCAGCGGCAGTTCGCGCGCTGCGGCAAGACCAACGCGCAACTCAACCAGTCCGAAACCGATGCCGCGTGCCGGTTGAGCGAAGCCGACCAAGGCTTGCTGGAACGCGCGGTCGACAATCTGCAGTTGTCGGCGCGCTCGATGCACCGGATCCAGCGAGTGGCGCGCACCATCGCCGATCTGGCCGGAAGTGAAGCCATCGCCACCGCGCATTTGAGCGAGGCCATCGGCTATCGGCGCGCGGATCGCGGCAACGCCTGCGCGGCCTGAGCCGCGCGAGCGCGGACTCGTCGCGGCGGTTCGACGTTGCGTCGAAGCATCGAGCGATCACGCGCAGCGGCCCGATGCGCCGACGCCGATCAACGGCCGCGTCGACTGCTCCGGCGTCATGTAGGCCGACTTCGCCGCCGCAGCGCCGCGACGGCCATCGCACCGGCGCCCATCACTTCGCCGCCGGCAGCGCTGAGCTATAGTCGGCGCCCACCGGCCGCGGTCGCGGCCGGCCTCGCGTCCCGGCCGCCGCCGAGCCGCCTTCATCGAACCGGCACGCATGTCCGAATTCACCGTCCACACGCTGCTGCAGACGCCGACGGTCACGGTGCGCGACGTCTATTGCCCGGGCCTGTGCCGGCACATGAGCGAGGAAGAACGCGCGGGCGAAACCCAGTTGGTGTTTCCGTATCGCGGCGTGTATGTGCGTCATGTCGGCGACAACCTGACCGTGGCCGAGAACAGCCAGGTGCTGTTCTTCAACGTCGGCGAGATGTACCGGATCAGCCATCCGATCGAGGGCGGCGACGCCAGCCTGGCGTTGACCGTGCGAGAACCGATGCTGCGCGAGCTGGCGCCCAAGACCCTGCTGCAGGACGGCGAGCCGCTGCGGTTCGTGTTGCCTCGCCTACGCATCGATCCGCGCGCACAGGCCCTGGTGATGTTGCTGCGCCACAGCCTGCGCGAGCGCATCGCCGAGCCGCTGGAAGGCGAAAGCCTGGCCTTGACCCTGGTGCAGCGCTCGTTGGGTCCGCGCACCACGCACGCGGCCGGGTCCACGGTCGGCCAGCAGCGTCTGGTCGAGCGCACCAAGCTGGTGTTGGCCAGCGACCTGTCGCGGCGCTGGGCGCTGGCCGAGATCGCCGCCGAAGTCGGCGTGTCGCCGGTGTATCTGACCCAGGTGTTCCAGCGCGTGGAGGGCCTGCCGCTGTACCGCTACCAACTGCGCTTGAGGCTGGCACGGGCATTGGATTTGCTGGGCGAGTACGAGGATCTGAGCGCGCTGAGCCAGGACCTGGGATTCTCCAGCCACAGCCATTTCAGCGCCGCGTTCCAGCAGACCTACGGGCGTTCGCCTACCGAGTTCCGCCAGTCGGCCCTGCATCGCTGATCGGCGCCCTGCCCCGCTGAACGCGGCCGGCGGCGCCGATCGCTAAATTTTCCGACAGCGGCCGCGACCGTGCGGTGGCCTACTGAGTCCGCCCAATCACGGGCGCATCGGAGAAGCCATCATGGCCGAGAAAACTTGCGCGGCATGCGACTGCCCGCTGGACGACAATTCTTTCCAGGTCCGGATCGGCGGCAAGACTGTCGAGGTGTGCTGCGACGAATGTGCGCAGAAGCTCAACGAAGCCTACGCATCGGCGACCACGCCGGATAAGGGTTGAGATCATGGACGGCAATGGCCATTCCCCTGATGTTCTGCCGCCCTTCGCACGCGGCAGCGTAAGCACGCCGTCCGGACGCATCGCCTACCGCGAGCGCGGCGATGGCCCGGTGGCCTTGTTCGTGCACGGCGTGCTGTTGAACGGGCACCTGTGGCGGCACCAACTGCGGCAATTGTCCGATCTGCGCCGCTGCATCGCGGTCGATCTGCTCGCTCACGGCGACACCGAGATCGCCCCGGACCAGGACGTGTCGGTCACCGCCAACGCGCAGATGCTGGTCGAGTTTCTCGATGCGCTGGGCATCGACCGGGTCGATCTGGTCGGCAACGACAGCGGCGGCGGCGTGGCCCAGATCTTCGCCGCACTGCATCCGCAGCGCGTGCGCAGTCTGGTGCTGACCAACTGCGATACTCACGACAACTGGCCGCCGGAAGCGTTCAAGCCGTTCCTGGAGATGGCGGCGGCCGGCGGTTTGCGCGATGTGCTTCAAGGCATGCTCGCCGACAAGGCCGTGTACCGCTCGCCGCAGGCGCTGGGCCCGGCTTACGAACAACCGCAGGCGCTCTCCGACGAGAGCATCGAAATTTATCTGACGCCGTTGTTGCGCAGCGAACAGCGTTTGTCGGATTTCCAGCGATTCCTCGCCGAATTCGACCCTGCGCACACGTTACGCATCGAACCGCAACTCAAGGCCTTGCAGGCGCCGACCTTGATCGCCTGGGGTACCGACGATGTGTACTTCGATCTGAAGTGGTCGCATTGGCTGGCCGAGGCGATACCGGGCACGCGCCGACGCGTCGAGCTGGAGGGCGCGCGGATCTTCTTCCCGGAAGAGCGCTGGGCGCAGTTCAATACCTTGGTGCGCGAGCACTGGCAGACCAACGCTTGAGACTGGCGGCGCGGCGCGGTCGACCGCCGCGCCTGCGATGAGTGTCGTCTCGACAGCACCAGACGTAAAGACACGAACGCGGCGAAATAGCTCTGTCGTCGCCATGCCATTGCGTACGCGATCGCCCGCGGCGACGCTCAGCGCGCCGGGCGTTCCAGCAAGACCAACGCGTCGCGCGCGAGTTTGACCGTCAGCTCGCGCGCGGACAGCGTGTGCGCCATTCGCGCCTGTCCCGACCACAAGGGCATGAAACCGTCGGCGTCGGCCGCTTCGGCCTTCGCCCGCAGCGGCGCGAGCGCGCCGCCGGCCAAGGGGAAGGCCGGCGCCAACGGCGAGAGCGGCCCGACTTCGCGCATCAGTCGATTGACGATGCCGCGCGCGGGCCGGCCGGTGAACAAGTTAGTCAAAGCAGTGTCGTCGCCCTGTCCCGCAAGCAAAGCCTGCCGATGCAGCGGCGCGATCTTGGCTTCGGCGCAGAACAGGTACGCGGTGCCGATCTGCACCGCGGCCGCGCCCAGCGCGAACGCGGCTACGATGCCGCGCGCATCGAAGATGCCGCCAGCGGCGATCACCGGTACCCGCACCGCGTCCACCACACGCGGCAACAACGCGAACAGCCCGGCCTGGGTCGAAACATCGTCGCTCAGGAACACGCCGCGATGGCCGCCGGCCTCGGCGCCCTGGGCGATGATCGCGTCGCACCCGTGTTGTTCAAGCCAACGCGCTTCTTCGACGCTGGTCGCCGACGGCACGATGCGCGCGCCGCTCGCGCGAACGCGCTCGAGCAGGCCCGTCTCGGGTAACCCGAAATGAAAGCTCGCCACCTCCGGCTTGATCTGTTCGACCAGTTCGCACCAGACCGGATCGAACGGCGCGCGCGAACTCGCGGCAACCGGCATGGCCGGATCGAGGCCGTATTCGCAGTAGTAACCGGCCAGGCGTTCGCGCCAGGCCGTCTCGCGCGCGGGATCGGCGGCGGGCGGGCTGTGGCAGAAGAAATTGAGATTCAACGGCGCATCGGTAGCGGCGCGGATCAGCGCGCATTGCTCGCGCACCTGCTGCGGACTCAGCATCGCGCACGGCAGCGAACCCAGCGCGCCGGCCTGGGCCGCGCCGATCACCATGTCGGCCAGAGTGGGCCCGGCCATCGGCGCCTGCACGATCGGCAGGGAGATTCCGAACAACTCCTGGATACGGCGATCGGGCCACATGGCAGCACGGCTTCCAACGGGTGGATGCGGCGAGGATGACATCACCGCGGCGGGCGTGTCTTGATCGGGCTTGGCACTCTGCGTTGCAGGCGCGGTTTGTTTCGGTGCTCCGTGTTGGTGGGGAAGCACGGCTTGTCCGATGCACACGAGCCGAACGCGACCTGCTCTTGTGGGAGGGGCTTCAGCCCCGACGCTTTTCGGTCGGGTCGCGGTGAACTGGGCAAGAGCGGTAGCGCTGAAGCCTTCACGACGCCTGGTCACATGACTCCGCCGTCCCATCTCCACGACGAAGTGCGGCATCGTGGTGGTGGGAAGAGCGGCGGAAAGTATTGCGTTGTCTCAGGGCTGCTCCGGCGCTTTTATCCAGGCATTGGCGTGACGAAAGAGCGGCGGAAAGTATTGCCTTGTCTCAGGGCTGCTCCGGCGCTTTTATCCAGGCATTGGCGTGACGAAAGAGCGGCGGAAAGTGCTGCGTTGTCTCAGGGCTGCTCTGGCGCTTTTATCCAGGCATTGACGTGACGAAAGAGCGGCGGAAAGTATTGCCTTGTCTCAGGGCTGCTCTGGCGCTTTTATCCAGACCTCTTCGGTTGGATCAAACTCGGAGGTTCGCATGCGCTCGCCGCGCCAGCCGAAACCGCTGATCGCCAACGGCCCCTCGATCAACGGGTCCAGGCCGAAGGCCTGTTCGATGTCGACCTCGTTGATCGCGCTGGTCACGAACGCCCCCAGGCCTAGTTCGGTCGCGCTCAAGTACAAGGTCTGCGAAAGATGGCCGCTGTCGAGCACCAGCGCGCGATAGGCCTTGGGATGGCGGCGGTATTTCCAGAAGCAACGCGCGTATCGCGGCGCCAACACCGCCATTGCGTGCGCGTCGGCGAACCAGTGCTGGCCGGCCAGCGCGGCGGCGGCGAACTCGGCCAGCGGACGGTCCGGCGCGGGCAAGGGTTCGAGCGCGTGATCGAGCGAGTGATAGTGGTACAGGCCCGGCGCGACGCCCTCCACGTTCTGCACGATCAGATAGGCCTCGGTGGGATGCAGTCCTCCGGCCGAGGGCGTGTTCTTCTTCACGAACACGGTGTCGTCCTCGATCCGCACCTGCGCGCGCGCGGCGAACACCCGCTGCAGCATCTGCGCGAACAGCGCCTGCGGCAACGCGCGCGCGGCATCGAAGTTGCGGCAGGTCGTGCGGCGCGCGAGGAGGCGGTCGAAATCGCCGTCGGCGATGCGCGGCAACGCTTGCCGCTGGCCGGCGCCGACGCGCTCGACCGCATGAGTGGGCGGCGCGCCGAGTTTGTCGCGCAGGCCGGCCGCGGTGCTCAATCCGCCGGCCTCCATCGCCGCCGCGCTGTCGAGCCCCTGCCAGCGCGCCAGACGGTGCGCCAGCGCCGCAGGCGGCCACCAATGCGCGTCGCGTACGGCTTCGTCGCGTTGCCGGTGCGCGGACCAGCGCGCATCGTCCTCGGCGATCAGCAGGCCGGTTTCGAGCAGGCGCAGCGTGGTCCCGGCGTCCGGCGATCCCGGGTCGTACTCGCTCCAGGCCACCGGCCCGAACTCGCCGAGCCGCTCGCGCTCCCCGGCGTCGACCTCGACCTGGCCGTCCAGGTGGGCGGCCAGGGCCAACCAGCGGCGGTCGCGGCGCAGACCGGCGCCGCCGCTCAACAGGGAACCGAAATCGAAGGCGACGTCTTCGCGCGGTTCCAGAAACACGATCGCGCAGCGACGGATTCGCATTCAGCGTTACCTGGACGGTCAGCGGTGGATGGCAGGACAGGGAAGCGGAGGGCCGAGGCCATCAGGATAACGTCGCGCGGCCCCGTTCATCGGGTTCAGCAATGCAATCGCGTGCCTTGCGCGCGCCCTGGAAGTCGCTGCGTGTCGGCACGGATGCATAAACTTCGTCGCGTTGACCTGTTGTTGAAGGTTGTCGCGTTAAGCCCTCAGGGTAAGATTCGATGTTCATCACGCCCTGAATGGGCACAAGAACAGGGGCAAGGGGAAATACCATGGCAAACCAATCCGATCATCCGGGGTTCGACCCCATCGTCGCCGACGAACTGCTCAAACTGCTCAGCAGCGACGACAAGTTCCGGCAGACCTTCCACGACAATCCGGTCGCCGCCCTGGCCTCGCTCGGCCACACGCCGGCAGTCGATCTGCCCAAGCGCGGCGGCGATGCGCAGACCGCGTTCGCCTGCATGGAGACCAAGAGCATCGCGCCGAAGGAAGAGATTCTGGCCGCGCGCGTGGAGCTGTTGGCTTATCTGACCGCCGGCGGCAACCACACCAGCCCGCATGCCTTCGAAGCCGGGCTGATCATGGCCGCGCTGCAACGCAAGCCGCAAGCCTGATAACGGCGATCGGTCGAGGCCGCAACGCCCGCAGACGCCCGCGTCTGAGGGCGTTGCGCGCTGGCGTTGCGCGCTGGATGGGTGTCGACAGCGACGCGGATCAGCGCGCGGAGTCGGTCGTGGCTTTCGTCGTGGCTTTCGTCGCGACTTTGCTGCCGCCTGAGCTGGTATCGGCCACGTTCACCGCCTGCAGCGCCAGATCGCCCGCAGCCTCGGCATACGCGCGGCCTCGGTGCGTCTGGATCCAGGCGTTCTCGCGCGCGACCTCATCGTCCTGGCCGGCAGCGGCCAGTGCGTCGCGCAGGGCCACGTGCACCTGGAACAGCTCGCGCCCGTTCAGCAGCGGACGTAGCAAAGCCACCGCCTCATCCGGCTTGCCGGCCAGGCGGGCCTGACCTGCGCGCACCACCTGCAGCAGTTGCGTGGCCGCGCCGTCGCCGATCTGTTCGGCCTGCTTGCTCAGCTCCGGCAGGTTGCGCGCGGCCAAGCCGCTGTCGCCGCTGCGCTGGGCGACATAGGCCGCGGCCAGCGCCAGGTATATCTGGATGTTGCGGTCGCGGTATTGCTCATCGCGCGTGGCTTCCAGCGATACGCGCAGGATGTCTTCCAGGCGCCGCAGATCGACCGCGCCGGGCTCGTACAGCATCTGCACCGAGGCCTCGATCAGGCGAAATCCGTTGGCCAGCACCGGCGTGCTGCTCTGCGCCTGTTCGCGGGCCTTGGCCGCGGCGATCGCCGCTTCCGGCCAACGCCGCTGGTCGACCAGCACCGAGATCTTCTCGAACTCGTTGGTGACATCGGCGTTCAACAACTGGCCGGAGGACAATTGTTCGAGCACCGCCTGGGCCTCGTCGAAACGCCGCATCGCCGCCAATGCCGCGGCGCGGCGCCGATTCGGGCCATAGCGCCCGGCCGCCTCGGCCTTGATGAAGGTCGCCAGCGCTTCGTTGTATTGGCCTTGCGCGAGCTGCACCCGCCCGACCAGTTCCAGCGCGGTGCCGCGCGAGGGATTCTGCGGCGCGCTGGCGAGCTTGGCGGATGTCATCGCTTCGCCGAAGTCGTTGATCAAGAACGAATCCCAGGCGTAGTTGAAATGACCGCCGTAGTAATCCGGGTACAGCGAAGCGACCAGCTTCCACTTCTGCGGCGCGGTCTGCTCAGGGCGCGGCCCGAATTCGGCCACCCATGCGTCCAGGTACAACGCGTCGCGCGGCGGCAGGTGGTCGCGCAGCTCCACCGCGCGATCCAGAAAGCCGCGGGCGGCTTGGCTGTCGACCCCGCCCAGATGCGAGCGCAAGCCGCCCAGGTAGGCCAAGGCGAACTTCGGATCGATCTCGATGGCGCGATTGAAATATTGCAGCGCCTCGGAGTAGCGATTTCTGCCGAATGATTTCAGCCCCAAGGCGTACGCACGCAGGGCATCGAGATTGCCGGTGGCGACCTTCGGCAGCGGTTCGGAATCGCGCTCGATCGACTGCATCGCCTCGCCGAGTTGCTCGCGCAATCCGGCGGTGACGCTGTCGATGGAACTCAAGGCCGAACCCGCACCGGTGCCGTCGGCGGATTGCGCATAGACCGTAGTCTGGGTATGCGGATCGATGACTTCCGCGCTGAACCGCACGCGGCCGCCGACTTCGGCCACCGTCGGCAGGATCACCGCGCGCGCGCCGTCGCGCAGCGCGATCTCCGAGGCCACCGAGCGATCGAGCACGGTGTCGGGTTTGCGCCGCATCCGATCGAGCGTGTCACGCGCCTTCAGGTCGGACAGCACGTTGACGTAGCGCGACTGTTCCAGGCTGATGCGGAAGGCCTGCTCGAGCGAATCGTCGAGCACGCTTTGCCCGGTGAGGTTGCGCAGATCGCCGACCACCACCCAGTCGCGCTGGCTGAAGGCGATCGCCGGTTGCGGCCGGGTTGCGAACCATACGCCGGTAGCGACCGCGGCCAGCACCGCGATCTCGGCGGCGAGCGCGGCCGGACGCCGCCACAGTGGTACGTCGCGCCAGGCCTTGGGGCCGTTGGGTGGTGAGCGCAGCGGGGCGATCCCGGGCTCGCCGACTTCGTAGATTTCCTGCGGCTCGGGCACGCCCTTGAAGCGCCAGCGCCCGTGCGATTTCCACAGCAGCTGCTGGCCGCGTTCGCCCAGCTCGCGCGCGGCGCGATGGGCCAGCGGTTCGGCCACCGCCGACAACAGAATCTGGCCCGGCCGCGCGGTCGCCATCAGCCGGCCGGCCATCGGCTTGGCCAGGCCTTCGACCTCGACCGGCTTGGCGCCGACCTTCACCGCTTCATCGCTGTTGCGCCAGGTCAGCACTTCGCCGACGTGCAGACCGGCGCGCGCCTTCAGTTCGAGTTTGCGCGGCCCGCCCATCTCGCGCAGGCCGCGGGCGTAGTCGAGGGCGAAACCCAGACCGTCGATCGGGCGTTCGAACAGCAGCAGCAGACCGTCGGAGCGATCGATCAGGCGGCCGCGCCAACGTTGCTGCAGCGCCAGCACCAGACGGTCGTGTTCGCGGAACAGGTCCGCGGCCGGGCCGTCGCCCAGGCGTTCGACCAGGGTGGTCGAATCGCACAGGTCGGTCAGCAGCAGCGTGCGCAGCTGCGGACCTTCGGCATGGGGATGGTGGGCGTCGTTCATCGCGGCATCCTTGTCGGCGCGGCTCACGCCGGGGTCATTTCGGCGTCCTGCCATTGCACGCGATTGCCGCCCAGGCGCTTGGCCTGATAAAGCGCGCCATCGGCATGGGCATACCAGTCGTTCCACTCGTGCTTGGCGCTGACCAGGCAGGCGCCGACGCTGACCGGACAGATGGTCGGCGGCGACTGCGGGATCTCCAGCAACCCGTGCACGGTGTGGACGATGAACTCGGCGAAGCGCATTACGTCCTGGCGGGTGCGAGCGGCCACCAGCAGACAGAACTCATCCCCGCCCAGGCGGCAGGCGATGTCCTCGGCGCCGGCGACCGAGCGCAGGATGTTGGCCACGCTCTGCAGCACGCGATCGCCGGCCAGATGACCATAGTCGTCGTTGACCTGCTTGAAACGGTCGCAGTCGATCAACACCAGGCCCATGGTCTCGGGCATGCCCAGCGCGCGCGACTCTTGCAGGTGCAAGGTCAGGCCGCGGCGGTTGTACAGGCCGGTGAGGTCGTCGGTGCGGATCAGCTCTTCGGTCTGATTGAGCTGGTGAGTGGTCGCGTACAGGCTGTCGAGCGCGGCTTCCAGATCCTGGTTGCGGCGGCGCAGGCGGCGGATCAGGCTTTGTTCGTTGAGCACCACACGCATGATCGCGCGGCGCAGGAAGTACGAGACCAAGGACGGGTCGCGATCGACCAACCGCTGGAATTCTTCATGGCGCAGTTCCACCAGCAGGCCGTCGGTGGCGGCGATGGCGTCGGCGCTGCGGGCGTGGTCGCCGATCAGCAGGCCGAGTTCGCCGAAAAATTCGCGCACGCCCAGGCGCTTGGTGACCAGGTCGTCGCCGAAGTCCAGGACGATCGCGCCGCGCGCGATCACGAACATGGTGGTGCCCAATTCGCCGCGGCGGAACAGCACTTGGCCGGCTTCGATCCGGCGGGGACGACCGATCTCGGCGAACAGTTCGAACTCGCCCGGGGTGAGCACCGCCATCGCCGCGTCCGTCGGCGCCGCGGTCACCGTCGAATTGTCCGGTTCACGGCCCAGGGCAGGCGCCGCCGTATCGCGATTCATCCCATTTCTCCCCGCATCCCACATCCTGTGGAGCCTTGCTGGCAGGATAGCACCTGGTCTGAGCAACTAACGCCGACAGGGGGCGAAAACGGCCATGCCCCAAGGGCTGAGCGACATCGCCAGTCTAAGCCGACATCGCCGGCATTGAATCGCCGGATCGGTGTTTCGTGATCGCAACAACGTAAGCAAGACCGCACGCATGGCCTTCGGCACTGCCGGGTCGCCGCGCCGGCCGCCCATGCTCGGCGAGCCGCGTGGCGCTTCGCCCGGCATCCCCAACGGAATTGGAGTCCGTCATGAGCTCAGCCCGACCCGTCGCTGCCCTGTCCGCCGGCTCGAACGCCGCGCGCATCCCGTCCTTGCCCCTCGCGCTGACGCTCGCCGTCTGCGTGGCCTTGTCCGCCCCGGTCGCCCAGGCCGCCGACACCCCGGCCGAGGGCAAGCTGATCCCGCGCTCGGCCTTGTTCGGCAATCCCGAACGCATCTCGGCGGCGATCAGCCCGGACGGCCGCTTTCTGAGTTGGCTCGCGCCGCTGAACGGCGTCATGAACGTATGGGTCGCGCCGGCCGACAAACCCGAACAGGCCCGCGCGGTGACCCACGATGCCGCGCGCGGCATCCGCCAATACTTCTGGAGCTACCGCGGCGGGACCTTGTTGTATCTGCGCGACAGCGGCGGCGATGAGAACTTCCATTTGTATGCGGTCGACGTCGGCAGCGAAGGCCCGGCCCGCGACCTGACTCCTTATCCCAAGACCCGCGCGAGCGTGGTGCGGCTGGCACACCGCCATCCCGACGCGATCCTGGTCGGCATGAACGATCGCGACGGCAAATGGCACGACCTGTATCGCGTCGACCTGGGCAGCGGCGCGCGCCAGTTGGTGCACGAAAACAAGGAACGGCTGTCGGGCTATCTGGCCGACGGCGATTTCAAGGTCGGCCGCGCCACCCGCTCGCGCGACGACGGCGGCATGGAACTGCTCGCGCCGGACGGCGATGCCGGCTGGAAGGTGGTCGACACCATTCCCTTCGAGGACAGCCAGACCACCGACTACGACGGCTACAGCAACGACGGCAAAACCCTTTATCTCACCGATTCGCGCGGCCGCGACACCTCGGCGCTTTACGCCATCGGCGCCGACGGCAAGAAGACCTTGCTGCTGGAAGACGCGCGCGCCGACGTCGGCACGCTGATCGCCGACCCCAAGACCGACAAGGTCCAGGCCGCCTCGGTCTATTACCTGCGCAGGCAGTGGAAAGCGTTCGATCCCGGCATCGCCGGCGACTTGCAACGCCTGGGCAAACAACTCGGCCCCGGCGAATTTTCCGTGGCCTCGCGCACCCTCGACGACAAGACCTGGATCGTCGACTACAGCGCGGCCGAGCAACCCTCGCTGATTTACCGCTACGACCGCGGCGGCGAAGGCAAGCTCACCCGCCTGTTCGCCTCGCGCCCGGAACTGGAAGGCGCGCCGCTGGCGGCGATGTGGCCGGTGGAGATTCCCTCGCGCGACGGCAAAACGCTGGTGAGTTACCTGACCCTGCCCAAGGGCGCCGACGCCGACAACGACGGCAAACCCGACCGGCCGGTGCCGTTGGTGCTGACCGTGCACGGCGGGCCGTGGGCGCGCGACCTTTACGGCTACGCCGGCACCACCCAATGGCTGGCCAATCGCGGCTACGCCTCGCTCAAGGTCAATTACCGCGGCTCGACCGGCTTCGGCAAAAACTTCATCAACGCCGCCGACGGCGAGTGGGCCGGCAAGATGCACGACGATCTGATCGACGCGGTCAACTGGTCGATCAAGCAGGGCATCACCCGTAAAGACCAGGTCGCGATCCTCGGCGGCAGCTACGGCGGCTACGCCACCCTGGTCGGGCTGAGCTTCACTCCGGACACCTTCAAGTGCGGCGTCGACATCGTCGGCCCGTCCAACCTGGAAACCTTGCTCAAGACCATCCCGCCTTACTGGGCCAGCATCTTCGAGCAATTCGCCCGGCGCATGGGCGACCCGCGCACCGAAGCCGGCCGCAAGCTTCTGGCCGAGCGTTCGCCGATCACCCGCGTGGACAAGATCAGCAAGCCGCTGTTGATCGGCCAGGGCGCGAACGACCCGCGGGTCAATCAGGCCGAGAGCGACCAGATCGTCGAGGCGATGCGCAAGAAGAACATCCCGGTGACCTATGTGCTGTTCCCCGACGAGGGCCATGGCTTCGCGCGGCCGGAGAACTCGCTGGCCTTCAACGCGGTGGCCGAAGGTTTCCTGGCGCAATGCCTGGGCGGTCGGGCGCAGCCGATCGGCGAGGACTTCAAGGGTTCCAGCATCACCGTTCCGGCGGGTGCCGATGGGGTCAAGGGTTTGAGCGAGGCGTTGAAGGGACACAAGCAGGAAGTGAAGAAGTAATTCCTTCGCTTTACCAGCGCAAGTCAGTTGCGCCGCCAAGCCAGAGCCAGAGCAAAATCTTGGCAACAGCAACAGCAACAGCAAACACGAAGCTCAAGCTGCTGCCTCGCGGGCATCGCCCTCCAGGGCTGACGAGACTGGCGAATCGGACATCGGCCAAAACGACAAAGGGCCCCGCGAGGGGCCCTTCGTCTCATGCCGCCATCGACACCCCGATCGCTCAGGCCGCCGCCTTCTTTGAATCGTGGAACTGCTCCTCCTCGGTCGAACCCTTCAACGCCACCGTCGAAGACTGTCCGCCCTGGATCGTCTGCGTCACCGCATCGAAATAACCGGTGCCCACTTCGCGCTGATGCTTGACCGCGGTGAAACCCTTCTCGGCCGCGGCGAACTCGGCTTCCTGCAGCTCCACGAACGCGCTCATCTGCCGGCGCGCATAACCATGGGCCAGGTTGAACATGCCGTAGTTCAGGCTGTGGAAACCGGCCAGGGTGATGAACTGGAACTTGTAGCCGTAGGTCGCGATTTCCTTCTGGAACTTGGCGATGGTCGCGTCGTCGAGGTTCTTCTTCCAGTTGAAGCTCGGCGAGCAGTTGTAAGCGAGCATCTTGCCCGGGAACTTGGCGTGAATCGCTTCGGCAAACTTGCGCGCGAATTCCAGGTCCGGCTTGCCGGTCTCGCACCAAACGAGGTCCGCGTAAGGCGCGTAAGCCAAGCCGCGGCTGATGGCCTGATCCAGACCGTTGCGGGTCTTGTAGAAGCCTTCGTTGGTGCGCTCACCGGTGGCGAAGGGCTGATCGTTCGGATCGATGTCGGCGGTCAGCAGATCGGCGGCTTCGGCGTCGGTGCGCGCGACGATCAGGGTCGGCACGCCCATGACGTCGGCGGCCAGGCGCGCGGCGACCAGCTTCTCGACCGCTTCGCGCGTCGGCACCAGGACCTTGCCGCCCATGTGGCCGCACTTCTTGACCGAAGCCAGTTGGTCTTCGAAGTGAACGCCCGAAGCGCCGGCCTCGATCATCCCCTTCATCAGTTCGAAGGCGTTGAGCACGCCGCCGAAACCGGCTTCGGCATCGGCCACGATCGGCTGCAGGAAGTCGATGTCGCCGGCGCTGCCGTTACCATTATTTTCCGCGCACTGGATCTGATCGGCGCGCAGCAGGGTGTTGTTGATCCGGCGCACGACCTGCGGCACCGAGTTGGCCGGGTACAGCGATTGATCGGGATACATCTCGCCGGCGCCGTTGGCGTCGGCCGCGACCTGCCAGCCCGAAAGATAAATCGCCTTCAGACCGGCCTTGACCTGCTGCATGGCCTGATTGCCGGTCAGCGCGCCGAGCGCATTGACGAAATCTTCGGTGTGCAGCGAGGTCCACAGCTTGTTGGCACCGAGTTTGGCGATGGTGTGTTCGACCGGCACGGTACCGCGCAGGCGCACCACGTCTTCGGCCGAGTACGGGCGGGTGATGCCCGCCCAACGCGGGTTGGTCGCCCAGTCCTGGCGGAGTTGGTCGGCGGTCGGCAGCGTGTGGCTCATGACTTCGATTCCTTGAACGTGTGGGTCGTTTTGACGTGGGAGATCGGTGCAGTGGGTTTCAGACTGTAGGAGCGGCGCGAGCCGCGACCGCGACATCCGGCTTACGACGTCAGCTAGGTTTCGCGGTCGCGGCTCGCGCCGCTCCTACAGGTAGTCAATCGATGCGTTCGTAGGCGGGCAGAGTCAGAAACTCGGCCAGCGTGTCGGCATGCGTCAGTTCGTCGAGCATCGCGATGGCTTCATCGAGCTTGCTGCCGCCGGGTAACTTCAAGCGGTCGACGAGCTTGCTCGGCAAACCGATCAGCGCGCGTTCGAGCAGGGCGAAATCCAACGGCGTGCCGTCATCGAGGAACAGGCCCTCGGCGTGCAGCCACTGCCACAGTTGGGTACGCGCGATCTCGGCGGTGGCCGCGTCTTCCATCAGCCAATGGATCGGCACACAACCGTTGCCTTCCAGCCACGCGGCGAGGTAACGCACGCAGACTTCGACGTTGCTTTCGAAACCGGCGCGGGTGATCGTGCCGAACGACGGCTTGATCAAATCGTCGCGGATGATCAGCACGTCCTCGCGCAGCACGTGCTGCTGATGCGGGGTCGGCATGCGCTCGTCGAAGATGCGCATCGCCAGCGGGATCAGCGCCGGATGCGCGACCCAGGTGCCGTCGTGGCCGGCGGTGACTTCGCGCAGCTTGTCGGCGCGCACCTTGGCCAGCGCGGCTTCGTTGGCCGCTTCGTCGCCGCTGATCGGGATTTGCGCAGCCATGCCGCCCATCGCATGCGCGCCGCGCTTGTGACAGGTCTGGATCAGCAGTTCCGAATAGGCGCGCAGGAACGGCTGAGTCATGGTCACCTGGCCGCGCTCGGGCAGCACCTTGTCGCGGTGCGCGCGGAAGGTCTTGATGTAGGAGAACACGTAATCCCAGCGGCCGCAGTTCAAGCCGGCGATGCGGCTGCGCAGCGCGTGCAGGATCTCGTCCATCTCGAACACCGCCGGCAAGGTCTCGATCAGCACGGTGACCTTGATCTGGCCCGGCTGCAGGCCGAGTTCGGTTTCGACGTGACCGATCGCCTCGTTCCACAGCTGCGCTTCTTCCATCGACTGCAGCTTGGGCAGGTAGAAGTACGGGCCGCGGTCCTTGCCGGCGAGCGCGACAGCGTTGTGGAAGGCGAACAGGCCCAGGTCGAACAGGCTGCCCGACATCGGCGCGCCGTCGATGCACACGTGCTTCTCGTCCAGGTGCCAGCCGCGCGGGCGCACCATCAGCACGGCCTGCTCTTCGAAGGGCTTAAGCGTGTAGTGCTTGGAACCGTCCGGAGCCATCCAGTCCAGGGTGCCGGCGACGGCCTTGCGCAGCGCGCGCTGTCCGGTCAGCAGATTCGCCCAGGTCGGCGCGGTGCTGTCCTCGAAGTCGGCCATGTACACCTTCGCGCCGGAGTTCAGCGCGTTGATGACCATCTTCGGATCGCAGGGACCGGTGATCTCGACGCGGCGGTCGAGCAGCGCGTTCGGCAGCGGCGCGACGCGCCAGGCGCCGGTGCGGATCGCGGCGGTGTCTTCGCGGAAATCGGGCAGGCCACCGCCATCGAAGAAGGCCTGGCGCTGTTTGCGCGCGGCCAGGCGGGCCTGACGCTCAGGTTCGAAACGGCGATGCAGTACGGCCAGGAATTCGAGAGCGGCCGGGGTCAGCAGAGCGTCCTGCTCGGCCGACGAGGCCGTGAGCTCGATGCCGCCACCCGGCTGACGTTGCCCGGGATGGTCCTGCCACTGCGCGATCACTGCCGACATGGTGCGACTCCTGTGGGGATGGGGACCGCTCCCAACGAGCGAGTCCCCGGACCCAGACCATGCGGCGGCGTGTTGTATTTGACAATCAAGTTTTTTCAATGCATATCATTTGGAAAATTTATATGTGACGTTCATGTGGCTTCCACTCGCACGCTAAGTCCCCGATTTGCTTACAAAGGCGACCGCCTGAAGCCGTTGCGGGCGTTCTGCCAGACCGCGCGTCTGGGCTCGGTCTCACGTGCGGCTGAGGCGCTTTACCTGAGCCAGCCGGCAGTAACGCTTCAGCTTCAGGCGCTGGAGCGCGAGATGGGCGTGCGTCTGCTCGAGCGCAGCGGCCGCCGTCTGGCCCTGACCCGCGAGGGCGAGGCGCTCTACGAACTGGCCCGGCCGCTGGTCGAGGGCCTGGACGCGCTGGACGGGATCTTCCGCGAGCGCATCCGCGGCCTGGACGCGGGCGAGCTCAACGTCGCCGCGGGCAGTTCGACCATCCTGTATCTGTTGCCCAAGATCGTCGAAGCGTTTCGCGCCGCGCATCCGGAGGTGCGGCTCACGCTGCACAACGTCACCGGGGCGGGCGGACTCGACCTGCTCAGATCCGACGCAGTCGACTTGGCGGTGGGCTCGATGCTCGATGTGCCCGGCGACCTCAGCTACGCGCCGGTCTACCGCTTCGAGCCGATGCTGATCACGCCGCGCGACCATCCGCTGGCCAAGTTGGAGCCGTTGACCCTGCAGGACCTGAGCCCCTACGGCCTGATCCTGCCGCCGCAGCGCCTGACCACCTACCGCATGGTCGACCTGGTGTTCCAGCAGAACCGCGTGCCTTACACCGTCGCGCTGGAAGTCGGCGGCTGGGAAGTGATCAAGCAGTACGTGGCGATGGGCCTGGGGATCAGCATCGTCACCGCGATCTGCCTGACCGAGGCCGATCGCGCGCGGCTGTCGGCGCGTTCGCTGGCCGAGTATTTCCCTTCGCGCAGTTATGGCGTGGTGGTGCGCAAGGGCAAGTATCTGTCGCCGCAGGCGCGCGCGTTCACCGAATTGATCCAGCCGGCGCTGTTCGAGCGTGGGGACTATTACGCGACCGGGCAGTCCGATCGTTGATTCGTTCCCCCGACAGGAGCGGCGCAAGCCGCGATCAGGCGGCGGGCTCGCTCCTGCATGCCCGGCGGCGGGCATCGATTCGGCGGAACGGATCGGCCGCGAAGGCAGGCCACGTCCGCGCGCCCGCCGATCCGCCGCGCTCGGCGGTTGGGTAGACTGATCGCATGAGCATCGTCCCCCGTTCGCTGTCCGACCAAGCCTTCGAAGTGGTCCGCGAACGGATTTTGTCGACCCAGATCCCGCCGCTGGCGCCGATCCGCCAGGAACTGCTCGCCGAAGAACTGGGCATCAGCAAGATTCCGCTGCGCGAAGCCCTGGGCCGGCTGGAACAGCAGGGCCTGCTGGCCTCGCACCCTAATCGCGGCTTCTTCGTCCCGGCGCTGAGCTCGCGCGAGGCCGAGGAAGTGTTCGCGCTGCGCTTGAAGATCGAACCCGAGGCGGCCGCCGACGCCAGCCTGGTCGCCGACGAGGCCGAACGCGAGAACGCGCGCGCGGCGCTGACCGCCTTATTGAACGCCGGCACCGCCGACCCGCACGCCGCGGTGCGCTTCAACCGCAGTTTCCACCTAACCCTGGTGCGTCCCGGCGGTCGCCGGATCACCGCGCAACTGGTCGAACGCCTGCAGGCCCTGGCCGAACGCTACGTGCGCAAACACCTGGAAGCGGCCGGCCGCGAAGCGCGCGCGGCCAGCGAGCACGACGCGATCCTGCAAGCCTGGCTGCAGCGCGATGCGGCGCTGGTGAGCCGGCTGCTGTCGGAGCACATCGTCACCACCCTGCACGATTTGCGCGTGCAGTTGGAGCAGGCTGTCGCCGAGGAACCGGCCAAGGCGCCGAAGCGGCGCACGCGGCGCGCGGCGGACTGAGCGCCGACGGCGGGATCGATCGCGGGCATCTCGAGCAAGTCCGCCCGGACTTAACGGTGAGCGCCGCGATCAGGCCGTGCCGTGATGCTTGCCCTGCCAGGGCTTGTACCAGTCGCGGATGCGGCGCATGTCCGCGTCCATGTCCTCGCCCAGGTGGAAGATGTCGCCGATGCCGATGACCTTGTCGGGGTAATGGAAATACGCCGGAATCACCGGCACGTCGGCGGCCTTGGCGATCTTCCAGAAACCCGCCTTCCAGCGCTCCACCGCCCTGCGCGTGCCTTCCGGCGCGATGCCGAGCCAGAACCGCTCGGCGCCGCGGATCATCGAGACCGCTTGTTCGACCACACCGTGCGCGGCGTTGCGGTTGATCGGGATCACCCCGAGCCGGCGCAGCAGTATCCCCAGCAGCGGCACCTTGAACAACGATTCCTTGGCGATGATCTTCACGTCCAGGCCCAGCGCGGCCTTGGCGGCGAAGCCCCACACGCCGTCCCAGTTGGACGAATGCGGCGCGCCGATCAGCACCGCGCGCGGGATGTCGGGAAACTTGCCGACCATGCGCCAGCCGCCCAGACGCAGGATGCTGCGGCCGACCCAGCGGGTCAGGCGGTTGGGTTTGACCCGCGGCGCGTTGGACGGCAACGGCAACAGCACATCGTCGCGGTCGCGCTCGTGCGGGGGGCCGGCCGGCGGCGCGGTTTGGGGCTGGGGGGTCGAATCCACTGGCATGCGCTCCGTGTCAGTCCCACTGGCGTTGCGAACGATCGCGCTTGGTCGCGCCGCGTTCTTTCTTGGCCCCGATCCGACGCTCCTTGGCGGCGCGGCTGGGCTTGGTGGCGATGCGCGGCTTGGGCGCGCGCAGGCCGCTGTCGACGAACGCGGCCAGACGCTCGCGCGCATCCTGGCGGTTGCGGTCCTGGGTGCGGAAGCGCTGGGCGCTGATCACCAGCACGCCCTCGCCGGTCACCCGCCGGTCGCGCTTGCTCAGCAGGCGCTCGCGCACGGGCTCGGGCAGCGAGGGCGACTGCGCGATATCGAAGCGCAGTTCCACCGCTGTGGCGACTTTATTGACGTTCTGCCCGCCCGGGCCGGTCGAACGTACGAAACGCTCGACCAATTCCTGCTCGGGAATCGTGATGGCCATGCTCTCCTCCGCCCGCGATTGTAGTCGGCGCCGGCTTTTCGTCCATGACGCTGCGCCCACGCCGGTCGATCGGCGACGTTCGCGACCCATCGCGACCCATCGCGGCGCGATCGGCGAGGTCGCCCGGAACCCCGCGGCGGCCCCCATCCGCCCCGCCGACCGCCCCGTCGTTGACGGAGCCGACTGACCGGGGGACCATGCCCGTATCGGTCCAAGGAGGAATCCGCATGAAGCGCCAGCCCCCAATGCGCCTTGCGTCACTGACCCTGCCGCTGCTGGCCGCCGCGCTGCTGGCCGCGCCGACGGTGTCGGCGCAGGCCATCGATCAGCGTTACGACCCTGCGAACGTCAACAATCGCATCGACAACCCGCGGTTCCAGCGCCGCATGACCCAGTCGGCCCAGTCGGTGGCCGAATCGCTGGTCGGGCGCGGCGCCAACGGCACCGATCAGCGCATCCTGGGCCAGTTCACCGAACAGCAGACCCAGTTGCTGCGGCAATTGCAGAACGCCGCCGACCAGATGCCCAACGGCGGCGCCGGCGCGGGCTACAACAACACCAACGGCGGCCTGGATCAGCGCAGCATCGATCAGCTCATGAACTCGCCCGAAGGTCGCTACGTGCTGGAAGAAATCATGCGCGGGCAGCAGAACGGCGGCGCCCAGCCCAACAACGGCTACCGGCCGCAGCAGAACGCCTACCCGCCATCGCGCGGCGGCTATCCGCAGCAGGGTTATCCGCAAAACGGCTACCCCCAGCAAAACGGCTACCCGCAAGGCAACGGCTATCCGTCCGATGCCGATCCTTACGGCGGCTATCCGCAGCAAGGGCCGCGCCCGAGCGCCGCGCAGGCGATGGGCACCTCGATCCTGCACGACATCACCAACGCGGCGATCCTGCGCGCGACCCAGCCCAAGATCATCTACCAGCAAGCGCCGCAGCCGCGTCCCTGAGTCCGGGTGGCCCAACATTGACCGAAGCCGCTCCGCCCTCACCACCGTCGGCGGAAGACGCGGCCCGCGCCAAGTCGCGCTGATCGGCCGGGTCGGGCCGGCCCTGAGCGAATCGCGCCGCCCTCAGCTCGACGGCGGCGCCGTTTCGAACATCGCCAAGGCCTTGGCGAATTCGCCGTCCGTATCCGCCGGCGCGACCACCTGCAAGCGCTCGCCGCTGCGCGGATGCACGAACGCCAGGCGCTGCGCGTGCAGCAGCATGCGATGGATGCCGAGCATGCGGAAGGTCCGGTTGTGGCGGCCGTCGCCGTGGCTGGTATCGCCGATCAGATGGTGCGAGAGGTGCTTGAGATGCCGGCGGATCTGGCGGAATCGCCCGGTCTGCGGCTGCGCCCGCAACAGCGCGTAACGCGAGGTCTCGAACCCCGAGCCGGGCACCGCCAGCTCGGTCCGCGCCAACACCGCAAAACGGGTCTGCGCCGGCTTCTTGAGCGGCTTGCCCGGGCCGCCGTCGAGATCGTGATCGACCTCGAACGCATCCTCCGCCGGCCAGCCTCGGCACACCGCCAGATAGTCTTTTTCGACCTCGCGCGACATCAGCACCTTGCCCAGCGCCGAGGCCGTCTCGCGGTCGAACGCCAGCAACAGGCAGCCGCTGGTCGCGCGGTCCAGCCGGTGGACCAGGAAGATCGGCCGTCCGAACTGCTCGCGCAGTCGGTCGGCGGCGAAGTCGGTTTCCCCGCGCGCCAGCGCGCTGTCGTGAACCATCAGCCCCGCCGGCTTGTCGATAACCGCCAGAACCTCGTCGGCGTACAACACCGGCAGGTCGGTGGCGGCGATATCCTGCGAATCGGCCGGCGACGGCGCTGGGGAACTGAACCTCGGGTGCATGCGGTCGGATGAATCGCTGGGGTGATCGGCCGCTAGTGTCGTCTATTGCAGTGCGCGCTCACAGCCCGATGCGCGTGCGCTGCGTTTCGCCTATCCGTTTTCCTGGAGTTCTCATGCCGCCACGCCGTCTCGCCCTCGCCGCCCCGCTCGCCTTCGCCCTGAGTCTGGCGCTGGGCGGCGCCCACGCCGAAGCGCCGCAAGTCTCGCCGCCGCAGGGCATCAGCGCCGGCCCCTGCGTGGAGGGCATCTGCGAGTACCGCCTGAGCAACGGCCTGCGCGTGCTGTTGTTCCCCGACGCGACCCAGCCCACGGTCACCGTCAACCTGATCTACAAGGTCGGCTCGCTGCAGGAGAACTACGGCGAAACCGGCATGGCCCACCTGCTCGAACACATGCTGTTCAAGGGCACGCCGAGCCACCGCGACATTCCCGGCGAAATGAAGAAGCGCGGCATCGACTTCAACGCGCAGACCGCGCTGGACCGCACCAACTACTTCGCCTCCTTCCCCGCCAACGACGCCACCCTGGAGTGGCTGCTGGGCATGGAAGCCGACCGCATGGTCCGTTCGGACATCGCGCGCAAGGATCTGGACAGCGAGATGACCGTGGTCCGCAACGAGATGGAGAACGGCGAGAACAGTCCGGTCTCGGCGCTGGTCGAACGGGTGCGTTCGAGCGCCTACCTGTGGCATCACTACGGCAACAGCACCATCGGCGCGCGCAGCGACGTCGAGCACGTGCCGATCGAGCGGCTGCAGGCCTATTACCGCACCTGGTACCGCCCCGACAACGCGACCTTGGTGCTGGCCGGGCGGATCGATCCGGACAAGACCCTGGCCGCGGTCGCGCGCCACTTCGGCAGCGTGGCCAAACCGGCCGAGCCGATACGCGCGTTCTACACCCGCGAACCTGCCCAGGACGGCGAGCGCGAAGTCACCGTGCGCCGGGTCGGCGATCTGCGCCTGCTGATGGCCGCGTATCACATTCCCGCCGGCACCCATCCCGACGCGCCCGCGCTCGGCGTGCTCGACGATATCCTCGGCCACGTGCCCGGCGGCCGCTTGCACAAGGCACTGGTGGAAAGCGGCCTGGCCGCGAACATCGGCGTCGGCGGCGAACAACTGCCCGACCCGGGCCTGTTCACCGCGCTGGCCGCCCTGCCCAAGGACGGCGACGCGGCCAAGGCCGAGAAGGTCTTGCTCGATCAGCTCGAACACGTGCTCGACAAGCCGGTCACCGCCGAGGAAGTCGCAGCGGCCAAGCAACGCGCGCACAACGGCTTCGAGCTGGCCTACAGCAACGTCGCCGGGGTCGCGATGAGCCTGTCCGATCCGGTCGCGGCCGGCGATTGGCGCCTGTACTTCCACTATCGCGATGCGCTGGAAAACGTCACGGTTCAGGACGTCAATCGGGTCGCCGGCAAGTACCTGCAATCGAGCAACCGCACCCTCGGCCGCTTCATTCCCACCCAGACGCCGCAGCGCGCGGACATCCCCGAAGCGCCAAGCGCAGCGATCGTCCTGCAGGGCTACACCGGCAAGGAGCCGTTGGTGGCCGGCGAGCATTTCGATCCCACGCCGGCCAATATCCAGGCGCGCACCGAAACCATCACCCTCGACACCGGCGTCGGCCGGGGCCTCAAACTCGCGCTGCTGCCGAAGAAAACCCGCGGCGGCCTGGTCACCGTGTCGGCCAATTTCCGTTTCGGCGACGCCGATTCGCTGCGCGGCCACGACGACGATTCCAGCATCGCCGGCGCTTTGCTGATGCGCGGCGGCGAAGGCCTGAGCCGCGAACAGATCGACGCGCGCTTCGAAGCGCTGCAGACCTCCGCGCGCATCAGCGGCGGCCTGCAATCGGCGCGCATCGCCCTGACCACGCGCCGCGACCGGCTCGCCGACGCGCTCGCACTGTCGGCCAAGGTGCTGCGCACGCCGAGCTTTCCGGAGCAGGAGTTCGAGCAGTACCGCTTGCAGGCGATCACCGGTCTGGAAGCCTCGCGTCAGGAGCCCTCGACCCTGGCCGGCGAAGCGCTGGGCCGGCATTTCGATCCCTGGCCGGCGGGACATCCGCTGGGCTTCCGATCGATCGAAGAATCGCTGGCCGCGGTCAAGGCGCTCAAGCTCGAAGACGTGCGCGCCTTCCACCGCGAGTTCTACGGCACCGCCGAGGGCGAGATCAGCGTGGTCGGCGATTTCGATCCGGTCGCGCTCAAGCAGCAGCTCAAGAGCCTGTTCGCGGATTGGAAGCCCGGCCACGCCTACACGCCGATCGCCACGCAGTACACCGACGTCGCTCCGGAGAAGCGCCGTTTCGAAGCGCCCGACAAGCCCAACGGCGTGCTGCTGGCCAACGTCAATCTCTCGCTCAAGGACACCGATGCGGATTACCCGGCGCTGATCGCGGCGAACTACATTCTCGGCGGCGGCACGCTCAAGTCGCGCCTGGGCGATCGCATCCGCCAGAAGGAAGGCCTGAGCTACGGCGTGGCCAGCGACCTGGACGCCGATGCCAGCCGCGACGATCGCGACGATGCCGGCACTTGGTCGGTGCAGGCCATCGCCGCGCCGGAGAATCTGGACCGGGTCGAGCGCGCGGTGCGCGAAGAACTCTCGCGTCTGCTCAAGGACGGCGTCGGCGCCGAGGAATTGCGCGACGCGGTATCGGGCCTGCTGACCCAACGCGAACAGGCGCTCGCCGCCGATCCGTCGATCGCCGCCACCTTGGTGAGCCATCTGTTCTACGGCCGCGACATGCAGTTCGTCGCCGACATGGACGCCAAGTTCAAGGCGCTGACCGTCGATTCGGTGAACGCGGCGATCCGCAAACACCTCAAGCCGGAGCGGTTCAGCGTCTACACCGCAGGCGATTTCGCCGCGGCCAAGAACAAGGCGCCGACCAAGGCGGAGAACTGATCAACCAAGCGTAGAGGAGATGGAAATGTCTCGGGAAATAGCCGAATTCTTTCTGGCCGCTCTCAACAAGGCGTGCGGAGAGATCGATCAGGCCGCGACCTACAGCGAAGCGCTCTTCAGCGACGAGGAAGAGCGAAAATCGGTACGCAGGGAACTGGCCAGACTGATGAATCAGATCGACTCGCGCATCATACCCGTGCTCAGAAGACGCTACCCGGATATCGAGGGTTACTTGCCTGTTCCAAAACAGCAACCCGGCGATTGCGAATCGAGCAGCACTACCGGTTAGCGCCCCCGCGCTTGCGTCGCGGCCACGCCGCCAGCAACGCCCACAACCCGCCCAAACCGGCGATCCATGAGGACGCCGGGATCGACCAGAAGCGCGGGCCGCCCGATTCCAATCCGTACAGCACCGCGGCGACGATCAGCAGGCCGGTGCCCAGGATCGCCGCCACCGTGCGCCGCACCGCGTCCTTGATGGTGCGGTTGAGGTCGGTGATATCGGCCGAGCGCATCTTCAGCTCATGCTGGCCGGACACCTGCTGGCTCAACCAGGCGTGCAGCAGACGCGGCATTTCCGGCGCGCGGGTCACCAGTTCGGGCAGGCGCTTGCGGAACTCGTTCGCCAACCGCTGCGGGCTGTAGCGATCGAGCAAGATGCGCTGCAGCACCGGCCGCGCCACCGCCCAGATGTCGAGCTTGGGGTCGAGCAGACGGCCGACGCCTTCGATGTTGAGCAGAGTCTTCTGCAGCAGGATCAACTGCGGCTGCAGGGTCAGCTCGTAACGTTGCGCGGTGCGGAACAGTTTGACCAGCACTTCGGCCAACGAGATCTCGCTCAGCGGCCGCGTGAAGTACGGCTCGCACACCGCGCGCGTGGCCGCTTCCAGCTCGTCGATGCGGGTGTGCGCGGGGATCCAGCCGGCCTGCACGTGCAACTCGGCGATGCGGCGGTAGTCGCGGTTGAAGATCGCCATGAAGTTCTCGGCGAGGTAGTACTGATCCTCGTCCGACAACTGGCCCATGATCCCGAAATCCAAGGCGATGAAACGCGGATTGCGGCGGCGCGCGGGATCGCTGTCGACCCAGATGTTGCCGGCGTGCGCGTCGGCGTGGAAGAAATTGTCGCGGAACACCTGGGTGTAGAACACCCGCACGCCCTTGGCGGCGAGCGCGCTGCGGTCGATGCCGGCCGCGTCGAGCGCGGCGATGTCGTCGGAGGGAATGCCGTAGACGCGTTCCAGAGTCAGCGCGCGTTCGCTGGTGTGCGACCAGATGACCTCGGGCACGTACATATCGTCGCTGTCGGCCCAGAACCGGCGCAGCACGCTGGCGTTGGCGCCTTCGCGCTGCAGGTCCAGCTCGGCCGCCAGGGTGCTTTCGATCTCGGCCACGATCTCGCGCGGACGGATCTTGTCGGCGGCCGGATGGGCGCGGTCGACCAACGCGGCCAGGGCGTTGAGCAGGGCGATGTCGCCGGCGATCTTGCCCTCGATGTCCGGACGCAGCACCTTGACCACGACTTCGCGCGCCGGCTTGCCGGGTTCGGCGCGCAGCCGCGCGGCGTGCACCTGGGCGATCGAGGCCGAGGCCAGCGGCTCGATGTCGAAATACTCGAACGCATCCTCGATCTTGCGTTCCAGCGCGCCCTCGACGATGCGACGCGCGGTTTCGCCGTCGAACGGTGCGACCCGGTCTTGCAGCAGCGCCAGTTCGATCGCGATGTCCGGCGGCACCAGATCGCGGCGGGTGGACAGGATTTGCCCGAACTTGACGAAGATCGGTCCGAGTTCCTGCAACACCAGGCGCAGGCGCGCGCCGCGCGACATCGCCGCGATCTCGGCCGAGGCGCGCGGCACGAACGGGCGGGCGAGCTTGAGCCAGCGCTCGGCCGGGGTGTCGTCGAGCAGATCGTCGAGCCGGTAGCGCAGCAATACCCGGCCGATGCGCCATGCACGGATGGCGGACCTCATGCGCGGACTCTCCCGCCCGGACCGCGCAAGCGCGGGGTCTTTTGTGGGAGGGGCTTCAGCCCCGACGCGAGCGCTGGAAGATCACCGGCTTCGGGTGTCGGGCCTGAAGGGCCCTCCCACAAAAGACCTCGACGCTTCGAAGCGGCATTGTTGATCGCGTCGGCGCTCATTTGCCGCGTCTCGCGCGTTCGCCCCCATGCGTAGACGCTCCCGCCCGGACCGCTCAAGCGCGAGGTCTTTTGGGGGAGGGGCTTCAGCCCCGACGCGAGCACTGGAAGATCACCGGCTTCGGGTGTCGGGCCTGAAGGGCCCTCCCACAAAAGATCTTGAAGGTTCGAAGCGGCGGCGCTCATGCGCCGCGCCTCGCGCGCTCGCGCAGACGCGCTACCCGCGCGGCGGCGCGTTCGACATCGTCGCGCAAGGCGTCGACGTCGTCGTGGAAGGCGTTGAGCTCGTCGCGCGGTACCACGTCGCGCGATTCTTCGGTGACGTATTCGGCCGCATTGCTGGCCAAGGCACCGGCGGCATCGCGCGCGTGACGCAGCGCAGCGGCCACGCCGTTGGCGATCTGCACGCCGGCCACTTCGCCGAACACGGTGGTGAAGGGCTGCTGCCAATCGGGATCGAAACGTTCAGCCAGGCGTTGCAGCCGCCGCGCGAGGTCCGCGTCGCCTTCGATCCGCAGTTTGCCGACCGGGGCGGCTTGTTCGTTGCGCGCCGCGCCGAGCAGATTCGGCAACTGCGACAAGATCGCGCCGAGCGTGCTGCGCACCGAAAGATCGGGCTGGTCGGTCTCGCGTACCGGTCCCACTTCGAGCCGGTCGCCGACGACCTCGACGCGCAAAGCCAGCGGCGGCGAATCCAGATGCAGGGCGAGGCTGCGGCCGTGCAGCGCGCGCAGCCCGTCGCGGGTGTCGGGGTCCAGCGCCAGCGCGCGGTTGAGCGCGGCTTCCAGCGCGCGCCCGGCCATTGGCTTGAGCGAGGACAGGAACAGGGGGTCGGAGGCGGTCATGCCGCCATTGTAGCCCCCTGCTCCGGTCCGGCTAGGCAAGCTGCGTCAACGGGCCTCAGGCCACGCGGCGGCCGCGGAACAGCGAAATGATGGCCAGGACCACGAACACCACGAACAAGATCCAGGCGATGTTGCTGGCCGCGCCGGCGATGCCGGTGAAACCCAGGACCGCGGCGATGATGGCGATGACGAAAAATACGGCGGCATAGTGAAGCATCGGGAACCTCCTTAGGGGAGAACGCCGATCGGGAAGCGGTCCCGATGGCATGCACCGATGCTGTGTCAGCGCAAGTTCGCGCGAAGTGACGGTGGGCGTTTACGTCCAGGCGGCCTTCAGCCGGGTGAGTCCTTCGTGAAAACTGACCTTGGGCACGTAACCGAAATCGCGCGTGGCCGGCGTCATGTCGTACCAATGCGTGGTCGACAACTGCTCGGCCAGAAAACGCGTCATCGGCGGTTCGCCCTTGAGCGGCAGGACATGCCACAGCCCTTCGCAGACCGCGCCGATGGCATAGGCCGCGCCGAACGGCAGGGTCTTGTCGACCTGCGGCGCGCCGACCGCGCCGAGCAGGCTGTTGAGCGTCTCGCGCAAGGTCTTGGGCTCGCCGTTGCTGATGAAGTAAGCGCGGCCGGCGCAGGCCGCTCCCACGGCGAGATATTCGAACGCATCGAAATGCGCTTGCGCGGCGTTGTCGATGTAGGTGGTGTCGATGCGGTTGTTGCCGTCGCCGACGAAACGCAGACGACCTGCGTTGGCGCGCGAGACCAGGCGCGGCAGCAGTTGGTTGTCGCCCACGCCCCAGATCAGCCGCGGCCGCAACGCAACGGTGGCCAGCTGCGCGTCGTTGGCGGCGAGCACGGCTTTCTCGGCGATGGCCTTGGTGGTCGCGTAGGCGGCCTTGAAGCCTTCGCCATAGGGCACGGTGTCGGCGGTGCCGCCTTCGACCGGATGGGTCGCGCGATGGGTCACGCTCGGCGTGGAGGTGTAGACCAGTTTGCCGATCCCATGCGCGCGGCAAGCGGCGAGCACGTTGTCGGTGCCGACCACGTTGGCCTGGTGATAGCTGTCGTAGCTGCCCCAGGCGCCGGCCTTGGCGGCGTTGTGGAAGATCGCTTGCGCGCCTTGCGCGGCGGCGATGACCGCGGCGCGATCGGCCAGATCGCCCTGGATCTGGGTCACGCCGAGCGCATCGAGTGCCGGGTAATGGCCGCGGTTGAAGCTGACGACTTCATGCCCGCGCGCGACCAGACCGCGGCACAAGGCCTGGCCGAGGAAACCGCCGCCGCCGGTGACAAGGATTTTCATCGCTCGGGTTCCTGAAGAGAGATTTAGGAATGATAGGGGCAAGCGGCCGCTGGGTTTGTCGGCTGGGCGACGATGTTGTGGCGCGGCGGCGCGATCGGAACGAAAAGCGTCGGGGCTGAAGCTCCCTCCCACAAAAGACCTCGGAACAAGCGAGATCTGAGGCCTGGCTCATCACTCGGAACCAGCGAGACCTGGGGCCTGGCTCATCAAAAGCCGCATCGATGCCGCGAGGTCTTTTGTGGGAGGGGCTTCAGCCCCGACGCGCTTGCGACACGATCGCCACGGCCCGTACCCGCAAGCCGGCCAATCAACCGGTCGCCTGCGCCTGCAACGCCAGCTTCTCGCGCCCGATCTTGGCGTTATGCCGGATATCCACCGGAAACCCCGGATGGAATCGGAAACGCTCGATGCCTGCAGTGTGCGCGTGCCTGGCGCCGATCTCGCGCAGCTCCTCGACGATGCGCTTGCGCTCGGTGTCGCCGATGCGCGGCTGATGCAGCTCCACCCACAGCAGCGGCGTCTGCACGCCCGCCTGGCCGGTGCCGACCAGCGCGGTGCGCCGCACCTTCGGATGCGTGTTGAACACTGGTTCGACCTGCTCGGTGTATAGCGGGCCGGTCGCGGTTTCCACTCGGTGGGTCTTGCGCCCGCAGAACCACAGCCGGCCTTGTTCGTCCAGATAACCCACATCGCCCATGCGATGGACGATGCGTTCGACGCCGTCGACGGTTTCGCGGATCTTGGCCAGTTTGGTCATCGAATCGCGATTGAAGTAACTGTCGGTCGCGGTCGGACCGGCCACGGTGATTTCGCCGACCACGCCGGTCTCGACCAGCAGATCGTCGGACCACTGCGCGACGGCCGCGTCGTCGATGCGGATCACCCGCACCTCGTTGCGCTGCACCGCGCGGCCCACGCAGGTGCCGGCGCCGGCTTCGGTGGCGGCGCGCGTGGATTGCAGCTCGCGGCCTTCGATCACCGCCACCGGCAAGCATTCGGTGGCGCCGTAAGGCGTCCAGAACTGCGCGTCGGCGGGCAACAGCTCGCGCAAGCGCGCGACCGTGTCCGGCGGCACCGGCGCGCCGGCCGAGGTGACCCGCTTGACCGTCGGCAGCGGCTGGCCGTGCTTGGCCAGCACCGCCATCAACGCCGGCGAGCCGAACAGCTGATCGCAGCCGAAGCGCGCGACCGCATCGAGCAATTTGACCGGATCGGCCTGCGCCGGCCGGGTCGGGTCCATGTCGGGAATGATCGAGGTCAGGCCCAGCGCCGGATCGAACAAGGCGAACGGCGGAAACGTCGGCAGATCCACGCCGCCGGGCACGATGCCGAAGGCCTCGCCCATCATCTCGATCTGGGCGACGAAATGGCGATGGCGGAACACCACGCCCTTGGGCACGCCGGTCGAGCCGCTGGTGAACACGATCGCCGCGACTTCATCGGGCCGAGTGTCGGCCAACTGCGAACCCACGCCCGTGCCCGCGCGCTCGATCCGCTCCAGGGTGTCGTCGGCGAGAAACGCGCGCTTGCCGGTGGTGATGCGGATGCGCGCCGACTTCGCCCAACCCAGCACGACGCGCGCGACGTGCGCCAGCGGAATGCCGATGAACGCTTCCGGTGCGGCTTCGTCCAGGCATTGGCGCAGCGCGCGCTTGTCGATGCCCGGATCGATCAGCACCGGCACTGCGCCGGCCTTGAACAGGGCGAACATCAGCAGGAAGAACTCCGGCGAAGGCCGCACCATCACCGCCACGCGTGTGCCGCGCACGATGCCGCGCTGGCCCAGGCCGGCGGCGATCGCGTCGCTGCGCTGGTCCAACTGCGCATAGGTCAGCTCGACGTCGTAGCTGGCCATGCCGTCGGCGCGGCGGGTACCGGGGCAGCGCATCGCCACGCGCTGCGGCGATTGCGCGGCCAACCGCGGCAACGCGGCGGCGATGTTGCAGGTGTCGGTGGGTGCGGCAGCGTCCATGCTCGGCTCAGCTCAAGGGGTGGCGGTCGAGGAAGGCGCGGATCTGCGGCACGAGGATCTCGCTCTTGTCTTCCAGCACGTAATGCCCGGCGTCCTTGAACGCATGCACCTGCGCCTGCGGCAGCGCGTCGGTGAAGCCTTTCAAGAAGTGATGATCGAACACGAAATCGGCCAGACCCCAACCGATGAAGACCGGTCGGTCGGCGTACTCGGGCAACTTGCGGCCCATCGCCTGCACCAGCGACCAGGCCTTGTCGCCTTCGCCCAGCGGAATGTCCTGGACGAAGCGCGAGGTGGCGATGCGGTTGGCCCAGGAGTCGTACGGCGCGACATAGGCGCGGCGCACGTCGGCGGGCATGGCCTTGACCACGCCCAGGCGCGAGGCGCCGCCGGCGAAGGCGTTGAAACCGCGGATCAGGCCGGTGCCGATCGACGAATCGCGGCCCAGGCGCAGGCGCTTGGGCAGCGGCTTGGCCGCCGGCAGTGGGAACGCGCCGGTGTTGGTGATCACCAGCCGCTTGATCTGATCGGAGTGCTTCAGCCCCCAGCCGAAGCCGATGCCGCCGCCCCAGTCGTGCACCACCAGGGTGATCGGGCCGGTGATGCCCAGGTGCTGGAGCAGGCGTTCGACGTCGTCGACGCGCGATTGCAGGGTGTACTCGTAGTCCGCGTCGTCGGGCTTGTCGGACAGGCCCATGCCGACGTGGTCGGGGACGATGCAGCGGTAACGATCCTTCAGGCCCAGCGCCAATTTGCGCCAGTAATAGCTCCACGACGGGTTGCCGTGCAGCATCACCACGACCTCGCCATCGCGCGGGCCTTCGTCGAGGTAGCTCATGCCGATGCCCGGACGGACTTCGAAACGCTGCGGCTGGAAGGGGTAGTCGGGGAAGCTGGAGCTGGACGTCATCGGCGACTCGGTGGGTGGCGCGCGCGAGGCGGCCTGGGCGGACAGGCCGCCATTATCGGCTGCATCGGGCGGTTGTGGAATTTTGCTGTCGTGCTGAGGGCCGGATCGGCGGAATTCGGAGGTTTTTTGGGTTGGATCGAGGATTCCTGGGCTGGGTTCGGTGGATCGGGGCCGGGTGGGCCGGGCTTCGGGAGTCGGGGCTGAAGCCCCTCCCACAAAAGACCTCGCGGCGGCGCGACGTGTGGGATGGGCAAGAGCGGCCGTCAAACCGAGGTCTTTTGTGGGAGGGGCTTCAGCCCCGACACGAGGCCCGGTTCCGCTCCATGCCGGCGCGATTCCCGCAACCGATCAATACAAAACCTATCGTTTGAACATGCGACCCCTGTGCGATTGCCACTGTTTGCTTGACGCACACTCCGGGGCCATGACGATTCGCAAACCGCCGCGGTGGCTTTATGCGTAGCAAGTTGTTCGTGCCCGGCGCGCGTCCGGAGCTGTTCGACAAAGCCCTGGCCGGCGCGGCCGACGCGCTGTCGTTCGATCTGGAAGACGCCGTCGCCGAAGACCGCAAGTCGGCCGCGCGCATCGCGGTCGCCGCCTTCCTGGGCTCGCAGGCCGCCGCCGCGTCGCGCAAGCTGATGATCGTGCGCGTCAACGCGCCGGACTCGCCGCACTTCGCCGCCGACCTGGCCGCGGTGGCGCGCGACGGCGTGGCCTTGATCAACCTGCCCAAGATCGAATCGGCCGCCGCGTTGGGCGAGGCGGTGGCGGCGATCGAGCGCGCCGAGGCGGGCAACGGCGCGACCCGGCCGATCCAGTTGCTGGTCAATATCGAAACCCCGCGCGCGCTGGCCAACGCCGCGCAGATCGCCGCCGCGCATCCGCGCGTGGCCGGTTTGCAGTTGGGGCTGGCGGATCTGTTCGAAGCGCCCGGCATCGCCCGCTACGAACCGGCCAACGTGCACGCGGCGATGTTCGCCATGCGCCTGGCCGCGGCCGCGGCCGGAGTGTTCGCGCTCGACAGCGCCTACGCCGACCTGCACGACGAAGCCGGCTACCTCGCCGAGGCGCGGATGGCGCGGCGGCTGGGCTTCCTCGGCAAGACCTGCCTGCATCCGCGACAGGTCGCGTTGGCCAACACGGCGTTCGCGCCGACCTCGGACGAGTTGGACGCCGCGCGCCGGATCGTTGCCGCGGCCGCGGCGGCGCCCGACGGCGGCCGCGGCGTGTTCGTCGTCGATGGGCGCATGATCGATCTGCCGTTCCTCAAGCGCGCGCAGGCGTTGCTGGCGGCGGCCGAACGCCATTGAACCGCGGCGGCGCGGGCCATGGGGATGGAATCGCAATGCAAGCGCGATGGGATGTGCCGGCGCGCATGAAGACGGGGCGGGATTCGATGTCGCAATTCTTGTTGGCTCTCGCGCGGCCCGGCCGCGCGCACCGAGCGTTCGCCCGGTTCGGCGCAAGCCTGCTTCACCCGCGCGGATTCTGCGCCGGTGTGCTGCTCGCCGCGCTGTGCGCATTCGCGCCGCTGCGGGCCGAGCCGCTGACGCCGTTGCGCGCGGGCACCTTGCCGGCGCTGCAGGCCGACGGCGTGATCGGCCTGGCCACGGTCGACGGCCGCACGATCGCGCTCGCCACCGACCGCGCCTGGCGCCTGGATCGACCGGGCGCGCGATGGTTGCCGTTGCAGTTCGCCGGCGCGGCCGATGCCGGCGCGGTAATCGGCGACGGCAGCCGCGCATTCGTTCTGCCCAAGCAGGCCGACGACGGCGCGGCTGCCGTCGCCGATTACCGCGCCGCCATCGCGCGATTGGACGCCGACGACACCGCGTTGCGGCTGCATGCGCTGCCGCCGTTGCCGCAGGCGTTGTCGCAGCTGCGCGCGAGTTCGTCGGCCGAAGTCTTGTACGTGGTCGGGCTGGACGCGCAGGGAACGGCGCGGTTTTTTCAGCGGCCGGTGGCGGACGAAAGCGCGGCGTGGACATCGGCGCCGGGGTGGGACGGCGGAGCGGCACCGCGATCGTTGGTCGCGCAGACCCGCGCGCTGTTCGTGATCGTGGCCGATCGCGACGGCGGCGCCGACCGCATGCTGCGCTGGTCGCCGGACCAGGCTTGGAGCGAACTTGCGCGCGTGCCCGGCCGGGTGCTGCCCAACGCCGGCCGCGCGACCGGTCAGGCACACATCCTGTATCCGCTCGTCGATCCGGCCGCGCCACAGGCCGCGGCCCGCCTGATGATGTATCAGACCATCACCGGCGCCTGGGCCACCCTGCCCGGCGCCGCGGTCGCCGCCGACGCGGGCGCCACCGCGGCCTGGCCCGATGGCGTGGCCTGGACCCGCGCATCCGCCGACGGCACGCGCACCGAATTCGCCACCGCCCAGGTGCAGGCCAGCAAACTCGGCCTGCACTGGTTGGACTGGGTGGTGATCGTGGTCTATCTGGTCGGCATGATCGGCATCGGCCTGTACTTCTATCTGCGCGAGAAACGCGGCTCGACCAGCAGCTTCTTCGTCGGCGGCCGCAGCATCCCGTTCTGGGCCGCCGGCGTCAGCCTGTACGCGGCCAACACCAGTTCGATCAGTTTCATCGCCATTCCGGCCAAGGCTTTCGAGACCAACTGGCAGTATCTGGCCAACAACATCATCGGCGTGTTCGGGCTGATGTTCGTGGCGGTGTGGATCGTGCCGCTGCTGCGCCGGCTGGACCTGATGTCGGTGTTCTCGTATCTGGAAACGCGTTTCCATCCGACCATCCGCATGCTCGCCAGCGCGCTGTGCATCGTGGTGCAGATCGGCAGCCGCATGAGCGTGATCTTGTTCCTGCCCGCGCTGGGCATCGCCACCATCACCGGCATCAGCGTGTTCTGGAGCGTGATCCTGATGGGCGGCTTCACCATCGTCTACACCGCGATGGGCGGCATGAAGGCGGTGATCTGGACCGACTTCGTCCAGGTGATCGTCAAGATGGGCGGCGCACTGTTCGCCATCGGCTACATGATCTGGCACCTGCCCGGCGGCTTCGAACAGTACTGGTCCACCGCGACCGCTCTGGACAAGATGCACACCTTCGATTTCAGCTTCGACCTGACCCGCGCCACGGTCTGGGGCTTCATCTTCCTGGTGGTGTTCGAGGTGGTGCTGACCTTCCCCAAGGATCAGGTGCTGATGCAGCGCACCTTGTCGACCAAGTCCGACAAGGAAGCCGGGCGTTCGATCTGGGCCTTCGCCGCGATCACCATCCCCGGCGGCCTGATCTTCTACACCATCGGCACTTCGCTGTTCGTGTATTACCAGAACCACCCGGAGCGGATGAATCCGCTGCTGCCGATCGACGCGACCTTCCCGATGTTCATCGCCGCCGAACTGCCGGTGGGCGTGACCGGGCTGATCATCGCCGGCATCTTCGCCGCGGCGATGGCGACCTTGTCGGGCATCATGAACTCGGTGGCCACGCTGATCTCGGTGGATTTCTACGACAAGCTGGCCAAGAACCGCACCGCGAAGCAGAGCGTATTCTTCGCCGAGATCATGACCGTGGTGGTCGGCCTGATCGGCATCGTCACCGCGCTGTTGCTGTCGAAGTTCGACATCCACTCGCTGTTCGATCTGTCGATCGAACTGGCCGGGTTGCTGGGTGGCGGATTCGCCGGCGCCTACACCCTGGGCATGTTCACCCGCCGCGCCAACTGGCAGGGCGTGGCGATCGGCATCGCCGGCAGCATCGCCCTGACCCTGGCGATCTGGACCCTGCAGATGGTGCATCCCTACTACTACCTGGCGATCTCCATCGCGCTGTGCATCGTCATCGGTTACGCGGCCAGCTTGTTCTTCCCGCCGCCGGGGCAATCGCTGAAAGGATTGACGATCTATCGCGATCGGGCCAGCGATTGAAAACCCGCGCCAGGCGACGATGCCGGCCCCCGGTCGCGGCGGAACGCATCGCTTTTGTGGGAGGGCCTTCAGGCCCGACTTGCGGGCACAAGACGCGTCGAAGCCGAACCAATGCTCCCGCCACGCCGCCATCGCCGACATCGCCGCTCCGGCATCCGGGCTGAAATCCGCTCGCACAAAGATCGCGTTGCCACGCGGGGCGCTAGCTATCGCGAGATCCGGATCGTCGCTTGGTTCGGCGGCGACCCAGCATTCAATGAGCGCGAACTCGACAAGCGTGAACTCGACAAGCGCGCGCCGCGCATGCGCTCAGCGCAGCGGACCGCCCATGCCGCTGATTCCACTCATGCCCGGATCATGCGAACCGCCGGGCACCGTGCGTTCGTCGGTGAGTTGATTGACTTTCACCTGCCACGGGTAATGATCGCCCGAACCGCCGGTTCCGGCGACTTGCAGATGGTTGGCGCTGATTGTTCGCCTGCGGCTCCGCAGCGCCAAGACGCGCCGGCTATATTCACACGCAGGCTCCGCTTGACTCCGGCAAACGCCCGTTCGGCGCGCCGGACATGGCGCCGCTGGTGGCGCTCGGGTAGCCTGCCGACATCAATGAGCGGGGCAACGTGGAAACCCAGTTCCTAAATACTTTCGTCACTGTGGTCGACCAAGGCTCGATGGCCGCCGCCGCGCGCGTGCTCAACATCACTCCGGCCGCGGTGGCGCAGCAGATCCGCACCCTGGAGCGCGAAATCGGCGCACCGCTGATCGCCCGCGTCGGCCGCACCGTCAGCGTCACCGAGGAAGGCGCGCGGATCCTGCCGCGCACGCGCGAGCTGCTGCGCAACGTCGCCGACCTGCGCAGCGTGGCCAACGAAAGCGAGGTCGCCGGCGAGCTTCGCCTGGGCGCCTGCCCCACCGCGCTGGCGGGCATGCTGCCGGACGTGCTCGCGCGCATGGTCGAATCCTTCCCCGGCATCAACGTGTTCATCCAGCCGGGGTACTCGGCCGATCTGTACCACTGCGTCGAACGCGGCGACGTCGATGCCGCGGTCGTGCTGCAGGCGCCGTTTCCGCTGCCCAAGACTTGCGAGTGGCAGCTGCTGCGCGAAGAACCGCTGATCGTGCTCGCGCCGGCGAGCATGGCCGATCGCGATCCGCACGAACTGCTCAAGACCCAGCCGCTGATCCGCTACGACCGTCACCATTGGGGCGGCCGCCAGGCCGACGAGTATCTGCGCCAGGCCAACATCGTGCCGCGCGAGCGTTTCGAATTGAACGCGCTCAACGCGATCGCGGTGATGGTCGACCGCGGCCTGGGCGTATCGCTGGTGCCCGACTGGGCGCCGCCGTGGCCGGAAGGCTTGAAACTCGCGCGCATCCCTTTGCCCGACGCCTCGGCCAAACGCTGCATCGGCATCGTCTGGTCGCGTTCGAGCGTGCGCGTGCGCCTGGTCACGGCGTTCTTGCGCGAAAGCCGCAAGGTCGTCGGCACACCGACGCCTTGAGCCCGCCATCGGCGCGGACCGCCGATGCTGCAATGCGGCAATAGTTTTTCTATCGAGCCGATGGCCTGAAGCCAACAAAACATAGGCTCTGAACATACCCCGCATCGGTTCCAACCGTGACGGCGAGCGCATAGGCTCGCCTCGAACCTGCATGGACGGTGCGCGCGAGGGGAAGTCGCGACAGACGACGGCGCCATCGTTCCGTGCATGCGAGCACGCGCCGCAACGGTATGCCCGCGCGATCACCGGCACATAACGAGACAGACATGGTCAAGCCACTCACCGCCGCGATCGGCAGCATCCTGCTGCTGTCCACCATCGCGGGCAACGCGCACGCCCAGCAAGCCGATGCCTCCGCCGACGCCGACAATGCGAGCGACAAAGCCGCGGTCAACCTCGACAACGTGGTGGTCACCGGCACCCGCAGTCCCAAGGCGGTCGACAAGATTCCCGGCGCGATCACCCTGGTGTCCAAGGCCGAGCTGGCGCGTTCGCTGGTGCTGACCGAAGACGCGACCGCGGTGTTGGCGCGCACGGTGCCCGGTTACGCCGAGTCCTCGCAAGCGATGAGCAACACCGGCGAGAACCTGCGCGGCCGCGTCGCGCTGCGTTTGTTCGATGGCGTGCCGCAAGGCTCGCCGCTGCGCGAAGGCACCCGCAACGGCACCTTCACCGACATGGGCGTCGTCGGCCGGATCGAAGTCATCAACGGCCCGTCCGCGTCCGAAGGCATCGGCGCGGCGGGCGGCATCATCAACTACCTGTCCGCCTCGCCGACCCAGGAAGGCAACGAGTTCACCGTCACCTCGCGCTACACAACGCAGTTCAAGGACGACAGCGAAGGCTGGAAACTCGGCGCCACCTTCGCCCGCAAGGCCGGCAATTTCGACATGATCGCCGCCGCCTCGTTCCTGGATCGCGGCATCACCTACGACGGCGACGGCCGCCGCATCGGCATGAACACCAGCGGTTCGCTGTCCGACACGCAATCGCGCAACCTGTTCATCAAGGCCGGCTACGACTTCGGCGAAGACGGCGTGCAGCGCATCGAAGGCTCGGTGAGCCACTTCAACATCGAAGGCAAGGCCAACTACGTGCAGGTGTTGGGCTGCCGGCCCGACGAGCGCGCGCTGTGCGGCGAGACCCGCACCAACACCTCCGAGCGCGGCAGCATTTTCGGCTCAAAGGCCGCGATCAACGACTTCAAGCAGTACCAGCTCACCTACACCCATGCGGATTTCTTCGGCGGCACGCTCACCGTCAACGGCTACAAGGCCGATCAGGAAATGCGCTATCTGCCGGAGAACACCATCGAGCGGCAAGATCCGCTGATCGCGCCGATCAACGCGCTTTACGATCAGTCCGAGATCGTCACCAACAAGAAGGGACTGCGCACCTCGTGGGCGCGTCCGTCGCTGTTCTCGGTCGAAGGCCTGGAGCTGCGCGTGGGCCTGGATCTGGTTGAGGACACCGCCGAGCAACGTCTGGCACTGACCGACCGGCTGTGGGTGCCGCCGATGGAGTACAAGAGCCGCGCGCCGTGGATGCAGCTGTCCTGGGACATCGGCCCGGTGACGCTGTCCGGCGGCATCCGTCGCGAAGACGGCGAGCTGCACGTGGACAGCTACACCACCACCTGGTATCGCGACCGCCGCAACGTCGGCGGCGGCTCGCTCGACTACCAGGAGAACCTGACCAACTTCGGCGCGGTCTGGCGCGTCAACGAGCAATGGTCGGTGTTCGGCTCCTACGGCGAAGGCTTCACCTTGGCCAACGTCGGCATTCCGCTGCGCAACATCCAGTGCTCCGGCGATGGCGGCAGCATTCAAACCGACGGTTGCCCGAACGACCCGCCGATCAGCGTCAAGGTGCTGCTCGATCTCAACGCCATCGTGGTGAAGAACACCGAGTTCGGCTTCAACTGGCGCGGCGAGCGCGGCGCGCTGAGCGCCTCGCACTACGATTCCAAGTCCGACTACGGCCAGTCGCTGGCGATCGATCCGGCCACCAACGACTTCGTGCTGCTGCGCGCGCCGGTGCGGATCAAGGGCTACGAGCTGTCGGGCGAATGGCGCTTCAACGAGGACTGGCGTTTCAGCGCGGTGTACTCGCACACCCGCGGCAAGACCGCGTTCTGGTCGGCCGACGCGGCCGGCCGCTTCGGCGCGGGCGGCATGAACAAGCCGATGGGCGTGCTCGACATCAACCCGGACAAGTTCGCCTGGACCCTGACCTGGAAGTTCCTGCCGCGCGGCGACATCAGCCTGGGCGCGACTACGCTGTTCTCGCGCAAGCTGTCCGGCAGCGACGTGCGTGCGTTCGACAACCGGCCTTTCAGCTTCAACGAAAGCACCCGCGGCTACACCTTGCTCGATCTGGGCGTGAACTACGAGACCGAACGTTACGGAAAGTTCTCGGTCGGCATCGAGAACCTGTTCGACAAGCAATACATCCTGAGCTGGTCGCAACCGCCCGGCGGATTCCAGAACTACTGGGCCGGCCGCGGACGCAGCCTCTCGATCACGCACACCTTCAAGTTCTAGACGCCCGCACCGCCACGGACCTCCCCGCACACCACCGCCGCCGGCACGGACGCCCGCGGCGGCAGCTTTCGCTTTCCCAGGACCCGATGCCTTGCCCGTTTCCGTCGCCCTTCGTAGTTGCCTGCTGATCCTGGGTGCGGGTTGGGCGAGCGCGACGGTCGCCAACAGCGTCGCCTCGGCGCCGCACGCAGGTTCGGTGGCCATGGTGCGAGGAAAGCCCTCGATTCCGTTGGCTGCTGTGGGAGGGACTTCGATCCCGGTGTCTGTTGTGGGAGAAGAGGCTTCGATCCCAATACCTGTCGTGGGAGAAGAGGCTTCGATCCCGATGGCTGTTGTGGGAGAGAAGGCCTCGATCGCGAGGTCTATTGTGGGAGGGGCTTCAGCCCCGACAGCCGAAGCGACGAAACCCCGCACCGCTTCGTCGCGACCCGAACCCATCGACCCCGCAGCCGACGACGCAACACCGCCCGACTTCGCAACCCTGCACGCCTTCATGCGAGACACTACCGACGCCGACGGTTACCTGGGCGCGGTCACGCTGATCCTGCGCAACGGCCGTATCGTCGATTTCCGAGCCTACGGCCACCGCGATCTCGCCCGGCGCGAGCCGATGCGCAAAGACGCGATCTTCCGCATCTATTCGATGAGCAAGACCATCGCCTCGGCGGCGGTCATGCTGCTGATCGAACAAGGCCGCATCGGCCTCGACGACCCGGTGTCGCACTATCTGCCCGAGCTGGCCCGACGCCAAGTGATGAGCGGCGACACCGCCGCACCACGGCTGCGCCCGGCCGCGAGCGAGATCACAATCCGCGAGCTGCTGACCCATACCGCGGGCTTCGCCGCCGGACTCGAGGGCGATGCCGCGGCGCTGGCGGCGATGCAGCACGACGACCCGCATCGCGCCGCCGGTCTGCGCGGTTTCGTCGAACGCCTGAGTCGCGCGCCATTGGCCGCCGATCCAGGTACCCGTTTCGGCTATGACGGCGCGGCGATCGAAGTGTTGGCGCGGTTGATCGAAGTGGTCGATCGACAGCCGTTCGATACGTTCCTGAGCAAAAACATCTTCCGGCCGCTCGGCATGCGCGACACCGGCTTCAGCGTGTCGCGGGCGCTGCGCGGCCGCGTCGTCGACCTCACCACGATGGGCGACGACGGCCGTTTGCGCATCGCCGATGGGCCGAGCGCACGCGAGCCGGGAGCGGCGCTGAACGCGTATCCCAGCGGCGCGGGCGGTTTGTATTCGACTGCGTGCGATTACGCGCGGTTCGCGCAGATGTTGCTCGATCGTGGCCTCATCGCGCGCGAGTTGGGCGATGTCGCTTGTGATGGTGATGGTGATGGTGATGGTGGTGGTGGTGGTGATGGTGATGGTGATGGTGATGGTGATGGTGATGGTGATGGCGACGCTGGTCGTGGCGAATCGCTTACGCAACCCCAACCGCCGACACTCTCCCAGCCGTCATTTCCGCGAAGGCGGGAATCCAGAGACTTTGACGTCGCCGCACGAAAGCCTCTGGATTCCCGCCTTCGCGGAAATGACGATAAAAGCCAGCGCGGCGACTCGGCTGCAACAGAGCAACCGACACGTCTGCTGCGCCCCGACACCGTGGCCGCCATGCTGCGCAACCAGCTGACCATGCTCGACCCACCGGTCCATCAATACAACTCCGGCGAAGGTTTCGGCTTCGGCGGCGCGGTGATCGTCGACCCGATCAAGCGCGGCCAGCCCGGTTCGATCGGCCGCTTCGGTTGGCCCGGCGCGGCGTCGACCACCTATGCCATCGATCCGGCCCAGGGACTGGTCGCCATCGCTCTGCTGCAACATCTGCCGCGTAGCGAGCTGACTATGGACCTGCCGCGGATCAGCCGGGATTTCTACCGACTCGTGGATGAGGCGATGAAACAGTCGAACACTTCGAACGCGGATACGACACCGTGAGCGGATCGAATCACCTTTCCGTCTTGGTCGCCGGCTCGGCCAACCTCGATTTCGTGGTCCGCGCCAGCCACGTGCCCGCGCCCGGCGAAACCGTGCTCGGGCGCGAACTGGCGACGTTTCCCGGCGGCAAGGGCGCCAATCAGGCGCTGGCCTGCGCGCGCGCCGGCGGCGCGGCCACGCGCCTGTTGCTCGCGCTCGGCGAAGACGCGTATGCCGAACCGATCGAACGCTCGCTGCGCGAGGCCGGCGTGGAACTGTCGATCCGTCGCAGCCGCGACCGCGCCACCGGCACCGCCTTCGTCTGCGTGTCCGACTCGGGCGAGAACGCGATCACTGTCGCTCCCGGCGCCAACGCCGACCTGCGCGGCGAGGATCTGCCCGCGCTGGACGGCGTCGGCTGGTTGTTGCTGCAGTTGGAAACCCCGCTCGGCGCGGTCGACGCCTGGGCGCGCCGCGCGCGCGAGGCCGGCGTGTCGGTGGCGCTCAATGCCGCGCCGGCCCGGGCGCTGCCGGCCTCGTTGCTGGATTGCGTGGATCTGCTGATCGTCAACGAAGGCGAGCTGGCGGCGCTGACCGGGATCGCCGGCGATCTCGACGCCGGCCTCGCCGCGCTGCGGGTGCCGCGGGTGATCGTGACCCTGGGCGCGCGCGGCTGCCTGGCCCGCATCGATGGCCAGCACCTGCGCCAGGACGCCTTCGCGGTCGAAGTGGTGGACACCACCGCCGCTGGCGATACCTTCTGCGGTGTGCTGGTCGCGGCGCTGGCCGGCGGCGCCGACATCCCCGACGCGCTGCGCCGCGCCTGCGCCGCGTCGGCCCTGGCCTGCACCCGGCTGGGCGCGCAGACCAGCGTGCCCACTCATGCCGAAGTCGAGCAGCTGCTGCAAACTGCCGATGCCGCGGCTTTTGTGGGAGGGGCTTGAGCCCCGACGCTTTCCGGCCAGGATCGCGCGCACTGAAACAAAAGCGTCGGGGCTCAAGCCCCTCCCACACAGACCTCCACAGATATTCAAGTCCTGAGCCCCCATGTCCAACTACGACTCCGCCGCCGACGACGCCCCCGAAGACGACCGTCCGCGCGTGCGCACCGAGTACAAGTTCTCGCACGTCACCACCCAGCGCTATCTGCCGCTGCCGGGCAAGGCGCCGGGCTGGCCGTTCGCCGAGATCGGCCATTGGAAGATGGAGGTCGACGGCACCCTCGACGACTGGATCGCCGAGCTCAAGGACTGGCGCCGCGAGCACCTGATCCGGATCGGCTACGACGACGCGCATTACCGCCGGCCCGAGCTGCAATGGGCGCAGCGCAACTTCGTCCACGCCCAGATGATGGCCGAGGACCGTTACTTCTACGATCCGGTCGAAGGTCGCTACTCGGTCGATCGTTATCTCGACGATCTTCAGCGCCGTTACGGCGGCATCGACAGCGTGCTGATCTGGTACGTCTACCCCAACATCGGCGTGGACGATCGCAACCAGTTCGATCTGGCCCGCGATCTGCCCGGCGGCCTGGACGGCCTGCGCGGCGCGATCGAGGATTTCCACCGTCGCGGTGTGCGCGTGTTCCTGCCGACCATGCCCTGGGACCAGGGCACCCGCGACGGCGGCGACACCGATTGGAACCGCGTGGCCGAACTGGTCGCCGCGGTCGGCGCCGACGGCGTCAACGGAGACACCTACAACGGCGTGCCGCGCGCGTTCTTCGACGCCTGCGACGCGGCCGGCCGGCCGGTGGTGTTGCAGCCCGAATCGACCATCAGCGCCGAGGAAGCGCTGATCTGGAACGTGCAGAGTTGGGGCAAGAAGGCGCCCAACGAACTCATTCCGCCGGTGGCGAAGTTCAAGTGGCTCGAACCGCGCCACATGATCAATTACGAAAACCGCTGGGGCCGCGACCGCAACCACGACCTGCAATACATCTTCTTCAACGGCGTGGGCTACAACGCCTGGGAAAACATCTGGGGCCTGTGGAACCAGCTGACCGAGCGCGATGCCGAAGCGCTGCGCCGCATCGCCACGATCGAACGCGCATTCGCCGCGCACATGGTCAGCGCGCACTGGCGCCCCTACGCGCGCACCCTGCAGGCCGGCGTGTTCGCCAGCCGCTTCCCGCATCAGGGCGCGAACGTGTGGAATCTGGTCAATCGCAACGAGTACGAAGTGGCCGGCGAGCAGATCGCGGTCGAGCATGCACCGGGACAGCGCTACTACGATCTGTGGAACGGTGTGGCATTGCAGCCGCGCGTCGACGGCGATCGCGCCGTGCTCGAGTTCGCCATCGAAGGCCGCGGCTTCGGCGCGGTGCTGGCGCTGCCGGCCGGCGCCGAGCACGCGGGCCTGGAGGACCTGCTCGAACGCATGCGCGAACGCGCGGCGACCCCGTTGAACCGCTACAGCGCGCAATGGCGTTCGTTGCAACAGCGGCTGGTGCCGATCGACCCGGTCGCGCCGCTCGCCTCGGCGCCGGCGGACATGATCGAGATTCCCGCCGGCGAATTCGAGTTCAAGGTCGGCGGCGTGCAGATCGAAGGCCAGACCTGGGAAGGCGTCGACGTGCAATACCCGTGGGAAGACAGCGCGCGGCGCAACCATCGCAAGCGCATGCGCCTGCCGCGCTTCTTCATCGACCGCACGCCGGTCACCAACGCACAGTACCTGCGGTTCGTCCGCGCCAGCGGCTATGCGCCGCGCGATGCCCACAACTATCTGCGCGACTGGGTCGACGGCGCGCCGCGTCCGGGCTGGGACCAGCGTCCGGTCACCTGGGTGTCGATCGAAGACGCACGCGCCTACGCACAGTGGGCCGGCAAGCGCCTGCCGCGCGAATGGGAATGGCAGTACGCCGCGCAAGGCGACGACGGCCGCGCGTATCCCTGGGGCGACGATTGGCGCGAGGACGCAGTGCCGGCGCCCAACCGCGGCCGCCGCCTGCGCGCACCCGATGCGGTCGATGCGCATCCCGCCGGCGCCAGCCCGTTCGGCGTGCTCGATCTGGTCGGCAACGTCTGGCAGTGGACCGACGAATACCACGACGACCACACCCGCGGCGCGGTGCTGCGCGGCGGCAGCTCCTACCAGCCGCAGACCTCGCATTGGTATTTCCCGCAGGCCTATCGCCTGGATCAGCACAACAAACTGCTGCTGATGGCGCCGAGCAAGGACCGCTCGGGCTGCATCGGTTTCCGTTGCGCGGCCGATGCGAGCTGAGCGATGAGCCGTCACGACTTCGTTCCCGCGATCGATCCGGCCGGCATCCGCCTGGGCGGTCTGCTCGGCGATGCCCTGGACGCCAACCGCAACGGTCGCTTGTCGCACTTCATCGTCGACGAGACCAGCCCGGCGATCGCGATCTTCGCGCCCGCGCAGCGGCAACAGAATCTGGAAGGCGACTGGTACGGCGAACATGCCGGCAAATGGCTGATCGCCGCGGCCAAGGCCGCCGCGCGCAGCGGCGACGCGAGCCTGCGCGCACGCGTGCACCGGGTCGCCGATTTTCTGGTGTCCACGCAGGAAGCCGACGGTTATCTGGGCACTTACGCGCCCGAGCGCCGCTTCATGCGCAAACAAGCGCCCAGACCGGTCAGCTGGGACGGCGCGCCGAGCGTGCGCACCTGGGACATCTGGACCCACGCGTATCTGGTGCTGGGCCTGTTGGAAGTGCATCGGCATTTCCCGCAACCGCGCTATCTGCAAGCCGCTCGCAAGATCGGCGACCTGTGCCTGCGCACGCTCAGCGGCGGCGACATCGACATCACCGAACTCGGCAATCACCACGGGTTGTCGGCGACGGTGCTGCTGGATCCGGCGGTCGAGCTGTATCGGGCCAGCGGCGACCGCGCCTATCTCGACTTGGCGCTGACCGTGCTTGGGCAGGCCGACGCGCATCCCGATCTGGCCCTGCTCAGCCGCGCCCTGGCCGGCGTCGACGCGGCCTGGATCGCCACCGGCAAGGCCTATCAACTGGCCTGGAATCTGGTCGGCTTGGCCAAGCTGTACCGGGTCAGCGGCCACATCGACTACCTGCGCGCGGTCGAATCGGTTTGGCGCAGCATCCGCGAGCATCACCTTACTCTCGGCGGCGGCCCTTGGGGCGGCGTCGCCCATCGCTCGCGCGAAGCGTTCAACCCGGCCGGGGCGTTCAGCCCGCAAGGCTATGTGGAAACCTGTTCGACCCTGGCCTGGATCCAGCTCAACCGCGAGCTGCTGAGCATCACCGGGCATCCGCGCTACGCCGAGGAGATCGAGCGTTCGGCCTACAACGACCTGCTCGGCGCGCAGGCGCCCAACGGCGAGGACTGGTGCTACTACGTCTTTCCGAACGGCCGCCGGGTGCACACCACCTATTGGCGCTGCTGCAAATCCAGCGGAGCGATGGCGCTGGAGGAATTACCGGGCGTGGCTTACACGCGCGGCGACGACGGCGACATCGCGGTCAACCTGTACGGCCCGGGCACGGCCCACGTCGCACTGGCCGCGGCCGGCGATGTGGCGATCGAGCAGCACACCGACTATCCGTTCGGCGGCGACATCGATCTGCGGATCGCGCCGCAGCGCGAGGCCGAGTTCGCGTTGAAGCTGCGCATTCCTTCGTGGGCCGACGGCGCCCAGGTCGCGATCAACGGCGTCGCGGCCGAGGGCCCGGTCGTCGCCGGCGAGTACTTCGCGATCCGCCGCCGCTGGCGCCAAGGCGACCGGATCGCCCTGCGCCTGCCTATGGCCCCGCGCACGCACGTGGCGATCAACCGCAACGTGCAGGAATCGCGCGCGCCCGACGGCAGTCCGGTCGCGCAGGAAGTGCTGCGCTACGAGTATCTCGGCCTGACCTGCGGCCCCCTGGTCTATGCGACCGGGCTGATCGACGGCTTCAAGACCGATGAAACCCTGCGTCGGCCCGATGCGCCCGAAACGGACTGGCTACGCTGGTCCGCGCCCGACGCGCGCGATCCGCTGCCGCGCATCGAACTGAATCCGGGCTACCGCGAGCCGCTGGTGTTCAAGCCGTACTACTGCGCCGGCGGCCGCGTCGACGGGGCCTGGCGGCTGACCTGGCTGTCGCTCGCGCCGGCTCCCGTCGACGCGGCTCCCGTCGCGGCGTCCATCGATGGGGATCGCGCATGACTTCGCATGAGTTACACATGGGCCAAGCAAGAATTTGTAGCGCCAGAACATATGCCGCCCGCCTGTTTTCGCGCACCCGCGCGGCGCACAGTTGAACGGCCGCAGGCACCCGCTCCCGGAACACGCATCGCATGGATTCCAACTCCCTCGACTTCGCGGGCGAACCGCGCCACGGCACCGGCGAAGGCCCGCTCGCCGGCGTGCGCGTGCTCGATCTGAGCGCCTACATCGCCGGGCCGTTCGGTTGCTCATTGCTCGCCGATCAGGGCGCGGACGTGATCAAGATCGAGCCGCCCGACGGCGATAACCTGCGCCAGTACCCGTCCACGCTGGTCAGCGAAAGCCGCGCCTTTCTCGGGGTCAACCGCAGCAAGCGCGGCATCGTGCTCGATCTCAAGCAGCCCGCCGATCACGCCGTGCTGTTGCGGCTGGTGCGCGAGGCCGACGTGCTGGTGCACAACTTCCGGCCCAAGGTGCCGCAGCGTCTGGGCATCGATTTCGAACGTTTGCAGTTGATCAATCCGCGCCTGATCTATTGCGCGGTCACCGGTTACGGCGAAACCGGTCCGATGAAGGACAAGGCCGGCTACGACCAGGTGCTGCAGACCATGACCGGCATGTGCGCGCTGCAAGGCCCGCGTGGCGGTCCGCCGGAGATCATCTACGGCTCGGTGGTCGATTATTACGCGGCCGCCTTGCTGGCCGCCGGCGTGTCCTCGGCGTTATTCGAACGCGAACGCAGCGGCCTGGGCCAGTTCGTCGGCGTGTCGTTGCTGCGCAGCGCGCTGACCATGCAATCGGCGCGGATGATCTGGGCCGAAGGCGAAAGCCTGGACATCGGCCGCGACATGCGCTCGGGCGGCGTCACCGGCATCCATCCGACCCGCGACGGCCACATCTATATTTCCGCCAACACCGCGCGATTCTGGAAATCGCTGTGCGAAAGGGCCGGCTTGAACGAACTGGCGGAAGATCCGCGCTACGACAGCGTGCGCAAGCGCGCCCAGGCCGCGGCCGAGATCGTCCCGCGCCTGCACGCCGCGTTGGCCGCGCGCACGGCGATGGAGTGGGAAGCGCTGTTCGGCGATGAGGTGCCGTGCGCGGCGGCGCGGCGGATCGAGGACATGTTCGAGCATCCGCAGGTGTTGGCCGAAGGCATCGTCGGCGCGATCGATCACCCCGGCGTAGGCCGTTACCGCGGTGTCGCGCAATCGATCAAGTTCGGCCGCACCCCGGGCCCGGCCGCGTTCGCCGCGCCGGTGCTGGGTCAGGATACGCAGGCGGTGAAGGACGAGTTGGCGCGCAGCGGAAAGGCGGGGCTCAAGCGGCGCAGGAATTGATGGTGGCACCCGAGCTGCGAGTGTGCGGCGATCCGAGCGAAGAGCGTCGGGGCTGAAGCCCCTCCCACAAAAAACTTCGAAGCCACGAGGTCTTTTGTGGGAGGGGCTTCAGCCCCGATGCGCCAGCCGCAAACACGGTGCGCACGCGATTCAGGTCGGAACCTCAATACCTCGCCGCATTCGTCCCCGGCACGAACTTCTCCCACAACTCCTCGAACTGCCCGGCGAAGCACCGCACCAGATTCGCATCGTCGGTCACCACCAGATTCTCCTCGTTGCTGGTGGTCGCGCTGCGGGTCCAGTTGAAGCTGCCGTTGGCCAGTACCCGGCCGTCGAACAGCGCGAACTTGTGGTGCATGTGGAACGGGCTGTCGTCGATGCGCACCGCCACGCCGAGTTCGCGCAGGCGCAGTACGTCGCTGCCTTCGTCGAACTTCTTGTCGTTGTCGCTGATCACCCGCACCTCGATTCCGCGCCGGTGGCAGGCCAGGATCTCCTCGGTGAGGCGATCGTCGGAGATGGTGTAGACGCAGATCGCGACGCTGCGCTTGGCGCCGCGGCACAACTCGCGCAGTTTGCGCAGGCAGGCGTCGCCCGGGGCGAAGTAAGCACTGGACACCACCGCGGGCGCGGCGGCGACCATGTCCAGGGTCTTGACCACCTGCTCCAGCCAGCGCAGCGCGTCCAAGGTGCGCGCCGGTTCGGCCAGCATCAGCTCGCGGGTCATGTCGAAGGCGCGGTTGCGCAGATAGCGCAGCCGATCGCCGCCGATGCTGCCGCCGAGTTCGCGCAGTTCGAATTTTTCCTCGTTGTCGAGCGCGTAGTCGGCGAGGCTGTCGCGCAGGCGCTGGTCGAGTTGTCCGAAATCCATGGTGTGGCGGCCCTCAGCGCTGGATCCGGCCGTTGAGCCGGTCGGCGAAATCGTTGAGCGCGCGCTGCAGCTCGCGCTGTTGCTCGGTCATCGCCGCGCGGGTCGGGGCGTCCTGAATCTCGCGCTCGCCCAGTTGCTTGAACAGCTCCACCAGCGCTTCGTTGATCCGGCTCTGGCGGTCGCCGCTGTCTTGCAGGCGCTCGACCAGCGGATCGAAGGCTTGCTGCAACGAGGGACCCAGGCGGCTGAGCAAGGCGTCGAAATCCGGCGTCGGCGCGGCCGGCGCGCTCGGCGTGCTCGGCGGCGCCGATTGCGACTGGGCCACGCGTTCGAGCAGCGCGAGGATCTGCGCCCAAGGTGCGGGGTCGTCGACCGACGCGGGCGTCGCCGCTGCGGCGGCGTTCGCGCGCTCGGCCGCCGAATCGAGCGCACGCACGCTCTCGACCAGATCGTTGAGCTGGGCGACCACGCGGCCGCCGACATCGTCCTCGCCCGCGCCCATCGCCTTGTTGCGCAGGAAATCGCGCTTGATCTGGCTCCAGCGCGCGCTTTGCTCCGCGCTCAGAACGCCGCGCAGCTCGCCCAGCTTGAGCAGGTTCTCCTCGGCGCCGGAGGTCAGCAACTGGGCCTCGCCGAGGTAGTGATCGCCGATCAACTGCTGCAGCTCGGCCTGGTTCATCACCGGCGAAATCTTTTCCGTCAGTTTGTTCATGTTGCGATAGCTGCCCTGCAGCTTGAACGGCGGTTCGGTGCGGTAGCTCTCGGCCTGCGCGGCGCTGGCGATGTACTGCTGGTTGACCTTGTAGACCACGTCGCGGACCTGGATCAGCCGCTCCAGGGTGGTGACGATCTCGTTGATCTCCGCACCGCTGTAGGCGTGGCTGAGCTCGTTGGCCGAGAACGCTTTACCTTCGGCCTTGGCGACGAAACGGTACAGATCGGCCATCTCGCGCGTGGCCAGCGGCGCCAGCACCGGGTTCGAGGTCAGGCTGTTTTCGATATAGCTCAGCAGGAACGAGGCCTCCATGCCGCCGAGCACATCGCCGAGGTTGTAGATGTCGGCGCGGTTGGCGAGCATGTCCGGAATCTTGAACACCTCGCCGGACTCGGTATACGGGTTTCCGGCCATCACCACGCAGAACTTCTTGCCGCGCATGTCGTAGGTGCGGGTACGGCCCTTCCACACGCCCTCGATGCGGCGGGTGCCGTCGCACAGCGAAATGAACTTCTGCAGGAACTCCGGATGGGTGTGCTGGATGTCGTCGACGTACAGCATCACGTTGTTGCCCATCTCCAGCGCGAGATTGAGCTTGTCCAGCTCCTGGCGCGAGGTCGCGTCCGGCGCCTGGGCCGGATCGAGCGAGCGCACTTCGTGGCCCAGCGCCGGGCCGTTGATCTTCATGAAGATCAGGCCCAGCCGGTGCGCCACGTATTCCATCAACGTGGTTTTGCCGTAGCCCGGCGGCGAGATCATCATCAGCAGGCCCATCAGGTCGCTGCGCTTGCTCTCGCCGACCGTGCCCATCTGCTTGGCGAGATTGTCGCCGATCACCGACAAGTACACGTCGTTGATGAGCTTGTTGCGCACGAACGAGCTCAACGGCCGCGGCTTGAACTCGTCCAGGCGCAGCGCGTGGCGCTCGCGGCCGACGATCTCCTGGCGCAGCGCCTGATAACGCTGGAAACCGGGGACGAAACTCACGCGGTGATGGCGCAACCGCGCCGACCAGTCGTCGATGGCCAGACTCATGCGGCCTTCCTTGATCCGCGCGTGCTCACCGAGCAAGCCCTGCACTGGGGCGCTCAGATCGGTCTCGACGACCTTGCGCGCGACGCTCTGGTCCAGCAGCGCCAGCGCCGCGGCCTCGGCCGCATACGCCGCGATCGGCGCCAGCTCGGGGCTGCGCGCCAGCGCTTCGATCCAGTGCAGCGCCAGCGCCCAGCGCGCGGCCGGACGCTCGCGCAGCGCTTCCAGGGTCTGGGCGAAACCGTCCCACATCCGCGCCGCGCCCAACTTTTCGCGCAGCGCGTTCAACAACTGCTGTGCGTACTTGCTGAATACGAACTGCGGATGCTCGGCCGACAACTCCAGTACCAGATACTCGGCCGCGTGCGGCGTCAGCGCCGGATCGATCGGCAAGGTCTGCTCTTGCGCATAGGCGGTCATCGCCGCGGCGACTTCGCCTCGCAGCGCTTCCAGACCGGCCGCGCTGCCGAACAAGCGTTCGATGTCGGCCGCGGTGCGCGCGCGTTCCGGCCATTGTCCGGCGCCTTCGTGTCCGCAGCGCAAGGACCAGAACCACGCCGCCCAGGCGCGCGCGGCCGGTTCGAAGGCCAGGCTGCCGGCGCTGTCGCGCAGCGGCAGCAAGGCTTGCAAGATCAGGCCGGCATCGTGGTCGTGGATGCCTTTTTCGTAGCCTTCGCGGTAGCGCGGCGCGGCGAAGTCGCGCACCGTGCGCGCCAGCGTTTCGGGCTGCGCCAACTGCTGGCGCAGCAGATCCAGGCTCAGGCCGTCGCGGTTCGCCGCGGCCGATTCGATCACCAGGCCGGCCAGATACTCGCCGCGATACAGCTGCGCGGATTCCGAATCCATCGACACGCCCCAGTAAGCGCGGGCCGCGTCCAGTTCGGGGTTCTGCAGCGGCTCGAAGAAATCGGTGCCGGTCAGATGAAGATTCAATACGTCCCCGCGCGGCAACAAAGTGAGGTCGAGTTCCTGCGTGTTGACGCTGAAACGGTGGCGCGGGCCGAGCTTGATGACGTTGCCGCCTTCTTCGAACAACTCGCTGCGGTCGCGCAGCGCGCGTACCGCCTGGTCGCGCGCGCCCTTCATCCGTGCCTCGACGTCGTCGGCCTTGACGCTGTCCTTGAGCGAACGCAGGCGTTCGGCCAGCTCGCGCAATTTCAGGATCAGCGCGTCGCCGGCGAAGAAGGCGTTGAGCTCATCGGCATTGGCGAAGCGCGCGGTGCGCCGGCCCAGGCCATCGAGGATGCGCTTGGCCGCGTCCATCACCGCCTGCGCTTTGCGCTGACGATCGTCGAGCAGGGTCTGCTTGTGCGCTTCGAAGGTTTCCAGCAGCTCTTCGCGCTTGGTCAGGATGTCGCCGAGGAAGGCTTCGTGTTCGCCGAACTGGCTCTCCAGTTCCTCCAGCTGCACCATCAGGCGCGAGAGCTGCTCGTCGGCTTTTTCCGGATCCTGCGCCAACGCCAGCGCGCTGGCGATGCTTTGGCCGAACAGAGTGAACTGGGCGCCGAACTGCGCCACCGACTCGGCCGAGCCCAGGCTCTTGCGGCGTTGATCGGCGCGCGCCTTGGCCTGATTGAGTTTTGCGTAGATCTCCGAGATCGCTCCCACGATCCGGGTACGCTGGGTCGCGTCGTCGACCTTCAGCGTGGCCATCAGCGCCGAGAGCATGTCCAGATCGCCGGACATGGAGCGCATCTCGCCCAAGGGTTCGACCAGTTGGGCGACGGTGACGGCCTGCTGGGCCTGTGCGTCGAGCGCGTGCAGGCGTTCGGCCAACGGCGCGAGCGCCTTGTCGCCGGCGAGGAAATCGCCGGTCGCCGCGCCGATGCGTTCGTGCGCGGCGATCAAGGCCTGCTCCATCGCATCGATCGCGGCCACGTCGATGTAGCGGTATTCGCGGATGGTCAGCAGATGGCCGCGCTGCGCGGTCAGCCGGTTGAGCGCGTCGACGAACTCCTGGACCCGCTCCCAGTTCTCCGGTTGCAGGCTGTCGAGCAAGGCTTTCTGCTTGCTCTGCGCCTCGCGCATCGCACGCTCGGACTGGCCGCGGATGCCTTCGACTTTTTCGTACTCGTCCAGCACCGACTCGGCGGTGGCGGCGATCTCGCGCAGCAGCGGCGCCACATCGCCGCAGTGGGGATCGGACAACCAATGATGCGCATCGAACAGGCGGCGGGTGTTCTGCGCCAGCAGGCCGTAACGCTGCGCGGAGACCTCGGTGGCTTCGATCTCGCGGCTCAGGCTGATCAGTTCGGACACACCGCGGACCAGTTCGGCGTTGCCGATCTTGCCCATGAAGGTGTTGCCGGCCGGCTGCCGGGCCGCGTACTCGTCGCTGGCGTACGGCGTCTGCCAGACCTGCATGGGATGCACGCGGGTCGGCTCGTCGCTTTCGGCGGCGAAGATCACCATGCGCCCGTCTTCCAGGCGCGCGTAGCCGTGACCGAAGATCGGCGTCTGCAGCCGGCGTTCGATCATGTTGTAGGTGAACATCGCTGTACGGCCCTGTTCGGGCTCGTAGAACAGGTACAACACGTCCTCGCCGTTGGGCGAGCGGATGCTGCGCTTGTAGCGCATGCCGTCCATCGACTGGTCGAAACGCTTGTGCTCGCCGTTCTGCAGGTAGTAACCGCCGGGGAAGATGATGCCGTGGTCTTCCGGCAACTGGATGCAAGCCAGGCCAATCTCATCCAGGCGCACCACCTTGCGGGTCAGGGTGTTGAACACCAGGTAACGCCACTGCTCTTCGCGGTACGGCAGGATCTTGAGCAGGATCAGACTGCCGACGCGGGCGAAATCGACCTGCGCGTCGTCCAGCGACTGGGTCTTGTCGCTGACCGGCTCGCGGTAGATGCCCTGGCCGTCCTCGGTGTTGTCCTCGATCTTGATCGTCAGATCGCCGCCCACCGTCTCGACGAACACGCTGTCGAGGATGTTCAGATGCGGATGGCGACCGTTGATCACCATTTCGCGGGTCGCGCGGGTCCATTCGAAATCGAACGGCGCCGGCAGGGCGATGTCGCGCTCGCCGCGGTTGTCGATGTAGCGCACTTCGCCGCGCGGCGAGATCGCCCAGCGGAACACGCGCAGATCGGTGATGCGCTCGCCGATCTGGAACGCGGCCAGCAGCTTGCTGTCGCGCACGATCAGCTGGATCAGCCGGGTGTGCTTGTAGTACGCGTACAGCTCGCGGAAATCCTGGGCGAAGCTGTCGATGCCGAGGAAGCTGCCCTTGAGCTCCACCGGAGTGACGTCGTAGCCCTCCGGACCCTGCACCAACTTGTACAGGCAGAACACGTCGGCGACCGTGGTCTCCTTCTTCAGGCCCATGAATACGTTGTAGCCGAACACCAAGTGCTCGCCGACCTGCACGATGTCTCTGGCGACGCAATTGTTCTCGGTGCGGATACGGAAGCGCCCGATGACCTCCATCTGGCTGCTGCCGAACTCGCCCAGCCGCTGCTGGTTCAGGCCGTCGGCAAGGCCGCGCAGACGCTGACCTTGATCGGTCAGACGCTTGCTCAGCACCTCGTAGGCGCCGCCCTGGGCGACGGCCTGATCGACCGTCGCGTCGGCCTGCGACTTGGCGCCGTCGTTGGAAGTTTCGCCCGCAGCCGCGGTCGGCTTGGTGTCGGCCATCAGTGGTTAGTCCTAGCGATCCGGCCGGCGGCGCGACGCATCGCGCCGCCGACGTCCATCCGATGCGCCGTCACGCCGACGGCGCATTCCTTGGCCTTGCGCGCGCTCAGGAATCGAGCGTGGCTTCGCCCGCGGTCTTGCTGCCGTCGCCCTTGCCGTCGGCCTTGGCCAGCAACCGCTGCAGCACGTCCTGCACGATCGGGCTTTTGCCGGCCACGCCTTCGATCGCCTTGCCGACCGACAGAGCTTTGGCGAAGGAATCGAAGAACGCGCCTTCGCCGCCGACGATGTCGATGTTGGCCTTGCTGAGCGCGGCGGCCAGCACGTCGGCCTGTTCCTTGGCCACTTCCTTGTTGGCCTCGATACCTGCGATGGCCTGCTCGAAGTTCTTCTCCAACTGCATGCGGAACTCTTCGTGCGCACGTGCCTGATCGCTGAGCGAGTCCAGGGCGCCGAACTTCTGCGACAGGCCCTCGGCTTCGGACTTGAACTTCTGCAGCAGCACATCGGCCTCGGACATGCCCAGATCGCGATTGGCCTTGGCTTTGGCCGCGCCGAGCTGTTCCTCGCCGCGCGCCTGCGCGAACAGGTTTTCTTCCAGCACCTTGGCGTCGGACAAACCCTGCTTCTGCTTGGCGTCGGCCTGCGCTTCCATCACCCGCGCCTGGGCCATGCCCTTGTCCTGATCGCCCTTGGCTTCCGCACCCATGGTCTCGGCAACGACTCGCGCCTTGGCGAGGCCTTCCTTTTCGATCGCCGCGGCGGTGACTTCGCGTACGCGCGCATCGGCCAAACCCGGCGCGGCGCGCTCGGCCTCGATGCCCTCGGCCATCTTCTTCTTCGCTTCGGACTGCTTGCCGGCCGATTCCAGCTCGGCTTGCGCCAGCGTAGTGATCTCCACCGCCCTGTGCTTGGACGAGGTCTCGTCGGCCTCGGCCTGCTTGACCTGACGCACCAGTTCTTCCTCGGCTTTGGCCTGCGCATGCAGCACCATGACCTGCTTGGCGCGATCGGCCTCGGACACCTGACGCACTTCCTTGATCCGCTCTTCTTCCTGGGCCACGGTCTTCTCGACCGCGATCCGGTCGCGGATCACGTTGGCGATTTCCTTGCGCTGTTCTTCCAGCGCCTTTTCCTTCTCGATCCGGTTGAGTTCGACCTCGCGTTCGCGCGCGACGATTTCCAGATCCTTGGCGCGGGTGACCTTCTCGACCTCGATCACCACCGCGCGCTGGCGGTTCTGCTGCGCGACTTCGACTTCGCGCTGACGATTCTCTTCGCGAATGTCGAGCTGCTCCTGGACGCCGATTCGCGCGCTCTCCGACTTCAGGCGCTCTTCTTCCTGGACCTTGGCGGTCTCGGCCTGTTCGCGCGCCTGGATGGTCTGGATCTCGCGCTTCTGCCGCGCCTCGGCGTCGGCCTGCTGGCGCTCGAGCGCGAGCATGGCTTCGCGGGTTTCGACGTTCTTCTTGGTGATCGCCAGTTGCTCGTTGCGCTCGAGCTCGTTGGTGATCACGTTCTGCGCCGCGGTCAGCTCAGTGATCTTGCGGATGCCTTCGGCGTCGAGGATGTTGGTCGGATCCAGCGAGGACTTCGGGGTCTGCTCCAGATAGTCGATCGCCACGTCCTCGAGCACATAGCCGTTGAGATCGTTGCCGATCACCTCGATGATGCGGTCGCGGAATTCCTGACGGTTCTCGAACAGCTTGACGAACTCGATCTGCTTGCCGACGGTCTTGAGCGCTTCGGAGAACTTGGCGTTGAACAGCTCGTTGACCGCGGTGCGGTCCGACGCGCGGTCCACGCCGATGGCTTTGGCGACCTTGAGCACGTCCTGCTGGGTCTCGTTGACACGCAGGTAAAACGCGACGGTGATGTCGGCGCGCATGTTGTCCTTGCAGATCAACCCGTCCTTGGCCCGGCGGTCGACTTCCAGGGTGATCAAGGAGATCTTCATGAACTCCTTCTTGTAGATCACCGGATAGACCAAGGCGCCGGTGAAATGCACCTTCGGCGTGGCGGACATGTCGTTGACGATCAAGGCCGTGCCTTGCGGCACCTTGATATAGAAGGCCTTGAACATCAGCAACATGACGAAAATCATCAGCGTGCAACCGCCGATGACGGTGAGCGCTACCATCCAATTCATAACCATCTCCCTATGACACGACTGCCGATTTCGGTTGCAGCGACTGAGCCAACCCCGCGCCGGACGCGGGGCCGCGCTCAGGCACCGCGGAATTCGTCTTCGCTGACCACGCGGTAGACGTTCTGGTCTTCCAGGTATTCGATCAGCACGACCCGATCGCCGCGCTTGAAGCGTGCGGCATCGTCGTCGCGGATCTGCAGAATCAGGCCGGCGCCGCCGTCTTCGACGCTGGCGGTACCGGTGACGCGGTTGACCGGCGTGCGGATCACCGCAGTCTGGCCGAGGATCGGCCGCGGCGGGCCGGGCTGCATCTTGCGCAGCAGCTTACGCAGCGGGCGCAGCGCCAGCGCGGCGACCGGCAGCGACAGGGCGAACGCGGCGACGATGATGACCGCGCCGCCGACGATGCGCAGCGGCGCGCCGGGCAACAGCCGCAGCAGATAGACGTCGGCGTACAGCGTCAGCACCCACGCAACCATGATGATCACGCTGAGCACCACGGTGATCGGAATGCCGCCGAGCCCCAAGCGCATCAACGGATCGAAAACGCCGTTGCCGTGATGGTGGGTACCGTCGGCCAGGGTGTGATCGCCCAGACCGTGCGCGCCGTGGCCGTGCGCCTCGCCGCCGATCCAGCCGTCGATCATTTCGCCGCCGACCAGGCCGAACGCGGACAGCAGCCAATAGCAGAACACCACCCCGAGCAGCACGGTGTAGAACACCGTCGGCAGCGTGAAAATCGTACTCAGAAACTCGACCATCGCCCTTCCTCCCCTCTTGCCGCGCATCCGGCGGCTCCATGAAACCGGGCGACCCCATGTCAGCCCGGCAGTTTTTGCCGCAAACGCGCCAGCACCGCTTCAGCGCCGGCGTCGTCGGGCATGATCCCCGCGTCGCGCAATTTCTTGTCCAGGCTGTCGCCGCTGTCGTGGCGCGCCAGCTCCGTCGCCGCTTCCATGCGCGCGCCGCGTTCGGCTTGTTTGAGTTTGATCCGCGCCAGCGAGTCGATCGCGGTCTGCAACTTGTTGTGCGGCCCGGCGTAGCGCTGGGCGACCGCGGCCTGGGCGCGCTGCACGCTCTCGGTGGCCTTGACCGTATCGAGCTGTTGCTTGAGCCGGCGAATGTTGCCTTCGGCCATCGCTACGGCCTTGCGCAGTTCGGCCGAGCTGGTGGCAAGCTCGTGCACGTGGCGCTCGTCGTCGCCGCGATGAGTTTCGAGTTTCACGATCTTGTCGGCGACCTCGCGCGCGAGCGGCTCGTCGCCGGCTTCCAGCGCCTTGAGCGCATAGCCTTCGTATTCGGCGATCTTCTCGCCCTGCTCGACCAGCGCGCGTTGCGCCAGGGTGTGGCGGGCGAGCAGATGGGCGAGCGATTCGCGCGACTGGCGCAGGTCCAGATCGCAATCGCGGATTTCCTGATCCAGGATGCGCAGCGCGCGGCTGTCGATCCAGCTGTCGCCGAGCTCGCTCGCGCCGCCGCGCAGCGAGGTCAGCAGTTTGCTCCAGATGTTGCTGCCGCCTTCGTGTCTGCCGGGCATGTCAGGCGGCCTCCAGCAGTTGCAGTTCGTAGGCTTCGGTGGCCTTGATGACGTTGTCGGCCAGCGTCTCGATTTCGTAGAGCACGTTCGACAAGGACGAAGCCGCGCTGAGCGATCCGAACATCATGTAGACCGATTCGCCGTCGGCCAGGGTCTCGATGCCGATGGTCGACAACGGGAAGATCACCTTGTGGGTGCGCAGTACTTCTTCGTTGAACCCGGCCGGATCGCGCACGTGCGACACCGGCCACAACAGCGCCTCGACCACGATCTGCTCGCCGACCACGGCCAGGAACAACGGCAGGTCGCCGTACTCGGCCATGACCAGATGCAGGCTGGCCTCGGCGCCGTCGATCAGTTCGATCTGCGAGTCGCCGTAGACGAATTCCTCGGCCTGCGACAAAGCGTCGTACAGACCGGTAGCCGTCCAGACCTTGCCGTCGTTCATGTCTTTCTCCACGCGTCCACGCCCCGGCGCCGCACCGCGCGGCTGCCGCATCCGCTTCTCCACCACCAGCAGTTCGTCGGCGAACTCGGGCAGTACCCACAGCTCCTTCTTGACCAGCCCCTTCTCGCGAAGACGTTCGCGATGGCGACGCTGGTAGTAGGCGGAGGATCGGCGTTCCATGGGCTTCACGTTAATTCATCACATGTGACATTGGCAAGACGTGACATGTGAGAGCCGACGAACGGTGATGCAGTCCGCAGAAGTCGGCGGTCGCGTCTTTGGGATCAAGGGGTTGGAACCGACAGAAGGCTGAGGGCGCTGCGGTCGTGAGGTCGCGGTCGCGGCTTGCGCCGCTCCTACATCCGCTCCCTGTAGGAGCGGCGCAAGCCGCGACCGCGTAACGACGATCGCCGACGATCGCCACAGCCAACCGTTCCGGCAGCCGTGAATCGGCCGCCGGCCGGCTCAGGCCGGAATGCCGTGCAACTTGCGGGCCTCGTCGATGCGGCGCTTGACCTCGGCATCGAGCTGGCCGAGTTCGGCTTGCTTGAAGATGTTGCCGAGCACGCGCTTCTCGTCGTCGTCGACGCTCTGGTCGCGCAGCGCGAGGTCGAGCAGCTTCTGCAGTTCGGCGACGTCGAGGGTGCCGTCGTTGGTGAATACCGGGATCGAGGCCAGGGCGATCTCGAGGTGGCTCTTGGGCTGGGCCATGCGGGCAACTCCGTTGCGGGTGAGGAATCGTTCCTTGGCGCGGCGGCCATTGCGGCGCTCGCGCGGAGAGAGTTCGACTATAGCAAGCGCGAGCGAGGGCACGTATTACCCAGGTGCATGCGATGTGTCCGGTGGCGCGACAGTGATCGAAGTGAATGCCTCGTGGGAGGGAGCTTCAGCACCGGCGCTTTTTCGATCCGGTCGCGACGGTGGATTGGTGCGAGGTCGGCGAGCGCGGATCGAAAAGCGTCGGGGCTGAAGCTCCCTCCCACAAAAGCTCGGGCGCAACAACGAAAAGGCCCGATGCTTTCGCACCGGGCCTCGTTCGCTTGAATCGTCGCGGCGTCGCCGCGCGGATCGCGCCTTACCAGACCACCTCGGCCATCGAGCAGTTCAAGCCCGAGCCGATGCCGAGCAGCGCCACGCGATTGCCCTTCTTCAGGCGGCCCATCTCGCGCAGCTTGCTCAACACGATCGGCACCGAGGCCGGACCGATGTTGCCGTGCTCGCCGAAGATGGTCATGACCTTCTTCGGGTCGATACCGAACGCCTTGAGGAAGGCCTGGGTATGAGCGCGGCTGACCTGATGGATCACGAACTCGTCGAGCTCTTCCACCGCCCAGCCCAGCGCGGCGCGCGCAGCGGTGAAGGTCTTCTGGCCGAGCTTGAGGCCTTCGATCATCAGCATGCGGCCGTCGGCGACCATGCGGTCGTGGTTCATATCGCCCACGCACAGATGGTTCCACTCGGTGGCCGAACGGGTCACGCCGCCGCGGTAGCGCGGCGCGCCCGGGGCGAGTTCGGAACGCGCCAGCACCATGGCCGCGGCGCCGCAGCCCAAGGTCAGCGTTGCCATCTCGTCGCGCAGCTGCGCTTCGGTCACTTCCGCGCCGCTGAGGCGTTCGAGAGTCTTCTCGTAGGCCTTGTTGGCGGTTTCGCCGTTGACGATCAGGGCGTAGTCGATCTCGCCGCGCTCGATCATGCGCCCGGCGATGTCCATACCGTTGATGAAGGCCAGACAGGCGTTGGCGACGTCGAAGTTCTGGCAGTTCTCGCCCAGGCGCAGATTGCCGGCGACGATGCTGGCCGTGGATGGCTCCAGGTAGTCGCGGCTGACCGAGGTGTTGATCAACAGGCCGATGCGGTCGGTATCGATACAGGCGTCGGCCAGCGCCTTGACGCCGGCCAGAGTGGCGGCGTCGGAAGGCTTCATTTCGCCGTCCCACAGACGACGCTCGCGCACACCGGCGACGTCCTGCAGCACATCGACCTTGATGCCGAGGCGATCGAGCGTCGGCTTGAGCCGGGCGTTGATCTCCTCCGAGGTCAGCTTTCGCGGCGCGTCGACATGAGCGAGGCCGGCGATGGCTACGTGTTGGAACAGCATGGGCGACAAACCCTTCGCGGACAGAAAGTAGGACAGGTTAGCGCCTTCCCGGACCTGACGCATTAGTTAATGTCACCCACTGGCCAGGGCCTGGAGCAGGCCCCAGGCCAGAAGCTCATTTAAAAACAACTGGTTAGCGCGATAAAAGCGCTTCAAAACAGCCGTACGGAAGGGTTTGGAAACCCGTTCAGCCCTCGACCGGGTAGGTCTGGGCGGCGCCCGAAGCCGGCTTTTGCGCAGCGGGGGCAACCGGAGCGGCTCCTGAGCCACAACGATAGGCACCAAAACGCTGCTGTCCCTGAGAGGGATCGCCCAAGGGCTGGATCGTATCGGCCTGCAGGCCGGGCGCCTCGTTGCGCGCCAGGGTTTCGAGCTCCTCGCGCACGCGCAGTTGATTGCGCTCGTAGAAGGCGACGTTGTGCTTGACCGCCACCGCCACCTCGCCGCGCTTCTCGCACGCCGGCGCCGCGCCCGCGGACAACACCCGCACCGCCTGCGCGCCGGGCGCCATGTTGACCCAGGTGCAGGCCGAAACGCTCAGGGCCAGGACGGTGACGGTCAGGGACGGTAATGCCAACGCGCGCATGGAGACCTCGGCTGTGAATTACGAACCGGCGCATTGTCGCCGGAATCGGCTGAGCGCGGTAGGAATGCGGAGCGGGTGGCTTCGCGCCGCCGAATACCGAGCACCAAATGCCGAGTGATGAGCCGGGAGCCGGGTGTCGAGCGCTGGGCTCTGGGTGCCGAGCGAAGCTTGAAGTCTTTTGTGGGAGGGGCTTCAGCCCCGACGCTTTCCGATCGGCCGGATCGAATCCCCATGGCAGATCACATCGATCGCAGCGAACAGCGTCGGAAACGCAACGGGCCGCATCCGAAGATGCGGCCCGCAGTCATCGCCATGGAAGCGACTACGTCTCGGACGACGCCGTCCGCTCGCTCGCCGCGCTCAGCGCACCGGCTTACCGTCGTTGTCGATCACCTGGACCTCGCCGAGCTTGAGCGCGCGCACCGGCTGTTCGATCTTGGACAGATCGCCGACCACCACCCAGGTCAACGCATTCGGATCGAGATTCTTGGCCGCGGCCTGGGCCAGCGCCGGCGTCATCGCATCGTTGCGCGCTTTGTACTTGAGGATGAAATCGCTCGGACGCCCGTAACGCAAGTCGGCGCCGACCTGCGCCATCAACGCATCGGTGGTTTCGTACGCGCCCGGCAGGCTCAGGGTGTTGGCGGCGCGGATCTTGACCACCTCGGCGTCGCCGATCGGCTTGCTGCCGCTGGCGAAAGCCTCGATCTCGCGCTTGAGCTCGCCCAGCGATTCGACCGTCTTGTCCGATTGCACCGCCGCCTGCGCGATCCACGGCCGCTGGCCGAGCGCGTTGCCCGCGCCGCTGTAGGAGCCGTAGGCCCAGTGCTTGTCCTCGCGCAGATTCATGTTGAGGCGCGAACTGAATTCGCCGCCGAGCACGCCGTTGGCGAAGTCGAAATCGACGCTGCCGGCATCGCCAGTCGGTGCGATCAGCTCGCCGACGTAGAGGTTGGACTGGATCGCGCCGGGCTGGTCGACCAGGAACACGCGCGGCGCCTTGGGCCGGGCGACCTGGGCCAGATCCGGCACCGCCGGCGCTTGCGCCTCGCCCTTCCAGTCGCCGAAGCGGCTTTCCAGTTTCGGCAGGATCTGCGCCAGCGTGGTGTCGCCGACCACGATCACCCGCGCGCGCTGCGGCTGCAACCAGTCGCGGTGGAAGGCGAGCAGGTCTTCGCGGGTGAGCGAGGCGATCGAGGCCTCGGTGCCGGTGCCGGTGAACGGAATGGCGTACGCGTGGCCGGCGCCGTACAGCAACGGCGGCAACACGCGCAGCGCGGCGGTCTGCGGACGCGCCTTCTCCTGCTTGATGCCGGCCAGCCACTGCGCGCGCACGCGCTCGATCTCGGCCGCCTCGAAACGCGGACGGCGGATCATATCCGAGAGCAGATCCAGCGAAGGATCGAGCTTGTCGGTCAACGCCGACAGCGCGACGTTGGCCGCATCGAGACTGGCGCCGCTGGTCAGTTCCGCGCCCAGGGCTTCCTTGCGCGCCGACAGTTGCAGCGCGCCGTACTCGCCCGCACCTTCATCGAGCATGGCCATGGCGAAACTGGCGGTGCCGACCTTGCGGCCTTGGTCGGCGCTGAAGCCGCCGGGGAATTCCACCTGCAATTGCACGATCGGCGTTTCGTGGCGCTCGACCAGCACCACCTGCATGCCGTTGCTGAGTTGGGCGGTGCGTTGCGCCGGGAATTTCAGCGCCGGGAAGGTCTTGGTGTCGGGCACGCCGAGGCTGCGATCGAGATCGGAGGCAACCGTCTTGAAGCGCGGATCGGCCGCGGGGATCGGCGCAGGCTGGGTCGCCGGCGCCGCGCTCGCGGTTTCGGGCAGCGACGAAGCCGGCTTGTCGCCCGGCTGCACCACGATGGTGTGCGAACCCACGCCCAGCCACTTGCGTCCGGCCGTCTGCACGCTGGCGACGCTGGCCCGATCGATGTCCTTGAGCTCGTCGCGATAGCAGTCGGCCTTGCCGAGCAGCACCGCGCAGCGCGCCAGCACGTCGGACTTGCCGCCGAAACCGCCGATGCGTTCCACCCCACGCACGAATTCGGCGCGGCTTGCGGTCTTGGCCTGTTCGAGCTCTTCCGCGCTGGGGCCTTGTTCGATCAGACGCTTGATTTCCTCGTCGATGGCCGCGCGCACCTTGCCCGGATCCACGCCTTGCTTGACGTTGGCCATGACCACCAGAGTGCCGCTGATTTCCGCGTCGTTGATCGACACGCTGGCGCTGTCGGCGATGCGGTCGCGGTGAACCAGGCGCGCATCCAGACGCGAGGCGGCGCTGCCGCCGAGAACCTGCGCGAACAGCTGCAGATCCACGCCGTCGGCCGCGCCGAACTGAGCCACCGGCCAGGCGCGGTAGACGCGCGCCTGCGGCACCCGGTCGGGCACCACTTCCTCGGTATCGCGTTCGCGCTTGGGAATGCGCGTGGCCATGTCGGGCAAGGTGGCGCTGGCGGGGATGTCGCCGAAGTAACGCAGCGCTTTTTCCTTCGCCGTCTTCAGGTCGATGTCGCCGGCCAGCACCAGCACCGCGTTGTTGGGGCCGTACCAGCTGCGGAACCAGGTCTTCACATCATCGAGCGACGCCGCATCCAGATCGGCCATCGAGCCGATGGTCGACCAGTTGTAAGGATGGCCGGCCGGGTACAGCGCTTCATAGAGCTTGGCGCTGATGCGGCGGCCGTAGGGCTGGTTCTCGCCCTGGCGCTTTTCGTTCTGGACCACGCCGCGCTGTTCGTCGAGGGTCTTTTGATCGATCGCGCCGAGCAGATGGCCCATGCGGTCGGATTCCATCCACAGCGCCATGTCCAGCGCGGTGGTCGGCACGTTCTGGAAGTAATTGGTGCGATCGACGTTGGTGGTGCCGTTCTGGTCGGTGGTGCCGACCAATTCGAATGGGGTGAAGAATTCGCCCTTGTAGTTCTCCGAGCCCTGGAACATCAGGTGTTCGAACAGATGCGCGAAGCCGGTGCGGCCGGGCTGTTCGTTCTTGCTGCCCACGTGGTACCAGACGTTGACCGCGACGATCGGCGCCTTGCGGTCGGTGTGCACGATCACGCGCAGGCCGTTGGGCAAAGTGAACTCTTCGAAGGCGATGTGGACGCTGGCGCCGCCCTTGGGCGCGGCCGCGAACGCCGCGGGCGCGATCGCCACGCCGGCCAGCGCCGCCCCCAGGGCCAAAGCGAGCACGGCGGCGCGCGGGCGGGCGCGTGGCGGCGCGAGGGCGGACGTGGGGAACTGGGACATGGCGACTCCGGCTGATGGGGCGTCCGCGGGCGGACCAAAGCCGGCATCTTAGGCGCACGCCGACGCCGGGGCATGGGCCGGCGGTCACAGGGGGACGCCGCGCGCTTTTGCGTTGCCGCGCGGTCCGGCGCGCCCTGCCCGCATAATGCGCGGATGTTCAACGTCATCCTCTATCAGCCTGAGATTCCGCCCAATACCGGCAACGTGATCCGCCTGTGCGCCAACACCGGCGCCCGCCTGCATCTGATCGCGCCGCTGGGCTTCACCCTGGAAGACAAGCAGCTCAAGCGCGCCGGCCTGGACTATCACGAGTACGCCGAGCTGCGCGTGCACGACAGCCTGGACGCGGCGCTGAGCGCGATCGGCGCGGCGCAGAACGCGCCGCCGCGCCTGTTCGCGCTGAGCACGCGCAGCCGTACCCGCTTCGACACGCCGCGCTACGCCGCCGGCGATGCCTTCGTGTTCGGCCCGGAGACGCGCGGCCTGCCGCAGGACGTGCTCGATGCGATCCCGCCCGAACACCGTCTGCGCCTGCCGATGCGGCCGGACAATCGCAGCCTGAACCTGTCCAACTCAGTGGCGGTGGTGGTGTTCGAGGCCTGGCGCCAGTTCGGTTTCGCCGGCGGGGAATAGCGCGATCCCGACTACCGCGATCAGTCGAGGTCTCTGTGGGAGGAGCTTGAGCCCCTCCCACAGAGACCTCGCTGTCGCATCGCAGGCGGATCGGTTCGAGCCTGGATGAACTTTCTTTCTCGACAGAACAACGCAAGGCGAGACGACGCGCTGCTCAGGCCGCGCTCGCCCGGTAATCGGCGTAACTCGTGTAACCGCGCTCGCCGCCGCCGAACAGGGTCGCCGGATCGTGCGCGGCCAGCGGCCAGCCGTTGGCGTAACGCCGCGGCAAGTCGGGATTGGCGATGAAGGGACGTCCGAACGCGACCAGATCGGCCAGACCCTCGGCAAGGACGCGCTCGCCGCGCGCCGGGTCGTACAGGCCGGCGACGATGAGCTTGCCGCGGTAGGCCGCGCGCAATTCGTGCCGGAACGATTCGGGCACCTGCGGCGCATCGTCCCAATCGGCTTCGACCAGATGCAGGTAGGACAGGCCAATGCGGTCGAGCCGACGCGCGGCCTCCAGTATGGTCGCGATGATCTGCGGACAGTTCATGCCGCGCGCGGTGATGTAAGGCGCCAAGCGAATGCCGGCGCGATCGGCGCCGACTTCCTCGGCCACAGCGCGCGCGACCTGTTCCAGGAAGCGCACGCGGTTGTCGATCGAGCCGCCGTAATCGTCGTCGCGATGATTGGAAGTGGTGCGCAGGAACTGATCGATCAGATAACCGTTGGCGCCGTGGATCTCCACGCCGTCGAAGCCGGCGGCGATGGCGTTGGCGGCGCCGCGGCGGAACTGCTCGACCACGCCGGGAATCTCTTCGCGACTCAATGCGCGCGGCGTCGGGCAGTCGACCATGCCGCCGACACCGTCGCGCACGATCCAGACCTGCGCCTGCGGCGACAGCGCCGAGGGCGCGACCGGCAGCCGTCCATCGTGAAACGACTCGTGCGACATTCGGCCCACATGCCACAGCTGCAGAAAAATCCGTCCGCCAGCCGCGTGGACCGCGTCGGTGACGAGTTTCCAGCCCTCGATCTGCTCCTGGCTGTGGATGCCGGGAGTGAAGCTGTAGCCCTGCCCCTGCGGCGAGACCTGGGTGGCCTCGGTGACGATCAATCCCGCGCCGGCGCGTTGGGTGTAGTAATGCGCCATCAGCGCATTGGGCACGTTGCCCGGTTGGCTGCTGCGCGCGCGGGTCATCGGCGACATCACCATGCGATTGGGCAAGGACAACGCGCCCAACGACAGCGGCTGGAACAAGACGGAATTCATGAGGTCGCTCCGGAAGACGGACGAAGGAACAGGTGCAGATTCGGATCGGCGTGCGCGCAACTCAGCGCGCGCGGAAGCGATACAGGTGGTATGGCGGGCGGCCTTCGTCGGCGCCGCCGGTGAAACTCGGCGTGCGGTCGAGCTGGTTGACCGACACGTAGATCCAACCGTCCGGACCCAGCGCCAGGTTGTCGGGCCATTGCAGTCGCGGATCGCGCAACACCTCGCTCAACTTTCCGTCGCGGCCGAGGCGAGCGATGGCGTGACGCTGCAGATCGGTGAAGTAGTGATCGCCGACGGCGGAGGTCGCCACGCCGTCGCTGATCGGCTTGGGCCCGGCCGGCGCGATCGCGGCGGCGATGGCGGCATCGTCGGCGCCTTCGCGCAGCAGTTTCGCCGGCAGCCGGTACCAGGTGGTGCCGTTCATCGCGCCGAAGTACAGGGTCTCGCGATCGGCCGACAGCGTGATCGGGTTGATGCCCACGCGCGCGGGTTTGCCGCCGAAATGGACCAGACGGCCGTCGATCTTCATGTCGATGTCCTCGGACTGCAGCGCGCGATGTCCACCAAAGCGACGCGCCTTTCCGCTGGCCAGATCGAGCGCGATGATCCCGGGGTTGGCGATGTCGGCCAGATACGCCCAGCCGCGCGCCTCGTCGATGGCGAAGTCCTGCACGAAACTGCCCTTGGGCGCGATGTCGGCGGGCAGTTCGATCTTGCGCGCGAGCCGGTTGGTGTTCAGATCGAACGCCCACAACCGGGTCTTGCCGAGCTTGAGCCCCATGTCGATCACCCACAAGCGGCCCGACGAGTCGACGCTGACGCCCAGCGGCGTGTCGAAGGTGGCGTCCGACGCCGCGGCGCCGCCGTTCTGCACGCTCAGATCCGGATAAGGCTGCAAGCGCCCGTCCTTGACTTCACCGAGCTGGACCTTGCTGCCGCCGAGCGGATGGAACGTCGCGAACACGCGGCCCTGCGCCGAAACGGCGACATTGCCTGGACGCACGTCGGACACCGCGACCACCTCCAGCCGCGAGGCTTGCTTGGGCGACGGCGCGGCCGGCGCGGCTTGACCGGCGCTCGACCACAGCACCGCAGCGGCCAACAAAGAACGAGGGAAGTGCTTCATGACATTGCATCCTCTGGTTTGGGTTGGGCGCCGCGACCAAAGCGCGGCGCCGGAAAGGAGTTGTCCGCACGAGTGCGCGGCGGAACGCGTCGCTAGCTCGCGCTCGTCGCCAGCGCGCTGGCATAGCCGTCCTGGCCATCGCCGAGAGCCGGATCGGCCGGCGCATCGAGTTCGATCACCAGTCCGCCCGGCAGGGCGACGAAGACCTGCACCTCGCCGAGCGCGGGGACCACGGCGACTTCGTGTTCCAGGCCGGCGGCGCGCACGCGCTCGATCAGCGCCGCGGCCGCCTGGTCGGTGCGGAAAGCGATATGGCCCAAGCGAACGCGTTCCTCACGCGCTTGCGCCGGCTGTATCAGGTGCAGCCAGGCCTGATCGTCGCGGTACAGCCATTGGCCCGGAAACGGAAACGGCGGCCGATAGCCCGGGCGCAATCCCATCACCTCGCCGAACAGACGCGCCAGCGCGCCCTGGTCGGCGCTGCCGTGCAGGTTGAGGTGATCGAACCGCCACTGCGGCGTGGCGTTGCGGTCGGCAATGGACATGGCGGGCTCCGGCGATGCGATGGGCGCATGCTGACGCCTTGCCCCACGCGCAAAAACCGGGCATAAGCCGGTTCTGTTTCAACCGTGGATTGAAAATGAAGGCCTTCGCCGACCTGGCCCTGTTCGTGCGCGCCGCCGACGCCGGCAGCCTGTCGGCCGCCGCGCGCGCCCTCGACATCAGCCCGGCCGCGGCCAGCGCCACGCTCAAGCGGCTGGAAGCGGAACTGCACGCGCAGTTGTTCGTGCGCTCCACCCGCAGCCTGCGCCTGACCCAGGAAGGCGAACGCTTTCTGGCGCATGCGCGCGAAGCCCTGCGCGCGATCGAGGAAGCCGAACAAGCCCTGCGCGGCGATCAGGCGGTGCTGCGCGGCCAACTGCAGTTGTCGATGCCCTCCGACCTGGGCCGCAGCCTGGTGCTGCCGTGGCTCGACGACTTCATCGCGCAACATCCGCACGTGCAGTTGCGCATCAACCTGTCGGATCATTTCGCCGACGTGTACCGGCAACCGGTCGACGTCGCGCTGCGTTACGGCGCGCCGCAGGATTCGAACCTGATCGCATTGCCGCTGCGTCCCGAAAACCGCCGCGTGCTATGTGCCTCGCCCGACTATCTGTCGCGGCGCGGCGTTCCCGACGATCCGGACCGGCTGAGCGAACACAACTGCCTGCGCATGCTGATCCGCGGCGAAACCCAGGACCGCTGGCGCCTGCGCCGCGGCGAGGACGACCGCACCGTCCGGGTCCAGGGCGACCGCGTCAGCGACGACGGCCACGCGGTCAAGCAGTGGGCGCTGGCCGGACACGGTATCGCGTACAAATCCTGGCTCGACGTCTCGCAGGAAGTGACCAGCGGCCGACTGACCCTGCTGTGCCGCGATTGGTCGGGCGAAAGCGCGCCGTTGAATCTGGTCTGTCCCGACCGGCGCCTGCTGAGCCCGTTGGTGCAGCGCTTGCGCGAGTTCCTCAAACAACGCTTTGAGACAGTCGCGCCGATTCCGGAATGAACTCGCCGACGCGCGGGCAAAAAAAACCCTCTCCCTTGCCGGAGTCCAGGAGAGGGCAAGTCACACTACGGGGAAGCGGTCAGCTGCGCGCGGGAGCGATCTCCATCGACGCGCGATTGCGGGTAGCCAGGTGCAGGCCGGTGGCGCTGAGCAGGCCGATCGCGCAGAACACCGACCACGGCAGCCACGGCCAATGCCGGGCAACGGCCAGATCCACCAGCCAGCCGCCGGCGATGTTGCCGATACCGCCGCCGACGGCCAGGCTCAGCGAGCTCACGCCTAGAAACGTGCCCAGCGCGCGCGGATCGGCCAGGCCGGCGATCAGCGTCTGCTGGGTCGGGCGGGTCATCAGCGCGCCGAGCGAGAAGACGGCCACGCACATCAGAAATCCGATGAAGTCGTCGATCACGCCGATCGCGCCCGCGGCCAACGACATGATCGCCACGCCGAGCACCAGCACTTGCGCGCTGCTCAGGCGTTTTTCCAGCCAGCGCACCAGGCCGTATTGCAGGGCGACGGTGATGCCGGCGCTGAGCGCGAACATCGCGCCGACACCGTCGACGCTGCCGCTGAGTTTCTGCGCCAACAGCGGGAAGCTGATGTTGATCTGCACCGCGACGAACCAGTACAGCATCATCAACGCGACCAGCCGGACGAAGGCGCGGTTGCGCCGCACCAGTTCCAGGCCGTGACGCAACGGCGGCGGTTGCGGCGGCATCTCCACCCGCGGCAACAGGCGCAACGCGATCGCGAAGTTCAAGGCGAAACACGCCGCCGCGACCAGGCACACCATGCGGAAATCGAAACGCAGCAGCGCCACGCCCAACAGCGGCCCCAGGGTCGTCGCCACGCCGCTGATCCAGTTGCTGAGCGCGTAGTAACGCGGCCGGCTGGTCTCATCGGTGAGCGCGGCGATCGACGCCTGGTACGGCGCCTCGAACATCGCCCCGCCCAACGCCGACAACACCATCGCCGCCAGCAGCAGCGGCAGATCCACGGCGAAGGCCAGACTGGCGAAACCGGCCGCGCGCAACAGCACGCCCAGGCAGATCATGCGCCGCGCGCCGTAGCGGTCGGACAACACGCCGCCGACCAGGGCCAGCCCTTGCTGAGTCAACTGCCGCACCGCCAGCGCCACGCCCACCGCGGCCGCGGCCAGCCCGATGTCGTTGACGTAATGCACCGCCACCAGCGGCATCAGCATGGCGAAGCCGGTCACCATGAAGAAGGTGTAGACCAGCAAGCCGTTGAGGCCGCGTTTGCGCGCGGCCTCGCTCAGCGGTGCGACGGTGTGGGCCGATTGCGGACTCATGCGCGCGGTTCAGGCCGCCGCGCGCGCATCGGCGCCGCCGTTGCGGTAGAGATGGATCGGCGTGGGATCGGCGCTGAACTGCGAGAACGGGAACGGTTCGGCCGACACCGCCGCGACGCCTTGGCCGAGGAACTGCGGCACGATCGCGCTGCCGGTCTGGGCGTAGACGATCAGGCCGATCCCGCGCGAACGCACCGCGGCAAGAATTTCGTCGAAGGAGCCGTTGCTCAAGGTCATGCCGGTGGCGATCACCAGATCGGCCTGCGCCAGCACCGGCGCCATGTCCCGCGCCACCTCGGTGCCGTCGGCGGTGCGCTGCATGTTGAAGTCGCAGGGCAGACACACGCCGCCGCGCGCGCGGATCGCCTCGACCAGGGGATTGACCACGCCGATCAGCCCCACCTTCATGCCCGGCACGATATCGAGCAGTCCGGCGATGGCCTGATCGCGAGCCTTGGCGCGCTGCAGCGGCGTGCCGTTCGGCAGCATGAACACTTGCGCCTGCGTGGCCTCGCGATGAGGCTTGACCAACGACAGATACGCATCGAGCGCGGCGATCCGCACCGGCGTGCGCTCATCGCGCAGCAATTCGGCGACGCTGCGCCCGGACAGTTCCTCGGCGATCACCGAATCGAGCTGATCGCGTTCCACGCAGCAACCGCCGAAGCCCGACTCCACTCGCAGCACCAGGTAGTAGTTGCGGTATTTGGTGTCGGTCCCGGGGAACTGGGTGCTTTGGCGAATCCAGAACGCGCCGACCGCGTGCAGTTCGGCCGGATCGGGGCCGTAGTCGCCGCGCAGCACGGCGGCGGTGAGGTCGGCGACGCCGCGCAAGGTAGATGAAGTCATGGTGCGGTACTCGGTGGTGAAGCCAGAAGGAGAAGAAGCGGAGTGCGGTTCGCCGGCCGGGCCTAGGCCGCGCTGGAGACCGGTGCGGCCTCGTCGTCGGCGTAGCTCAAGCTCACGCGCGCCAGAGCGCGCTCGGCGTGGGCGCGCGCCTGCAAGCCGTCGCGATCGCTGGCGATGACATGGCCGAGGTAGCAGGCGTTGTCGATCGGCGCCGAGACGTCGGAGCCGACCACGCCAGCCAGGATCCAGCGATCGATGTTCGGGTCGTTTTCCAGACTGGCCACGCCATCGACCGCGACCACCCGGCCCGCGCGCGGCGGCACCAGGAACTTGATCGCCGCGCTGCTCACGCCGGTGTCGCGGCGGGTCAGGTCGGGCTCGCGGCCCAGCGCGAGTTCGATCTGCGCATCGAGCAGATCGATGCCGGTGACGCGCTGGATCAACTCGGCGATGTAGTTGCCGCCCGGGCGCGGATTGATCTCGACGATGCGCGGGCCGTCCGCGGTCAGCTTGACCTCGGTGTGGCTGATGCCGTGATCGTGGCCGACCGCCTCCAGCGCGCCGCGCACCAGCGCTTCGACCCGCGCGGCCGTGTCGGCATCGAGCTTGGCCGGGAACATATGGCCGTCCTCGATGAAGTACGGAAAGCCGGTCAGACTCTTGTCGGTGATGCCGATGACCGTGGTCCGGCCGTTGTAGGTGCAAGCCTCGACGCTGACCTCGTCGCCGCGCATGTACTCCTCCAGCAACAGCAGCGGCACCCGCTCCTGCTCGCGGAAGTTGCGCGGGAACTGTTCCAGCGCATCAAAGGACTGACACAGCTCTTCCTCGTCGTGCACCAGGCGCACGAAGGCGCTGGAGGCCAGATCGGTCGGCTTGACGATCAGGGGATAACCGATGAGTTGCGCCTCGCGCCGGGTGTCGTCCCAACCGGCGACGACGGCGAACTTCGGATTGGGCAGGCCGGCGCGTTCGATCGCCTCGCGCACCTGATCCTTGCGCCGCTCCATCACCACGTTCGCCGAGAACGCCTGCGGCAGTTCCAGCGCCTGCGCGACTTCGGCCACGGTGCCGATGTAGTAGTCGCAAATCGTCACCACGCCGTCGAACTTCAGCACCGCGTGCTGGGCGCGCAGGAACTCGATCAGCGCCGGCACGTCGTTGGTGTCGAAGCTCAGGACGTGATCGGCGTGTTCGATCACCGGGTGGATTTCGTGCGAACGCGGATCCTGGTAGTGACCACGTTTGCGGGTGACGAAGGTGTAGCGGTGGCCGAGCCGGGCGATCGCCGGCGGGAAGATACGGCCGGTGCCGCCGACCCAGCTTTCGATCATCAACAAGTGCGCCATGGGTAAATCCTCCGGAGTGCGAATCAGTGCGCGACGATCGCCGCGACAGGCGGCGGCGCGGTAGTGGGTTCGGTGGCGAACGCGGCGCGGTTCCAGGCCATCGCCGACCACGGCAAGGCCAGTTCGTCCAGCGTGTCGATCGGCGTGGGTTGCAGTCCGTCCAGGTCCAGCGCGCGCTCGTAATGGGCGAACACGCCTTCGACGTAACGGTGGCCGGTGTCGGCGGCCAGGAACACCACGTTTCGGTGCGGGTGCAACGCCGCCTCGCGCCGTGCGACCAGATAACAGCAGCCGGTCGACAAACCGGCGAACACCGCGTGTTCGCGCAGCAACGCCACCGAGCCCGCCAGGCCGTAGTCGAACGAGACCCAATGCACCTGGTCGTACAAGTCGTGGCGCACGTTGCGGAACGGAATCGAGCTGCCGATGCCGGCGATGATGATGCCGGGGTCCTCGATGCGCTCGCAGCCGAAGGTCATGCTGCCGAAGGGCTGCACGCCGATCAGTTGCAGCGACGGTTCGCGCTCGCGCAGCGCGCAGGCCAGACCACCGGTGGAGCAGCCCGAACCGACGCCGCCGACCACGCTCAGCGGCGCGTCGCCTGCCGCGGCGCGGATCTGTTCGGCGACCGGTCCGTATCCGTGGTAGTGGATGTCGTCGTGGTACTGCTGCATCCAGTGCACGTCCGGATCGGCGGCGAGCAGTTCGCGAATCCGCGCCACCCGCAGGCTCTGATCCATTTTCAAGGTCGCCTGCGGCTCGACCTGTTCGATGGTCGCGCCGAGAATGCGCAACTGCACCATCAAGGTCTTGTCGACGGTCTTGGAACCGACGATATGGCAGCGCAAGCCGAACTTGTGGCAGGCCAACGCCAAGGCGTAGGCGTAGATGCCGCTGGAGCTGTCCATCAAGGTCGCGCCGGGGCGGATGCGGCCGCTGGCGAGCAGACGCTCCACCGCGACCAGGGTCGAGTACACCTTCATGGTTTCGAAGCGGGCCACGAACAGATTCGGCCCCAGCCGCACCAGGTCGGGCGCCTTGATCGCATCGGCGATATGCGCATGCACGCTCTGCGTCGCGCTGGTCATCACAACCCCGTCTCGGCGAAGCGGCACTGGCGACCCAGGCCGCGGAAGAACGACGACAGCTCGCCCATGCGCGCCGCGTCCGGGCGGGTCACGAACAGATAGCCGAGCAGGCTGCCGGTGTGGGCGATGACGATGCCGTCGGCGCCGAACTCGTGCTGTCGCTGGCGCAAGCTCTCGAAGTGGATCTTGGGCGTCACCCACTGCGCCAGTTGCGCGCTGTGGGTGGCGCATTCGCAGACCGCGAGCGGGTCGACGCGTTCGAACGCGTCGATCGCGCGCTGCAGGTGGCGACGGTAGGCGGGCAAATGCCGCTGGTAATGACGCAGCAGGGGCTCGGCGAGTTTCTCGGTCTCCACCGTGCCGCCTTCGTCGATGTAGCAGGCATGCAGGCGCAGCGGCGCATCGAAGCTGCGCACGACCTGTTGGCGCCCGCTCAGGTACAGCGCGTAACGGTCGAGAAATACGCTGTCGGAGCGTTCGATGCCGCGCAGCAGATCGGCGACCGTCGCGATCGGCGTCTGCAGGCCGAACACGCGATCCAGACAGCGGATGGTGGCGACCAGATCGGCGGTGGAGCTGGCCATGCCCTTGCCCAGCGGCAGTTCGGAGTCGTGATTCCAACGCCCCGGCGGCAGGCTCTTGCCGTGATGTTGCAGATACAGTTCGATCGCGCGCCGGCACTTGTCCTTGCCGGCCAGATCCAACTCGATCTGTCCGTGCTCGCCGGGCAGGTAATGCATCCAACTGTATTTGCGCACCGGCAGCGAAATCAGGCCGATATGCAGCTCCCCGTCCTGCTCGTACGGCCCCTGCCACAACTCGCCCAAGGTGCCGTGGCATACCCCGCTGTACACCATGGGCGGCGCGTCGGTCCGCGCGGTGGCGAACAGCGCGTTGTGCGCCGCCGCCGCGGGCGAGACATCGCGATGCGAAACCCCTCTTCGATCCTGCCGCAGCATGGCCGCGTCTCCCCGTTGCGATATGGACGGGCTCAGCCGTCGAAATCCACCGCGAGTTGCGCCACGTAGCGCCGCCCGTCGGTAAGGCCGAAACTGTTGTTGCCGTAGATGTTCCAGGTGAAGGTGTCGCCGGCGTTGGCCACCAGCAGGCGCAAGGTCGCCGGCGCCGCGCCGAGCTTGAAGCGGTAGCGCGCGCCGACATCGACCAGGGTGTAGGCCGGCACGCGGTTGACGCCGTCGCGCGAGACCACGCGTTCGCCGTAATGGCTCATCGACAGATCGAACGACCAGCCCGGCAAGACCGGCGGCCGATACTCGACATCGCTGCGCAGCACCCGCTCGGTCTGGCCGATCGGCCGGTCGCCGACGCGGCCCAGCCGCACCGCCTCGCCGCTCACGCGCGGACGCATCAACACCGCGCCGGCGACCAGGCTCCAGTGGTCGGCCGGCTTGCCGCTCAGGCTCAACTCGACGCCGCGGTGGCGCACTTCGCCGATCGCCCCGAAGACGTTGTTCTCGTCGGTGGTGAAGTACGGCTTGCGTACGTCGAAGGCGCCGGCGACGAATTTCAGATTCTGATTCAACGACCAGCGCAATCCGGCGTCGGTCTGACGCGTGCGGATCGCCGGCAGCGCCTGATTGCGATTGGCCGCGTCGTCCGGAGCGATGCCGCTTTCCTCCAGGCCGCGGGTATGACCCGCGTACACGGCCAGGGTCTTGCTCAGGTACACCGACGCGGTGGCATTGGGCAGCCACGGATCATCGCGACTGCTGGTGCGCGCAAGACCGGGCTGGTCGACATGCTTGCGATAGCGGCTGCGCTGGATGCCCAGGCTGAGTTCGCCGACGTCGCGCCAGCGGCCTTCGTAGGCCAGGCCGCCGGTCCATTGCTCGACGTGATCGTGAGTGCGCGGGCCGAACTCGAAAGACTCCGGGCGCGGCACCGGACGCGGCTCGCCGAGCGGGCGCCAGCCGTAGTCGATCGCCGCCGCCGAACCGCCGTATTCGCTGTCCAGACTGCGCCCGCGCACCGCCAGGTGCAGCACGTGCAGGCGCGGGCCTTCGCGGAAACTGCGGCTCAGGCGCAACTCGCCGCTGGTGGACGCGTAACGCTGCTGCGGATCGGCGATGACTTTTTCGCGGGTCGTCCCGTCGGCCGCGGTGTCGGTGAACAACTCGGCGAAGCCGCTGGGCTGATTGTTGATCGAACGAAACACGCCACCGGCCAACGCCCAATCGGCGCCGAGCCGCGCTTTGCCGAGCACGCCGTAGTTGCGGCTGTCGTACTCGTTGTCCGACCACGATTGACCGAAATGCCGGCGCCGCTGGATCTTCGGCGGGCGATGCGGCCCGGAGGTGATGATGGTCGGCGCGACTTCCTCGTCGCGCCCGCGCGAGATGCTCCAGAACGGCAGGATCTCGATGTTCTCGGTCGGTCGCCAGCGCGGCACGAACCCGGCGCGGACATAGCGCGCGTCGGCGCCGTCGTAATACTCCTCGCGCGCCAAGGCGATGTTGGCGGCGATACCGAAGCGGCCGTCGACGATCGGCAGCTTGGCGTCCAGTTCCAGCGCCGGCGCGCCGTAAGCGTTGAGCGCGCCGAGCACGCTCAGCACACGTTCGTCGCCGGCCTTCTTCAAACGGTAATCGACGATGCCGGTCGGCGCCGGGAACGGATAGTTCAGCGCGGACAAGCCCACGCGAATGGTCGAACCTTCCACCAGCGCGGGCGGCACCGTGCCCTGGCGATCGAAGTAGATGCCGTCCATGCGCACGTTGCCGGCGTCCACCGGCGAGAAGCCGCGCACCTGCTTGCTGCTGTACAGACCGATGGTTTCGTTGCCCAGGGTCCCGCCGAACGCGTCCTCGGCGGCGGTGACGGCGTTATCCCCGGCGCGCTGCGCCTGCGCCGCGGCGGCGCAGGCGGCGAGGCCGCAGCCCAGGGTCCATGCGAGGGTCGGTCGCTTCATCGCTTACAGCTCCGTGGGCCAGCGGCGCAGACGGTGCAGCGCCCAGCCGCTCAGGCCGGCGGCCAGCAGCGCCAGCCATGCGGCGACCGACCAGGCCTCGGCTGCGCGCGACGCCGGGCTGACCTGGGTTTCGCGATAGGCCGGAATCGCGGCGTACTCGTTGAAGTTCATCCGGCCGTAGCTGTTGGCGATCGGACGCGGCGTGGGCGACGCGATCTGGCGCTGGATGCGTGGGTAGAACCACTCGCGCAGCGCATGCTGATAGGCGCGGGTCTGACGCTCGAATTCGCGGTGGCGCCGTGCATCGGTGCCGGCCAGCGCCGACAGCGCCTGCTCCATCCCCAGCGGCGGCGACAGATACCCGGCCCAGTCCGAAACCGTTTCGCGCCGATCGCGCGCGCGCTCCAGACGCTGCTGCAACGGTTGCAGACGCCGCTCCAGTTCCGGAGCGAGGAAGCTCATGCGGGTCGCGTAGTCGATCGTCGCCACCTTGTCGGTCGCTGTGGCCAGATCGGCGCGGGCGCGGAACATCGCGGCGACGATCCGATCGCGGTCGGCCGCGATGGCATCGTTGGCGCGGCGTTGCGCATCCACATACGCCACCGGCGCCGGCGCATCGCCGGCGCGCTGCGCCAACGCGCTGCCGAGCAAGGGCAAGCCGATCGCGAGCAACGCCCACCACGCGCTCATCAGGCTGATCGCGCCGGCGGCGCTGGGCCACGCGGAAACCACGACGAAACCCAGCGCGGCCCAGAACGACAGGTAGGCCACCACCAGTGCCGCCGACGCGAACAGTTCGGGCAGCGCCGCGGACAGGTCCGTCCCGGCGAGAATCAACGATCCCAACATCAGCGCCAACGTCGCCGGCGTCAGCCAGACGAAGATCGCCGTCACCCGCGCGCCGAGCCACGCGCGCGGACCGACCCGTTGCGCGGCGATCAGACGCAGCATGCCGTGGTCGCGCTCGAAGGTGGCCAGCAGACCGATCAGCACGATCGCCGCGATCGGCAACAGGTACACCAGGACGAAGCCCAGATCGAACCGGCCCAGGCCCAGCCCGCGCGGATTCTCGAAGTCGTAGGCCGGCTCGATGCCGAACGGCGTTTCCAGCTTGACCGGCAACCGGCTCGGCATCAGATCGCTGCCGCCGACCGCCAGCGGCGATAACGGCAGGTGCGGCTTGTAACTGTGTGCGCGCAAGAAGTAGCGGCTGAAGCCGGCGATGTCGGTGGGATCCTGCCAGTACGGCACCGAGCTCTCGGCCGGTTCGGCGTAACGCTGCGCGCGTTCGCGGATCTGCTGCATCCATTGCGCGTCGCTGCCGCGACTGCGCTCGATCGCCTGGCTCTGCGCGCGGTGCAGCGCCGCGCCGCTGTAGGCGCCCCACAGCATCGCCAAGGCCAGCAGGCCGATCACCGTCCACAACAGCCGGCTGCGGCCGATGTGGCGCAGCTCCCAAGCCAGCAGAGTGAAGAAGTTCACCGCGACCTCGCGCGCATCGCGTTGCGGTTCCACTGCGATCGCGCTCATGGGCGCAACCTGCGCGCGGCGAACGCCAGCAAACCCAGCGCCGCCAGCGACCAGCCCAACAAACCCGCCGCCGCAGGCGCGGCATTGCGCCAGTTCGCGCCGAGCGCGGGCGCGGGATGATGGAACTCGGGAATCTGCGACCACAAGGTCGCGTCGTTGGTATGTTTCTCGCCCTCACCGACCCGATGCGTCATCACATCCTGATTCATTCGATTGACCAACTCGCGCCGATAATGTTCGGCGCCATCGATGAAGCGCCGGTGGTGGGCGAAATCGCTGCCGGCCAGGCTCGGCGACAAGCTCTGCATGGCCGCGGTCGGCGACAGCCAGCCCAGTAGCGCGTACGCGCGATCCTGCGCGATCACCCGGTCGTAGAAGCCGCCCAGCACACGGTCGAACACCTCGTGCGAATGGCGCTCGCTCAGGTCCAGCTCCGCGCCGCGCAGGTTCACCCGCAGATCGGCCGGATCGCGGACTCCGTACTTGGCCAGCAAGCTCGCCTGATGTTTCTTCGCATCCTCGGCCGTCCAGTACGACGGCGCTTGGTCGAGCAATTGCTGCTTGACCGCCTGGGTCGAAGGCAAGGGCTGCGCGCTCTCGACCGCGCTGTTGGCCCAACGCGGCAGCGCCAGGCCGAACGCGATCCACAATCCGAACAGCAACGCCAGCGCACCGCGCACGCTGCCCGCCAGCATCGAAATCGCGATGCCGAGCGCGGTCAGTACGCCCAGGTACACGGCCATCGCCGTCGCCCACAGCACCACACGCAGCGCGGCATCGGTGTTCAGTGCTCCGAGCACGGCGGTGGCCAGGGTCGTGGCCGCGGTCACCGGCACCACCAACACCCACACCAGCGCCAGCCAGATCGCCAACGTCTTGCTGACGACGATCCGGCGCGGCTGCAGCGCAGCGCCCAGCGCCAGGCGCAAGGTGCCGCGCTCGCGGTCCATCGCCACCGCAGTGAACGCGAGCAGGAACGCGACCAACGGAGCGAAGCCGATCAACAGACTCGCCGGACTGCTCAGGCCGGCGCGCTGCAGCGCCGAGGCTTCGCCTTGCGGGCGATAGAGCATGTCGTTCTGAACATGCGCTTCCAACCACACCGTCTGTCCGACGAAGGGTTCCACGCCCAAGTCCAGCGCCGCCAACGGCGTGGTCGGCTTGAACGCGAAGATGCTGTAATGCGCGGCCGAATGCGGATCCTTCTCGCCCTGACCGAGCCAGCGCGCGCGTTCGGCGCGCGCGACCTCGGCCTTGGCCGCGTTGTCGCGCACGATCGCGCTCAGGTCGATCGCGAACGCGATCAGCACCAAGGCGCCCAGGCATAGCAAGGCCCACCATGCGCGCCGGTCGCGGCGCAGCAAGGTCCATTCGAAACCGGTCAGCGAGGCGCTCATGCGGCAGCCGACTCGTTCGAAGCCAGCAACTCCAGGTACAGCGCTTCGATCTGCGCGGCCGACAACTCGGCGGTGCGGCGCTCGGCCAACAAGCTGCCCGCGCGCAGGATGCCCAGGCGATGGGCCACGTCCTTGACCCGGTACAGGTCGTGGGTGGCCATCAACACCGCGATGCCGCGTTGCGCGGCCGCGCGCACGCCCTGCGAGAGGTCGTTGGCGGCGCTGGCGTCCAGGCCCGAGGTCGGTTCGTCGAGCAACAACAGTTGCGCGTTCTTGGCCAACGCCACCGCCAGCCCGACTTTCTGCCGCATGCCCTTGGAGAACCCGGCGGCGCGGCGCGTGTGCGCTTCGGCTTGCAGGCCCGCCTGGCTCAGCAGATCGCGCGCTTGAGCGCCGCTCAAGCGGCGCCCGCCCAACAAGGCGAAATAGCTCAGGTTCTCGATCGCGTCGAGGCTGGGATGCAGCATCACCGTTTCCGGCAGGTAGGCGATCTTGGCGCGCGCGGCCAGCGGGTCGCGGCCCACATCGATGCCGGCGACCTGGATGCGCCCGGCCTCGGGCTGCAGGAATCCCAGGATCAGGTTCAAGGTGGTGGTCTTGCCGGCGCCGTTCGGCCCGAGCAACGCGTAGACCTCGCCGGGCGCGACCGCGATCGTCAACGCATTCAATGCATGGCGGTCGCCGAAGTCCTTGCGCACTGCGTCCAATCGCAGCGCATCGATGCCCGCGTCCACCGCGGGCGCTTCCAGCAAGCTCATAAGTTCACCTTGAAGGTCAGTTCCACGCTGCGCGGCGCGCCGATCACCAGTTGGTCGGCCGCGCCGCCGGACCAGTCGGCATAGAACGCATCGCCCAGGTTGCGTCCGTACAGGGCGATCTCGCCGAACGGCAGGCGATAGGCGACCGACGCATCCCACACCGTGTGGCTGTCGACGCGGATGCTGTTGGCGTTGTTGGTGTAGTACGCGCCGACGTAGCGCGCGCCGGCGCCGACAATGATGGGCGCCTGTTCGAAGCGATAGCTCGCGTACAGGTTGGCCAGGCGCTCGGGCACGTTGGGCGGCACCTTGCCGGCGCGATCGACGCCGCCGGCTTCGCGCAAGCGGTCGAAACGCGCATCCAGCGCGGCCAGGCTGGCATCGACCCGCAATGCGCGGGTCAGCGCCGCCGATGCCGACAGTTCGATCCCGCGCGAGGATTGGGTGCCGCCCTGCACCGACAGATTGGCGTTGCGCGGATCGCGGGTGACGATGTCGTTCTGCTCGATCCAGTACGCGCTCGCGCTCAGGTCGATGCGATCGTTCCAGACGCTGCTCTTGATGCCCGCATCCATCGCGCGGCCGCGGGTCAGCTCGAAGCGCGAATTGGCCAGCGACAGCAACGGCAGGCTGCCGACCGGCGCGACCGCCACGCTGTACTGCGCGTACAACTGGGTCTTCGGCGCCAGATCGAACACCGTGCCCAGGCGCCACGACAACGGCTCATAGGTGCGCTCGAAACGGGTGCGGCTGCCGGTGTTGAAATCGGCGATGCTGCGTTCCAGCTCGATCCGGTCGTAGCGCAGACCGGCCAGCAGCAGCCAGCGCGGGGTCAGATTCAACGCGTCCTCGGCGAACACCGAAACCACGCGGGTGTTGGAATCGAAATCCACACGATTGCCCGCGCCCGGGAAGTTCAGCGCGGTGTCGGCGAACGACGCCGTGCCGCGCTGCGGTGCGAACGGGTCGACCGCGGTGGTGGTACCGAAGCGGCGCATCACGAAGAAGTCGCCGTCGCTGAACTCCACACCGACCGAAGCCCGGTTGCGCCGGCCGCCGAACGTCGTATCCGAGAACAACGTCGCCCGCTCGACCCAGAACTGATGGTCGTGCTCGATGCGGGTCGTGCCGCGATCCAACAGGCCGCTGCGCGCGTTGTAGGTGTAGGTCTCCGAATTGAGCCAGCGCCGGTGCGCGTCGTAATAGCTGAACTCGTTGCTGAAACGCAGGCCGTCGCTGATCTGCCAGTTGACCCGCGTGCGCAGCCAGTCGCTATGCGAGTCCTGCACACCGTTGACGACGTTGTAGTTGCGGCGGGCGATCGCGCGATCGATCACCAGGCCGTTGCCGGTACGCACCAGGTCGCTGGGATCGCGGGCGAGCGCGGCCGGAATCAGCGGCGTGCCCCAGTACGCGGTGTCGTAATCGTCCTGGTAGTGGTCCAGGGCGATATCGACATCGAGCGCTTCGCTGGGACGCCAGTGGGCGGCCAGCGTGGCCGAGGTCGAATCGCTGGCGGTGCCGTCGACATAGCCGTCGCCGCTGCGATGACTGGCGATGGCGCGCAGCGCGAAGCTGTCGCTGATCGGCAGATTGGCGTCTAGCGCGTATCGCCGGCCGCCGAAGCTGCCCCAACCGGCCAGCCCCTCGAAGGCGGTGCCGTCGAAATTCGGCCGCTTGGGCACCAGGTTGATCGCGCCGGCCAGAGCGCCTTCGCCGTACAACACTGATGCCGGGCCCTTGAGCACTTCGATCCGTTCGAAACTCCAGCTGTCGAAGTCGCGGGTCACCAGCGGCGCCGCGGTCTGGCGCACGCCGTCGTAGAGCAAAGCGATGGCGCCGCCGGTGAAGCCGCGCATCGAGGTCATGCCGGGCGAGGACGGCAGTTGTCCGGCAAGCACGCCGGGCGCGGCATTGAGCGCTTCGACGCTGCTGCGCAGTCCGCGCGCCTGGATCTGATCCTGGGTCAGCACCTCGATCGCGGCCGGGGTCTCGCGCGGGCTCAGACCCAAGCGCGACGCGGTCGCGGTGGGACGGTCCAACGGCGCTTCGCGCAGGCCGACGCCTTCCACGGTGACCTTATCGAGCAGCTTGGGGGCCGCGCCACCGGCGCTGTCGGCTTGGTCCAGCGACTGGGCCTGGACCGGCGCCATGGCGGCCAGCGCGACCGCAAACACCACACCGGCCGGAGCCCAGCCTGGCAGCGCCAGCGTGGCCTGGCCAGGCCGGCCACGACCGCCGCAGTCGCCCCGCGCCTCAGCCGAGCGCGGCCCGTCGCGGTGATTTGCCGATTCGACCGCGTCGATGCGGCGCCCCTGACTGCGTGTGTTCACTGTGATCCTTGCCCCGAGCGAAATGTGAAACGAAACGATATATCATTTCATTTGCTCGGCAATGTAAGGCGCCGTGAAGAGCGCGTCAATACGCGACAAGGAGGTTTCGTCTGGAAGTTGTGGTGGCCTGCCGCCGACGCGGGCTTGCATCAACGGCGTCGGTCGCGCACAGGCTCGCGACCGGGCCGCCCGTCACTCGGCGAGCGACAGGCCTGGTCAGGGTGAAAATCGAGTTCGCACACAGGCCGCCGGCCGTCATGGCTTGGGCACTGCCACCGCCGGGCATCGCAGCGCCCGGCCGGGCTCGACCATTCGTGCGCGGTCGAAGCGAACTGGCCTGCTTGATCCAGCACCGGCCGAAGCCGCCGTTCAACCGAGCCGGATGAAATCGTTGGCACCGCTGCGCCGGGAACGCCGCGCGACCTCGAAGCCGTTGGCCGAACCCTTGTGATCGGTGTTGCCTTCGATGCTGAGAAAACTCTCGCCGTCGCCTTCGAAGGCGAAACCGGTATGGATCCAGTCGCTCGCGGTCTTGCGCACCAGGAAGATTCCGCAGGCGCCGAGCGTCGCGAATCCCGGGTCGCCGCCGGTCACCGATTTGCCCGGCACGAAACGTCCGGCTGCCTTGGCCTGACGCGCCAGTTCGTCGCAACCGAAGCTGCCGGCGATCGGCGCGCTGCGCCCGGCCTTCTCGGCCGCCTGCTGCATCACGAAACTGACGAAGCCCGCGCACCACAGCATGGCGTCGCCGTCGCTGCCCTTCATGTACGCGCGCACCCACGGCCCCCGATTGGCGCCGCCCAACTCGACCGGATGCGCGGCCAGATGCTGTTCGGCGAACCAGCGCACCAGGGCTGGATAGGCTTTGTTCGGCGCGATGGCGTGCAAACCCACCACCCGCGCCAAGGGTTCGGTCAGCGCCGCCCACACCGCCGGCGTCAACGCGCCGGCATAGGCGATCTGTTTGCGCCGGGCGAAGGCCTCCAGCGCGCGATTGCTGGCCGGGCCGAACTTGCTGTCGATCGGCGTGCCGTTGCCGTGATAGCCGAGCCACTCCTGGATCCGTTTGACCGCCGCGCCGCTGGCGCCCTGGGTCACCGCGCCGGGGAAATCCAGTTCGCGGCGGATATAAGCCTGATCCTGCAAAGGCATGTGCGTGCTCCGTGTAAGCGTTGCGTCCATGAGCCGCGGCGGCGCACTCGCGGCGCGCGATGACGCGCGCCGCGGACGCGGACCGTCGCGGTGTTCGCGGCGCACTCGCACTCCATCGAGTCGGGCCGCGACTTCATAGCCAACGCCGGCACGTCGCCGGGGCGGTCACCGACGGTTGCTTCGAAAGTGAATCAAACCGCGCGGCGCGGCGATCGCGCGAGTGCGATGTCCGCAATGCCGAGGCTTCGACGTTGATGCCGCGCTCGCGATCACGCAGCGTCGTGGAAGATCACGCCCAACGTATGCCGCTGCCCGTCGAGCAATCGGCTCACGCCGTGGCGCATCGTCACCCGGTAGTGACCGCGCGCGCCGCGCACGGGCCGCTGATTGACCGCAAACACCACCGCGTCGCCTTGGTTCAACGGCACCACGTCGACCCGCGACTGCATGCGCAGTCGTTGTTCGGTCAGCACGAACTCACCGCCGGCGAAATCGCGTCCAGGCTGCGACAGCAAGATCGCGACCTGCAGCGGAAATACGTGCTCGCCGTACAGATCCTGATGCAGGCAGTTGTAGTCGCCTTGCGCATAACGCAGCAGCAACGGCGTCGGCCGGGTCTGGCCGGCGCCATGGCAGCGGGCGAGAAACTCGTCCAGGCCGGCGGGATAGTCCACCACCACGCCCATCGACCGATTCCAAGCCGATGCGATCGGCGCCAAGCGCGGATACAAGGCTTCGCGCAGTCCTTGCACCGCATCGGGCAAGGGATAGCGGAAATAGCGGTACTCGCCGCGGCCGAACCCATGGCGCGCCATCACCACCCGGTTGCGATACAGCGCGTCGTCGTCGTAGGCCGCGGCGATGGCTTGGCATTGCGCGGGCGCGAGCAAGGCCGGCAACACGGCGCGCCCGCACAGATCCAGTTGCGCGGCGAGCTCTCGCCAATCGTGGTTTTCGATACGTTCGATCGTCGATCCGAACGGATCGTCCATGCATCGATTCGCGCGCGTCGGAGCCGTTGCGTTTGCGTTCATACAGTCGCTCGCGAAGAAGTCAACGACATCATCGCCGCGCGCGGTAGTGACAACTATCCGCTGCTTGCGCTGCTCCGCGGTGTTCGACGCGATCTTGCCGATCGTGCCGGCTCGAATGTTCAGCAACGAGCAAGACTGACGCGCGCGTCTTGCGAAAAACACTGGGAATCTCGTGACTTCTGGCCTAGGAAAACATCCAAGTACCGTAAACAGAACGTTTAGTTCCTGTAAAAAACCCCGATAAATTCAGCTTCGATTGAAGCGCAGTCACGATACTGCGCTCACCTATCCACATGAACGCCTTAACCCCGAGGCGCGTGGATCCGGAATAAAACCAATAAGAGGCTAGACCTTTATGAAGCGTGCATTGCTTGCCCTGACCCTCGCCGCCGCGCTGCCGTTGTCCGCTTCGGCCGCCGAAGGCATTTCCTACAACTACGTCGAAGCCGGTTACGCCAAGACCGACGGCAAGTACAGCTCGGGCGACGCCGACGGCTGGGCGATCGCAGGTTCCTACGCGTTCCTGCCGAACTTCCATGCCTTCGCTGGTTACAGCAAACAGGAAACCGATTCGCGGAACTTCGGCGGCTTCCGCGTACCCAGCACCGATCTGGACACCTGGAACGTCGGCGTCGGCTACAACCACGAGCTGAGCAAGCGCGTGGACCTGGTGACCCGCATCGCCTATGAGCAGCGCAAGTTCGACAACAGCCTGTTCGGCAGCGATAAGCTCAAGGGCGGCAACGTCGAAGTCGGCGTGCGCGGTTCGCTCGCTCCGAACTGGGAAGGTTATGCCTTCGCCGGTTACCAGGATTACGACCAGCACTACGACGGCAAGGCCTACGGCCGCATCGGTACCCAGGTCAAGTTCAACCAGAGCTGGGGCATCACCGCCGACGCCAAGTTCATCGACGGCGGCGAGAAGGAGTTCTTCATCGGACCGCGCTTCAGCTTCTAATCGAAAGCGCTACCGACAGCACTCCGCAACACTCGCGATCGATTCTCTCTCTCCCCCGAAACGTCGCGATCGAGCCCCGCCGAAACGTCGGGCTCTTTTTTTTGCGGCCTACGGGGGACATCGGCATTTCGATCGGCGCGGACACGATGCGGCATCAGCCTCGCGCGCCTGCGCAGCCTGCGTGCGATTCGCGCTTCGCCCCTGCATAAACGAACAAGCCTGGCGTCGGCCGGGCTTGTCGCTTGCGTGCGTGCTTGTTTGCGCCAGCGGCGCGCTTCAGCCTCTGGAGAACGCGGGCTGGGAGGTCTGTTGCTGCTGTGGCTCCTGCGCCAGCGCCGGTTGCGGCGTTTGCCCCTGGCGATGCGCGGCCAACTGGGTGTCGACTTCGGCCGCCGCCGGGATCAGCTGCTTCATGTCCACCGCGGCGACGAAACCCGGGGTCTGGCCGGCGACGAACAGTTTGCCGTCGCGCACCGCGACCTCGCCGATCTCGCTGGGCTTGGTGATGGCGGCGTCCTGGTGGGCCTTGAGCACCGCATAGACGACCGCTTCGTTGGGCACCTCGGCCGGCGCCTTGGCGCGGATCGCCTGGTACAGCGCGTTGTCCTGCGGATTTTTCAACGGACCGCCCGGATCGGCGGCCGACAGCGAACTGGAACCCTGCTCGCCCGGCTTGAGCGGCGGCGCGCCTTTGTCCGGCGCGGTCGGCTGCTTCTTTTCCAACTCGTTGATGCTCTCGTACAACTGGCGCGGAGTGTCGGTGATGCCGAGCAGTTCGCTGGCGCTGATGCGCTGGCCGGTGGTCTTCTCGGTCACGTCGCTGGCCCAGGACGCGCAGGTGTTGGTATAGCCCCAGGTGACTTTTTCCTTCAGCGCCGCGTCGAGTTTCTTTTCCTGCTCGGGCGTGAGCTCGATATAGCGGCTCGCGGTGGGCTCGAAGCCGCGCCCGACCTCGATGCCCTGGCGGATGTTGCTTTCCGGATGCGGATTTTCGGCCGCGAAGCGCGGGTGATCGTTGGGCCACAGACCGTAGACCTCGGTGTGCCCGTTGCGGGTGACCGAAATCCAGGCGTGACCGTCGGTGAGCCCGGCCGGCTCTCCGTTCGGTCCGGGACCGGCGTTGGTGTGTATGCCCAGAACTGTCTTAGCGGGATCGGCCATTGCTCGTTCGCTCCATCGATCGGGTCAGCGCGTTCAGGGATAAATCTGTTCTTCTACGTCGGCGTGGATCAGCAGGACTTTCTCGCCGTGATAGGGCACGCGCACTTCGGCCTGCCATTTGTCGTCGAGCGGAATCACGGTCTTGGCCATCGGCGCGCATTTTTCGCTGATGCCGCAGCGGTCGATGACGACTTTCAGCGTGTCGCCGGCCTTCTCGTAGTTGACGCCGCCGGAGTAGTAGGAACTCTCCGGGAACACGCTGTAGCGGATGCTCAGCTCATCGTCCTGCAGCTTCTGCACGACGACCGGCTCGACCACCGACTTGGAATAACGGGGCTTCATATTCACTCCTGTGCATGCGGCGACGAAAGGAAACAACGCGAGCAGAGCCGTCGATCTCTTCCACATAAGACGCTCCATCGATGCGGCGGTACGACCGTGCGCGGCGACGCTGAGCGCGCCACGCCGGCACGGCGCCCCGCGTCCGACGCGAGGGCTGTGCATAGCTTGAACGAAAAAAACGCGCAGAACCTGTCAACGGTCCAGAACCATCGAATCGGGCACGCGCGCTCAGCCTCTATGCCTCAGCGCGGGCTTCGCGACGCCAGGGCCGCAGCGAACGTGGCCGCCCAGCGGCTCAACCGAACAGGTCGTTCGGATACTCGGGCTTTTGTTCGCGCGAGAGCAGCTTGCGCAAGCCGTCGGACGGGGTGATCTGTCCGTGCAGCACGGCGCGCACCGCGCTGGAGATCGGCAGCTCGATGCCGTGGCGCTCGGCTTGGCGCATGACTTCATCGGCGGTCTGCACCGATTCGACCACCTGGCCGATTTCGCGCACCGCGTCTTCGATCGACTGACCGCGGCCGAGCGCGAGGCCCAGGCGGCGATTGCGCGACAGATCGCCGGTGCAGGTCAGCACCAGATCGCCGAGCCCGGCCAGGCCCATCAAGGTTTCCGGCTGACCGCCGATGGCTTGATTGAGGCGCAGCATTTCGTTGAGGCCGCGGGTGATCAGACCGGCGCGCGCGTTGAGGCCGAGCTGCATGCCATCGGCGACGCCGGTGGCGACCGCAAGCACGTTCTTCATCGCCCCGCCGAGTTCGGCGCCGAGCATGTCGTCGCCGGTGTAGGCGCGGAACGCCGGACCGTGCAGCGCATCGGCCACGGCCTGGGCGAAATCGGCGTCGTCGGAATGCACGGTCAACGCGGTCGGCAGACCTTGCGCGACTTCCTTCGCGAACGACGGTCCGGTCACCACCGCCAACGGCACGTCGGCGCCGAGCACTTCCTCGGCGACCTCATGCAGGAAGCGGCCGCTGCCGGGTTCGAAGCCCTTGGTCGCCCAGGCTACGCCTGCGTGCGCGGGCCGGTACGGCGCAAGCATGCGCAGGGTTTCGGCGAAGGCGTGCGAGGGCACCACCACCAGCACCAGATCGGCGTCCTTCAACGCGACGGCCAGATCGGTGGTCGCGCGCAACGATTCGGGCAAGGCGATGCCCGGCAGATAGCGCGGGTTTTCGTGTCGGGTGTCGATGGCCGCGGCGCCGTCGGCGTCGCGGCCCCACAGCACGGTCGGATGACCGTGCCGGGCGATCAGCGCCGCCAGCGCGGTGCCCCAGGAACCGGCGCCCAAGACCGCGATGCGCGGCTTGGGCGGGGTGGCGATCTGCGAACTCATGCGCGCGGCCGGGCCTGTGGGTTCAGGCTCAGGCGTTGCCGACGGTTTCCGCGTCGGCCAGGCTTTCGCCCTGACCACGCTGGCGCAGGCCTTCGGCGTACAGCGCGTCGAAGTTGATCGGCTGCAGGAAGAACGGCGGGAAGCCGCCGGCCTGGATCAGATCGCTGACGAGCTGACGGGCATAGGGATACAGCACGTTCGGGCAGTGGGTGCCGAGCATCGCGTCCAGGGTCTGGGCATCGAAGCCGATCAGACCGAACACACCGGCCTGCTTCACTTCGGCCAAGTACATCGGCTTGTCGTTGGCGGTGCAGGTCAGGGTCACGCCGAGCACGACTTCGAAGGCGTTCTCGCCCACGCGCTGCACGTTCTGCGACAGGTTCAGCTGCAACTGCGGCTGGGCGGCTTCGGCGAACACCGCCGGAGCGTTGGGTACCTCGAAGGAGACGTCCTTGACGTAAATCTTTTCGACGGTGAACGCGGGGCCGGTTGCGGCATCGGCCGGCGCGGTGGCGCCGTTGAGGTTTTCTTCGGACATCGGGTAACTCCCCCAGCAGAATGAATTTCGGAAAAGAAGCCGATTATGCCCGCTCGCGCGGACCGGGACCAAACGGCCCGGTGAGCGGCGCTTGCGGCATGGATCGACGATGGAGCCGTTTGGATTGAGGCGGGCCGGGTACCAATCAAGACCCGGACGGAACCACTGCACAAAACCGGACGACGCGGCCGAGACGGTGCGAGCCGCCGCGGCGCCGAGTCAGTTTCGCGGCCGCCGGATGCAGGAGGCGAGATTCGGCCGTCGCGGGCGGGCCTTGCGCGACCACCCTAAGCGCGGTCGATGGCGGCGAGGCGACAATCCGGACTCAGTTGCGGCCCTTGACCAGCGGCAGCTCGGCCTGCTGCCAGGCCTGGATGCCGCCGTCGAGCCAGTAGACCTGTTCGAAGCCGGCCTTCTTGAGCCGCTTGGCCGCGTCGGCCGAAGCCTGGCCATTGCGGCACACCACCACCACCGGCAACTGCTTGGCATTGGCCAGCAGCTTGCTTTCCGGATCGAACTGGCTGAGCTGGACCGAACGGCTGCCGGCGATATGGCCCTTTTCGAACTCGCCGCTGGCCGACAGGTCGATCACCAGGGCGTTGTCGCGGTTGATCAGCGCGGTCAGTTCGGCCGGACGCAGGGCCTTGTAGCCGCGAAACAGGCGCGCGACTTCGGTGTAGATCAGTGCGACGGTCAGGCCGGCGAAGCCCAGCGACAGGTACAAGTGGCGGCCGGCGAATGCCAGCAATTCTTCAAAGCTCACGGGATCGGGACTCACGCACAGGGCGAATCGGGGCGGGGCCGGCACGGCCCACGCGGGGCGGCGATTGTCGCCCAGGGCGCGCTGCGGCGCAAAAGAAGCGGATCTGGGGCGGCGCGGCCTGGCGGAGATATTCCCCGTTTGCCGCGTTTGAACCCCTTTCCCGCTTGCGGGGCGAGAGGCCGCTCTCGCGAGCCAATGGCTCGTGCGGCGCCGAACGCCCGAACGCTGTGCGTTCTCGGGCCGGGGTGGGGTCGGGTGAGGGCTCGGGAGACCCGCGCGCCCACATCCGCCGCTTTCACGGGGGTAGGCGCTGTCGGGCACCTTCTCCCGCACGCGGGAGAAGGAACATCAAAGGCTTATGCCTCGTGGGCTTACTGGCCTTCCCAGAAATCCGGCAGGCCGCTGATCAGCCACCAGGTCTTCACTTCCGGATCCCATTCCCAGGCCTCGATATAGCGCACGTTGCGCTCGGCCAGGGTGTGGCGGTTGATCACGCCGATATTGACCATGCGCACCGCCGTGCCCTTTTCCTTGTCCATTTCGGTGCCGACGTCGTTATAGCCGGAGACCTGGATCTGCTTGTAGCGCTCCAACTGCATCGGCGTGGGCGCCAGCTTGGCACGCAGCTCGGGCTTGATCAGGTTGGCCGCGCCCTCGAAATCCCCCCAGCGGATCGCCGCCGAATAGGCGTACTGCTGCTCGGTGATCTTGTTGTTCTGGGTGCCGGTGGTCTGGCAGCCGGTCAGGGCGAGCGCGAACAGGCAGGACAGCAGCACGAACTTCAGCAGGCGCATCGCGGACTCCGACGGAGGGGGACGTTCGGCGTGCATCGTACCCGCCGCGTCAGGGCTTAGCGATGGCCACGTAGCGGGCCGTGAACTCGGTCGCCACTCCGCCCTCGGGCAGCAACGCGCGCGCGACCAGCGAAGTGCGGGCGCGGCCGCGATCGCGCAAGGTGTTGAGAAAGCTGCGCCAATCGGCGTCCGGCGCGAGCTGGGCATGCACGTCCAGGTCGGCGAACAGCGGAGCCAGGTAACGGGTCTGGCTGTCGGCGACGTACACATCGGCGTGCATGCCGGCGTTTTCGATGCCCAGCGAGACCACGCCCCAGGACGCGAGGGTCATCATCGAGGCCAGGCTGCCGCCGAACGCGCAGCCCTTGTCGTTGAGGTGGTACGACAGCGGCGCATGCAGTTGCAGGCGCTGGCCGTCGTAGCCGGCGATGCTGACTTGCATCGCCGCGACCGGCGGCATGGATTGGTAGTGTTGATGAAGGCGTTGCAGGGCGGCGTCTGTGCTCATCGATCGAAGGCTGCGATTGCGTGGGGGAAAGGGAGCGGGCGGCGGCGCGACGATGCGCGACTGCCGCGAATGCGCGGGCTGTGCGAAGCTGATCGCATGAGCCGCGAGCCGCTGCGACCGCCGCGATGGTACGTGATCTCGTTGCGACCTAGCGACGAGCACGAAGACTTGCGCGATATCGTTTCGCAATACGGCGGCGCATTGATTGAGCTGTCGCCGTGGTCGATCCGCACCGAGAACACGTCGCTCGCGCGCGCCGCGCTGGCCGATGCCTTGAACGCACGGCAGATGTTGGTGACCAGCCCCAATGCGGTGCGTGCGTTGCGCGATCTGTACGCGCACGATCGCCGCCAGGCGAATGCGCTGCCGGCATTGCCCGCGCCGGGGCAGCGCTGGCTTGCGGTCGGCGCCGCCACTGCGGCGGCGTTGCGCGAATTCGGTATCGCCGATGCGCTCTGGCCCGAACGCATGGACAGCGAAGGTCTGCTCGCGTTGCCGCAACTGCAACACATCGACGGCGCGACGATCGGTCTGTTGACCGCGCCGGGAGGACGCGGCGTGCTCGCGCCGGCCTTGCAGGCACGCGGCGCGCGAGTGCTGCGCGCGGACATCTATGCGCGCGAACCGGCGACGCTGTCGCGCACCGAAGTCGCGCGACTGGTCGCGCTCGATGCGCCCGCGGTGCTCGCGCTGTCCAGCGGCGAGGCGTTGCAACGCGTATTCGCGCAGTTGCCGCCGCAGGCCATCGAGCGCTTGCGCGGCGTGCGCGTCAGCGCGGCCAGCCCGCGCCTGGCGGCACTGGCGCGAACGTTCGGTTTCGCCGATGTCGGCCTCGCCGACGGTCCCGGCGCGGCGCAGTTGCTGGCCGGTTACGGCGAGCGCCTGGGCATGCGCGGCAGCGACTGAATCCGATCGGGCGGTCCGGGCCGCGTCGGGTGGACGGCTGCGAACCGCCCGCGACGCCCGCCCGGGGACGGACTCAGGGGCCGGATCGGTGGCCGCACCGCGAGCGCCTGCACGCGCGAAACCGGACCGTGTCAAGACAGTCTTGATGCCTGCATCCGGTAGCATGACCGGGTCATGAGCGAGCCTTACCCATCCGTGCCTGTCGAATCCGTGCCCACTTCCCCGCCCGCCTCCCCCGCCCCGCGCCGCGGCTCCAACGCTTGGCTGTGGCTGCTGATCGTGCTGCTGATCGCTGCCGGCGGCGGTTGGTTCGGCTGGCGCCAGTGGCAGCAGCGCCAGACCCTGGAACGCGAGGCCGCGGCCGATGCCGATCAGCGCCTGGAGGCGCTGGATCAGCGCCTGGACACCCTGCGCACCACCCAGGAAGCGCAGAACCGCCGCATCGTCCAGGCCGACAGCACCAATCGCATACTGCGCGACGAACTGCACGGCATCGGCCAGCGCGCGGCGCTGATCGAGGACAGCGTGTCCAAGCTCGCCGACCCCGACCGCCATGGCGCTCAGGCCATGCGCCTGGACGAAACCGAATTGCTGCTGAGCCTGGGCCAACAGCGCCTGCTGATCGCCGGCGACCTGGAAGGCGCGCGCCGCGCCTACGCGCTGGCCGGCGGCGTGCTCGACGGCGTCGACGATCCGGCCTATCTGAGCCTGCGCCAGACCCTGCTGCAGGAAACCGCCGCGCTCAAGGAACTGGGCATCGAACCGCGGATGCAGGCGATGGCCAAGCTCGACGCACTGGCGCAGTCGCTGAGCCTGCCGGAAGAAGCCGCCACACACGCCGCGCCGGCGCCGGCGCCGTGGTGGCAGCGCGCGTTCGGCACCCTGATCGAAACCCAGCCGGTCGATCGCACCGTCGCCGCGCACCCCAGCGATCGCGCCGCCGCGCTGGCCGGGCTGCAACTGGAAATCTCGCTGGCGCGCGCCGCCGCCGAACGCCGCGACGTCCAGGGCTACCGGATCGCGCTCAAGCGCGCCGAACGCTGGGTGCTGCGCTTGTCGGCGCCCTCGCCTGCGCAGGACCGTCAGCTCGCGGCGTTGCGCGAGATGGCCGCGTTGCCGCTTTCACTCTCGGTTCCGACCCTCGGCACCACACTGCAGCAGCTGCGTCAGCTGCGCACGGCCCATTGAACGAGCTGTCGATCGGGCCATCCGCATGCGCGCTGATCGGGCCTAAGGAGGTGCCGCGATGAATCTGTTCCGCAATCTGCTGTTCTGGATCGTGCTCGCGCTGGTCGGTGCGCTGGTCGCGCAACTGTTGGTGCAGGATCCGGGCAGGATCGTGATTACCTACGGCGGCCTCAACCACATAACCAACGTGCCCAAGGCGCTGCTGATGCTGATCGGCACGCTGTTCGGCCTGTGGCTGGTGTGGAAGGTGCTGAGCCTTCCGTTCGTGACGATGCGCCGGCACCGCAAGAAGCAGGCGCGCGCGCGTTTGATCGACGGTCTGGACGCGTTGCATCAGGGCCATTGGGCGCGCGCGGAGAAGTCGCTGGCGCTGGCCGCGCGCAATCGCGACGTGGCCGCGATCGCCAGGGTCGGTGCCGCGCGCGCGGCCGCCGCGCGCGGCGACACGGCGGCGCTGGGCCAACACTTGGACATCCTCGCCGCCGATCACCCGATCGCGCGCGCGCTGGCCGTGGCCGACCTGGCCCTGGCCGAGGACCGCCCGGCCGATGCTTTGGCCGCGCTCGACGCCGCCAATGCGCAACCGCTGCCGCCGCGCGGACTGGCGCTGCGCGCGCAGGCGCTGGCCGCGCTCGGCCGCGCCGGCGAGGCCTACGGGCTGCTGGGTTCATTGCGCCAACAAGGCGCCTGGCCGGCCGAACGACTGAGCCGGCAGGAAGCGACCTGGGCCGAGGCGGCGCTGCGCGAGGCGGCCGACGCCAACGTGCTGGCCGACCATTGGGAAACCCTGCCCAAACCGCTGAAAACCGACCCGGCCGCGGTCGCCGCCTACGCCGAACGCGCGGCCGCGCTGCGCTGGGAAGAAGCCGCCGCCAAGAGCCTGGAACAGGCGCTGGACGCGCGCTGGGACGAATCGCTGGCCGCGCTGTACGGCCGTTTGCCGATCGGACGCCTCGACGCGCGCCGCGCCCAAGCCGAACGTTGGCTCGCCACCCAATCGGGCAGTCCGGGGCTGTTGCTGAGCCTGGCCCGCATCGCCCGCGCACAAGGTCAGTGGCCGCAGGCCGAAGCCTATCTGCACCGCGCCCTGGCCCAGGGCGCCAACAGCGAGGCCTGGGAAGAACTCGGCCACGGCTTCGCCCAGGCCGGCGACGAAAGCCGCGCCCGCTTGAGCTACCTCAACGCCCTGCGCGCCGCGCGCGGCGAGGCCGCCACCGAACTGCCGGGCCGCGATCTGCGCCAGAAGCTGTTCGACGAGGCGGTGATCGAGGAACGCGACGAGTTCGGGATGCCGCGGTTGCGCGGCTGATCGGTTCGCAAAATGAAAGAGCCCCGGGACGCCACGGGGCTCGATCGAAATGCCGAAATCAGGCGCGCATCCTTTCCGATTTTGCACTCCAGCCGGCGCCTTTCTCGCTGGCGACGAATTTCCTGGGCGCAGGCAGAGCGCACTCGAGCACTCGCAGCGACTGTAGTGCAACCGCCAACTTCTTTTCACCCAGTTTGGCTTGCTTATAAAGCAAGCGCAGCAACCTCTCAGCTGGCGCATCCACCTTGGAACGGCCCTTTTCCCACCGGGCAACCGCCTGCTCGTTGCAGCCGAGCAGTTCCGCCAGCATCTTCTGCGACAGCTCCAGCTCGGCTCTGATGAAACGGAATTCAGCGCCGCTCAACGAATGCGGACTGCTCACGATGATCGAACCAAGCGCGAGGTGGAGTCCATCCAGATCATGAATGGTCACGCCCTCTCCATAAGGAGTCTTGACCACTTTGTAGCCGTTTTTCAGGAATACGTTGGGCAGGCCGCAGCCCGCATAGCGATACATTTCAATCCTCCGAAAGGATTACGTACAGTTTTTCTACACGCGCACCGTCGACCGATGCCGCGACCTGGATAGAGAACCATCGACTTGCGGCATACCGTCTCATCCTGAACTCCCACAAGCCGTCTTCCGTGAACATCGGTCTTCCCGCGATCTTGCCTTCTCTCAAACAGGACATCGCCTGTTGAAAGAGCATGGCTCCGGCCATGCTTCGCTTCTCAGGAGGAGGTACGAACACCACGTTCGAGGAATCTTTAGCGGCTTGGCGAACCCGAGGTTCCAACGTGTTCGCCGTGATCCTGAAGCGGCTGATGGCCATCCCTACCCCAGACTTGATCCTATCAATTTGATAGGCATAAGCAACGCTGATTTCCGAAACGGTGACGGCCGTTCATGCGGCTATTAGTTTGGTACGGCGCCGAATCCAGCAATAGGGAGCGATGGTTGCGCGACCCCAATATCTGGGATCGGCAGTCCGCTCATAACAGCAGCGGGCGAATTCGGGCGAGTTACATCCGACTATCGCGATGACGGCCGCTGTCAGGACACCGCCTCCTGCGCCGATCGAGCGGCCGCGGATGCACCGACCGCCCAGGTCCAGTCCGGCCGCGTCTTAAACGACGACGGCCCCGTAGAGGGACCGTCGTCGTTTGCGCGCTTATCCAGCAGCCGCGTTCAATGCAGCGGCACCGTCAAGGTCGAGGGATCGGCCGACGGCGAGCTGAAGCTCACCGTGCCGCCGATGCGGCTCGCGCCGGTGTAGCGCGGATCGGTGGTGTCGACCACCAGCACCAGACGGCGGCCGGCGGGGATGTCCCAACTGGTCGCTTCCAGGCGCAGGTCGACGGTCTGGGCGACGCCGGGACGCGCGCCGCGCAGCGAGTACGGCTTGTGGCTCAACAGCAAGCCGTTGCCGAGCAGGTCGACGCTGTACAGATAAGCGAACAAGGTCACTTCGCTCTGGCTCGGCGTCACCGTGACGCGCAATTGCGGCATGCCGCCCAGTTGCCGTCCGGTCCAGGAGATCGGCGTCTGCCACACGCCGGCGCCGGCGCGCGCGACCAGCGGAATCGACGCCTGCGGCGCGACCTGCACCGACTGCAGAAAACCGCTGATGAAGGCCACGCCGGAATCGGCCAGGGTCGGCAGGCCGGTGAGGATGGTGTGGTTCCAGCCGGTGCTCGGCGCGCTTTGCAGGTTGCCGGTCGGCGCGATCAGCCCGCTCGGCCGGCTCAACGCGAACACCGTGGCGCCGCGCTGCACTTCGTTCCAATCGGCGTAACCGCGCCAATCGCCGTCCTGCGACTTCAACCGCACCGGCGGCTCGCGCTCGACGCCGTTGGCCGCGTTCTTGAGGTGGTGATCGAACCAGCGGCCGACCGCGTCGTAGACCTCGTTGGGCAGGCCCAGCGCGCCGGGCGCTTCGACCGTGGCATGGTCGCCGTGGCTGAAGATCAATTGCTTGGGCCCACTGAGGCGATTGTAGAAATCGATGTACTGTCCCGGCGGAAACAGGCTGTCGTTGAAAGCATTGGCCAACAACACCGAAGTGCCGTTGCGGTTCAAGGCGTCCACGCCGGTGACGGGGCTGCGTTGCGGCACGATCGGCAGCAGGCCGTTGACCGCACCGTCGAAATCGCCGAAGGCGATGCGCGCGGTGGCGGCCGCCAGTTCCGGGCCCGGTCGGCCGGTCAATGCACCGGCCACCACCAGCAGCGCCGCGCCTTGCTGGCTGACGGTGCGATTGGCGTACAACGAGGCCTCCAGATCGGCCCATCCGCTCAACGCGGCCACCGATTTGATCCGCGGATCGCGCTCGGCCGCCAGCAGGCTGATGCCGGCGCCATAGGAAATGCCGCTGGCGCCGATCTTGTTCGGATCGGCCGGGGTATGCGCCAGCGCCCAGTCGATCACCGCGCTGACGTCCTCGACCGTGCCCGGCCCGGCGACGTCGATCTGCCCGGCCGAGTCCCAGAACCCGCGCGAGGTATAGCTGACGACGATGTAGCCCTTGGACGCGAGCGTGCCGCCGCGGCCGACGTACTCCAGGTTCGGCGCGCCCCAACTGGCCGGCATCACCAGCAGCGGGAACGGTCCCGGGCCCTGGTCCTTGGGCACCATCACGAAGGCGCCCATCTGCGCGCCGTCCCAGCCGGGAATGCGCTGGTAACTGCCGGTGAATCCGCCGGCGACGGCCGGCACCGCGAGCGCCCACAACAACACACACGACAGCAACCACGAACTGAGCTTGCGCATGGGTTCGTCCCCTCCCAAGGACTGTTCCGCACGATGGATACGTTTGCGTACGGTTTAACCGCGCGTCGACCGTACCACCGCGAATGGATGCACAACAATCGTGCCTTTGTGCAACTTGGTGAACCGATGCGATCCCGGTCACGGAACCGGCAGACGGTCGGACGATCCGGCGTTTCTCACGGCAATCGCTGCTTCGGCGGTGCCGAAGGCTGCGCTGTGTCTTGGCTCGGCTTCGGCCGCGATGCTTTTCGCAGAGCGTCGTGCCTGAAGGCCCTCCCACAAAAGCCATCGCGTCTTGCCCAGCACGGCACTCCACCGCCGCGCTTTTTGTGGGACGGCCTTCAGGCCCGACGCTTTTCGATCAAGTCGCCGGGCAACATCCGATGGACTCAAAAACATTTGCGCCCCGCCACCCAGGTCGTCGCGAACACACGCCGCTCAACATGCAGTGCCGGATGTTTCTTCCCGCCCCCGCCGTCTACACTGCGACGCGTCATGCGCGGCACTGCCTGCGCGCCCCAACCGCATCAACAGAGGATGCCCATGACCACGGCTCGCGCACCGTATCGCTTGATCGCGGCGTTCGCCTGCCTGGCGCTGGCGGCATGCACCTCCGGTGCCGAGCCTTCCCGCAGTTCCCAGGAATCCCGCCCGATGAACGACGCCGACGCGCCGTACAGCGATCAACCGGTCGAGGTGAATCTCGGACCGCACCGCTTCCGCATCCCCGCGAATTATTTCGACACCCAGCGCGGACAGGATTCGCAAGGCTTGATGCGCCTGATCCTGCAATGGCCCGAGCTGGAGCCGCTGCCGCCGGGCGTGCGCTACTACCAGGGCGGCGAGGAACGCTTCGTTCGCAATATCGATATCAGCCCCAACTACATCGATCGGGTTGCGTTGCAAACCAGCCTGGAGCGCACGCTGATCTCGACCATCGAGTCGGAACAAGAGCTACGCGAAAACCCCACATTGAATCCCGATTTGCGGATCAAGGGAGCGCCGGTGCACGGCCTGACGCCCTACTACACCGATTTCGCCAAGGTCGACGCCTATTACGCCAAGCTCTACGGTGACAAGGCTAAAGCCGCGAGCGAACGCCACTCAGTGTTCAACAATGATTGGTTCGTCGGCCGCGCCGCCGATGGTACGCTGACGACAGTCATCAAATGCACCGCGCGCGAAGAGCCCGAGGGCGCGCAGATCGTGGACGGCCGACTCAAGCTGCTCGATACGCTGCGGTTGCCGTCCTGCGATCACACCTTCCTGTTGCCGCGCTACGGCAGCAAGATCAACGTGAGCTATCTGCGCATCTTCATGCGCGACTGGCAGCGGATCGAACAGCGCGTTCGCGATATCTTCGATCGCGGCCACGTCGCCGACGCCGCCCAGCGTTGACCCGGCATGACGGCGCACACCTTTTTCAAGGAGGAAACATGAGCGGACTGAATCAACAGGACTTGCAGATCCTCGGGCACTACGCCCGTAACGGAAATCGCGAGTTGTATTGGAACTACCTCGCGCAGATGCCCGGTAACGACGGCTATGGCCTGCTCGCCCTAGGCGTGGTGCGCAACGACAACGCGCCCGGACAGGTCGCCAATCTTTACGCAGACATGCGCGCCCGCGACGGCGGTCGCAACATGAGCGAGCGCGACTGGGAGAATTTCGGCGCCGACCTGATCCGCCAGGATTTGGCCCTGCGCCGGGCGCAGTTCGCCGACAACAACCCGGAGCGGGCCTTGAACCTGCCCGCGCGCGACGTGCAGACCGCGCACGACAACGCCTTCCACAACGCCCGCATCGACCCCAACGCCTGGACCCCGCGCGTGCTGTTGGAAGCCGCGCGCAACGGCCGCGGCGAGGGCGAAGTCGAGCGTATCTGGACGCACATGCTCGATAACGATTACCGCGGCGGCGAGCGCATGTACTACACGCTCGGCGACATCGCTCGCAACATGCCCGCCGGCGAAGCGGCGGCGTACACCGCGCGCCTGGGCCTGGTGCGCACCATGGCCGCGACCGGCGCGCATCCCAACACCGATCCCGACACCATCGGCGGGCATCCGCTGACCTATCACTACAACACCCGCGACGGGCGCTGGAGCCAGACCAGCAGCGGCGGCGAGATGAGCCACATCAGCGAAGTGCGCGATGCGCGCCTGCTGGCCGAACTCAACGATGCGCGCGGGGTGCGCTTGCATCGCCAGGACCTGCGCGACGATTTCCATCCGGCCGATCCCAATCGCAACCGCCCGATCGTCGCCAGCCCCTGGGTGGTGGCCGACAACGGCCCGGCGCCGGGCACGCCCGACACGCGTCTGGCCAGTGCCGAGGCCTTGCCGTCCGATCCGCGTCAGACCGGTCATGCCCGACATGCCCTGTACTGCCAGTGCCGCGACGGCGCGCATCAGTTGGGCGGCACGTTCGGGCCGGGAGGCCAAGACGGCGACCGATTGGGCGCGCGCTTGTTCCAGCTCGCCAGCGATCAGCGTTTCGCCAGCGTCGATGCGGTATTGGTCGGCGGCCAGAACGCCTTCATCGTCCAGGGCGATCCGATCGATCCGGCCAGCCGGCGCGCGCATGTCGGCCTGCGCGAGGCGCTGGACACGCCGGTGGAGCGCTCGTTGCAGGTCGCCGCCGACAACCGCGCGGCGGCGCCGGCCGAACCGGCGCAGGAGCCGCAACGCACCGCGGCGCGCGCGATGGTCTGAGCGGCTGCAGCGGCGAACCGGGGCGTCGGGCTCGAAGGCCCGGCGCGTTCGGCCGACCGAACGCGAACCTCGCCGATCGCGCGCGCCTCAGAAATCCACGATCTCGCCATCCTCGTCCAGCCGCGCATGCGCCACGCTGCGCGAGCGGATCAGTTGCAACTGCGCCTGGACCACCTTGCGCATGTACGCCGCGGTTTCGGCGTCGTCCTGCTTGCCGGGAAACCCGCGATCGGCGTGCAGTGCCTCGAAGGTGGCCCGTGCCTCCTCGAAACGGCCGAGCCGCCGCTGCAGTTCGCCGACCAGCATGCGCGAGTGATGGGCGCGGTCGCTGCCGGCCTCGCGCAGCGCGCGGCGTTGCCAGACCTGCAAGGCCTCGGCGGCGTAACGCGGATAACGTTGGCCGGCCTCCCAGGTCGCACTGAGCAGCACGTTGGCGATCGCGTCCTCCGATTCGCCCATGAACGCCATCTGCTTGGCCAGCCGGTAATACGGCGTGTCGTTGGCGATCCAGGCGCGGTACTCGGCCGATTCGACGAAGCCGCGCAGGCGGGTCAGTTCGGCCTCGCTGTAACGGCGGCTGTCGTCGGCGACGATGAAGCCGTTGCCCGGACAGGTCGGCAGCGGCGCCGGCGAGGCGATCGGGCCGAAGCGCTGGGTATCGAAGTACATGCCGAAGGAGGTGCCCGAACCCATCACCCGCGAGGGGAACGGCTTGCCGTCGATCGGGCAGGTCACCTGGATGTCCATGAAGGTCATCGCCGACGTCGCCAGCGGCGACAGGCTCAGGACGAAAACGAGGGCGTAGCGGGTCGCGGAGCGCATGACAGTTCCTTGTCGTGACGGAGCGCACATCTTGCCTCAAGCCGGACGGCGAAAGGAGACGACCGCAGTCCCCTCATCGGCGCAGTTCGCGTTTGAACCTGCATTCCCAAAGGAGCGCCGCCATGGTTCTGAGCGATCTGTTCGCCGAGGGCAAGCAGCCCAATGTACTGTTCATCATCACCGACCAGGAGCGCAGCCTGGCGCAATGGCCGGCGTCGTATCAGCCCACGCTGGCGGCGAAGATGCCTGCCATGCAGCAACTGACCGGCAACGGGCTGAGCTTCGCCAACGCCTTCACCGGCGCATGCATGTGCTCGCCGAGCCGGGCGACGTTCTTGACCAGCCAGTATCCGCAGATGACCGGTTGCCTGAGCACCGGCGGACCGCCGCTGCCGCCGCCCTCGGCCTTTCCGAATCTGGCCACGGTGCTCAGCGCGGCCGGCTACGACTGCTACTGGATCGGCAAATGGCATCTGCTCGGCGGCGAAGAGCCGGGCAGTTCCAGCGGCGATCTGGCACCGTGGGGATTCCAGACCTGGGATCCGAACGACGCCGGCATCACTCTGGGCACCACCTACCTCGGCGGCGGCACCATCGACGGCGCGCCGGGTACGCCGAATCAGAACGATCAGCGTTACCTCAGCGACGCCTTGGCGTTCCTGGCCGATCCGCCGGCCTCGCCGTATTGCCTGGTGGTGTCGCTGGTCAATCCGCACGACGTGCATCTGGGCTACATGAACCAGGCCGCGAATTATTACGACGCCAACGACTACACCGCGACCGGCGCGCCGCTTCCGGCCAACGTCGATGAAGACCTGTCGAGCAAACCGCGCGCGCAGTCGAGCTATACCTTCGTCCAGATGAGCGACGGCAACGGCGCCAGCGAACAGGACTTCGTCGATTTCTACGCGTATCTGGTCGAGTACGTGGATTCGCAGATCAAGCAGATTCTCGATGCGATGAGCACCGACGCGCTCAACCAGACTTTGATCGTGCGTTTCGCCGATCACGGCGAGCTGGGGCTGTCGCATGGGTTGGTGGAGAAATTCGTCAACGCCTACGATGAAGCCATCCACGTGCCGTTGGTGTTCTCCAACCCGCTGGTCTGGCCGCAGGGCGCCGCGACTCAGGCGCTCGCCAGTTCGGTCGATCTGCTGCCGACCTTGGCGAATCTGCTGGGGGTGAGCGCGCAGTTCTCCGGCCTGGCCGGTGCCGATCTGAGCAGCGTATTGGACGGCGGCAGCGACAGCGTGCAGGACTACGTGCACTACACCTACGACGACATGAGCCAAGGCGGTCCGAGCGTGATCCGCGCGGTGCGTTCTTCGCAATGGTTGTATGCGGTCTACGTGCCGACCGAGGGTTCGCAGGGCCAGGGCGGCGACTGGGAGATGTACGACTTGTCCGCCGATCCGCAGCAAGACACCAACTTGGCCGGCAATCCCGCTTACGCCGAGCAGCAATGGGTGTTGGAAGCCGAACTGGCGATACAGATGAAGGAAAAGAACACGATCCCGGCGGGCTGGCCACCGCAGTACGTTGCGGGGCAGAGTCGTGGCAGGCCTGCGCAGGGCTGAGCCGGTCATGCTCGCAGTGGCGCTTTACTCCCTCTCCCGCAAGCGGGAGAAGGAAGACTCAAGGAAAACTCAACGCTCCAGAATCGCCACTACGCCCATGCCACCGGCGGTGCAGATCGAGATCAGGCAGCGGCCGCCGCCGCGCTGTTTGAGTTCCTTGGCCGCGGTGGCGACGACGCGCGCGCCGGTCGCCGCGAACGGATGGCCGGCCGCCAGCGAGGAACCGTTGGGATTGATCTTGGCCGGATCGATCCGGCCCAGCGCCGTGTCCAGGCCCAGGCGGTTCTTGCAGTAATCCTCGCTTTCCCACGCGCGCAGCGTGCACAGCACCTGCGCGGCGAAGGCCTCGTGGATTTCGTAGAGGTCGAAATCCTGCAGGGTCAGTCCGTTGCGCTTGAGCATCTCCGGCACCGCCACGGTCGGCGCCATCAGCAGGCCCTCGCCGTGGACGAAGTCGACCGCCGCGACCTGCGCATCGCGCAAATAGCACAGCACTTCCAGGTTATGCGCCTGTGCCCATTCCTCGGACGCCAGCAGACACGCCGCCGCGCCATCGGTCAGAGGCGTGGAGTTGGCCGCGGTGAGGGTGCCGCGGCCGGAGGTCTTGTCGAACGCCGGCTTGAGCGTGGCCAGTTTTTCCAAGGTGCTGTCGGCGCGCAGGATGTTGTCGCGCGCGACGCCGCGGAAGCTCACCACCAAGTCGTCGAAGAACCCGCGCTCGTACGCCGCGGCCAGCTTCTGATGCGAAGACAGCGCCCACTCGTCCTGCGAATCGCGCGAGATGTTCCACTGCTTGGCCATGTCCTCGCAGTGATCGCCCATGCTCTTGCCGGTGCGCGGCTCGGCCACGCCGGGGAACTCGGGCTTGAGCTCGCGCAGGTGGAAGCCCTTGAACGCGGCGATTTTTTCCTTGGTGCTGCGCGCGCGCGCGGCCTGCAACAAACGTCGGCGCAAGCTGCGGCCGTAGACGATCGGCACGTCGGAGGTGGTGTCCGAGCCGCCGCCGATGCCGGCGTCGATCTGCCCGACCGCGATCTTGTTGGCGATGGTGATGATCGAATCCAGCGAAGTGCCGCAGGCGCGCTGCAAGGTGATGCCCGGAGTCAGCGGCGACAGCCCCGAGGACAGCGCGGCTTCGCGGCCCAGGTTCCAGTCGCTGCTGTGCTTGATCACCGCGCCCATCGCCACTTCGCCGAGCTGCTGGCCGTGCAGGCCGAACTTCTCGACCAGCGCTCCCAGCGTCCGCACCGACATGCCCAGGTTGCCGACATCCGCATAGGCGGTGTTCTGGCGGCAGAAGGGAATACGCACGCCACCGAGCACGGCGACGGGACGGATTTGACGCATCGGCAACACCTCTCAAGGGTTCACGCGCAGGGCCCGTCATCGCGGAGCGGGCATAATGGGGCTCAGTGTAGCGCCGCACACGCGCTCTACCAAACGCCAGCGTATCCTTGGTGACCATGACCTCAGCCAGCCCCTCCACCAGCGGTCCGACCGCGCCCCTGCACGTCCTCGGCGCCCTCGCCCTGGAGCTCAAGGGCGACGCCGCGGTGGTCCGCAGCGCCCTGCCCCGCCAGGACGCAGGCGCCCTGTCGGAGAAGATCGCCCGCGATCTGGCCGGCTTCGCCAAGGACGCGGCCGCGCTGGACCTGATCACCGTCGGCGCGCACTACGACCCGGTCGAATTGCTGCGCCCGGGCTGGCCGCTGCACCGCGAGCTCGACGATCTGGCCGCGCGCGCGCCGCGCGAACGCGGCGCCGAACAGGCCGGCCGGGTCATCGCCTTCGGCGCCCACGACGCCCAGTTGCCCGGCGCGCTCAGCCCCTCGCCCGATTACGCCGGCGGCCCGCTGCGACTGGTGCCGTTCGCGCTCAGCGGCGATCCCGAACTGGTCGCCCGGGTCGGCGAGATTCTCGAAACCGGCCTGCTCGAACGCGGCATGGCCGGCGCCGACACCGCCTTGGCCGCGCAGGAGGCATTCGGCCTGCAGATAGAACACGCGCGCTACCTGACCGTGCACGACCTGGCCGCGATGATGGCCATGCAATACGACCACGCCGGCCTGGGCCCGCTATGGCCGTTGCTGGAAACCGCGCTGCTGCAGCCCGAAGGCGAAGAATGGCTCGACGCGCCGCCCGAGCCGCTGGTGCACTACGCCGACGGCGAAGCCCGCATCGCCCTGTTCTCCCCGGCCGCCTGGCATGCACGCTACGCGCCCGAAGCCCCGTGCGGCACCGAAGAATGCCGCGAAAAGCTCAACCGCCGCTATCAGCATTTCGAAGCGCGGCTCAAGCAGATCGCAGCGGTGTTGGGCGCGCATGCGGTGCCGGTGACGTTCGTGCATTGCGATGGCGAACCCGAGGCGGGTCAGCTCTGAAGGGAGCCGCTTCCGGATCGTGTTGGTTGGATGGTGCCAGCCGGATCGTGTCGGCTGTTCGGTAAGCGCTCGCAAACGCAGTTCCATCAGGTGATGCAATGTCGAAACTCGCTTCGGGATTGGCTAGCGCACTGCTGATCCTGTTCACGCCCCTGCCCGCCCCAGCGCAACCGCCCGCGGCGACGGCGCAGGAGCCGGCGCTCGAACCCGCGCCCGAACCCGCACGTTATCCGCCGCCGCGGCCGCTGGAACACAAACCGGTCATGGTCGATGGACGTCTGACGCAGCCGCTGCGCCTGCGCGAACCCGAAGCGACCGTCGCCGACGAAACCCCACTGGACGGCGGCGATTTCCAGCAGATGGTCCTTCGTCTCGCGCTCAACGCCATGGTCGGCCGAAGGTCGCTCGCACCCGGCCTGACCCGTTACAGCAACATCACCGAGGAGACCCAGTGGTACGTGTACGAGGCGCCGTCGCCCTACGCGCCGGCAATCCTGCGCTCGCGGCTGTCGCGCGATGCGCAGGGACACTATGTGTTGAAGATCGCGCGGCGCTGCGACGCCAAGCCCGCGGCCTGCGCGAAGTTCGAGACGGAGATGGTCGAGCGGTTGCGGTTGGAACGCTTGCCCTGAGCGCATGAAGAGGCGATCGCCGCGAATCTACGTCGCTCGCCACGTCGAACCCAGGGCGTCGGACCCAAGAAGTTTGCGATCAAACGGCACTACAGGCTCAGGCGACCGGCCATTTGGCTGCATTTCTCGAAATGCTGCGGATTGCTCCAAGCTTCGTCGATCGGCGGCTTCTTCATCTTGGACAGCAACTCGATCAGCTTGTCGCGATCCTGCGCGTCGCAGGCGAAACGGGCATAGTTCTGCAGGTTCCACTCGTCCGGATAACGCTTAAGCACGTCTTCGAAACCCTGCTTCATCCGGTCCCAGCGCACATCGGTGGCGTCGAATAGATTGGACCGGTAATACGTCTGGGCTGCGTACCAGTAGATCCGCGCGTACATGCTGTCGCCTTCGGTCTTCCGGGTACGCTGCGCTGCACTTTCAGCGAATGCTTCGATGTGCTCGACGCTGCCATCCCATTTGGGCAACAACGTGATGAACATCGCGAAGTAGCTCGGGTAGTGGCCGGGAAACGCGCGCTCGCTTTGTTCCAGCACCGCCAACGGATCGCCGCCGTGCTTGCTGCCACGCATCAGCTTGAGCGTGAGCCAATAGTATTCCGGCGCATGCGAAGCCACGGCGCGCTCGTGGTCCAGGTACTTCAGTCCACCCTCCAACGTGGCGAGGAATGGCTTCCATACCGACTTAGGCGTTTTGGCCACGTAGAGATTGCCGCGAATATTCCAAGCGTGGTCCAGCAGCACGTCGGCGTGTAGTAGCCGCGGCAGTGGCGAATCCGGTGCCTCGCGCGCCCAATTCAAGGTCTGCTGCTCCAGCCATTGCCAGTGATGCGCTTTCGCCTCCTCCGGCACATTCTCCAACAGGCCGGCGCTAACACCGGAGAAGAAAATGCTGCTCATCCACACGCCGCTGGGCGTGCGCCGGCTTTTTTCCACGTAGTCGCGATAGGCCGCTTCCGCGTCGCGCAGACGCTGTTGCTTAACGAAGGCGCGCCCCTGAAAGAACACTGCGTCGCGCACTTGCTGCTCGTCGCCGTCGAGCGCCGGTTGGGTCTGAGCTGGATTGAGCAGTCGGCGTTGCTCCTCTTGCTGCTCTGCCAGTCGCTTGGCTTCATGGCGCGCTTCGTGCTGCCGAAAGGCTTGGTTCAGGGCTTCGATCCGCGCCTGTCGCTGCTTGAAGTCCTCCAGCATCTGGCGACGCCGCTCAGCGCCGCGGGCTTTCGCCTCGGCGATTCGGGCAGCGCGCTCGGCCGCCTGAGGGTCGGCGGCCGCTGCGTCGGAGGTCGCAGCTTTCGCCGCAGGCAGCTCGGGCACCGAGTCGACTGGAGCGGCGGTTGTCGCTGGTGGCGCCGATGGGGCGACAGGCTGCGCACGCAACGACGAGTGCGGCGAGAAGATCAGGTACCAGCCCAACAAGCCGGCCGCAGCCGCGCGCTTTCCATCCATGGCGTCTCATCCTTCGGTCAGAATTCGGACTCGTAAAGCAGGTAACCGCTATCGTCCATTCCCAGCGAGCGATAGGTCCGCTGCGCTGCGATGTTCTCGCGCTCTACGTACAGCCGCAAGCCCACCACCCCAGGCGTTACCTGGGCCAAGGCGGCGACGTGACGGTGCAGTGCGTTATAGACACCCTGCCGGCGATGCTCCGGCGCCACGTACACGCTCTGAATCCACCACCAGTCGCCGTTGCGCCAATCGCTCCATTCGTGGGTGAACATCAAGGTGCCGGCGGGTACGGCGATGGTTTCGTGGCCGGCGACCTCGGCCTCGCGCATGGCGATGAAGTAACGCGCCTTGGCCTGGTCGGCCAGACCGGCGGCGACGCCGGCGTGGACGGTCGCCGGCTCCAGGCGCTTGTGTTCGGTTTCCCAGGCCATCGCGATCATCCATTCGGCGATCAGATCGCGGTCGGCGGGTACGGCGTCGCGGATGCGTAGGCGGCTCATGGCGATGACGAAGAGGGGTCGTGGCTGTCGAGTCTGACAGCGGTGAGTTCAAATATCGCGCGAGGTTCGCAATTTTATTTCGGCGGGCGCGATCGGTGTGCGTGGCCGGGATATCCGGTCGCAGAGCGTCGGGCCTGAAGGCCCTCCCACAATAGCCCCCGTTGCTGCGAGGACTTTTGTGGGAGGGCCTTCAGGCCCGACGCTTTCCGATCCGGGCGCCACCCACACCCGGATCGAAGCACACCGGCTCAGCGCACGATCTTGATCACGCCGCACGCCAGACGCGCGCCGGCGTTGCCGGTCGGCTGGCTCTGGTAATCGTCGGGCGAGGCATGGACGATCACCGCGCGTCCGGCAACGTCGTTCGGTGCGCCGCCGCCCAGGGTCACGCCGCTGGCATGGGCATCGACCTTGGCCACGCCTTCGGCATCGGCGACCAGGTTGTCCATGTCGCCGGCGTGATGAGCGCCGTGATCGACCCGGCCGTGCGGCTGGCCGGCCGGATTGAAATGGCCGCCGGCGCTGCTGGCGTCGGCCGCGCTGCAATCGCCCTTTTCGTGGACATGGATGGCGTGAATGCTGTTGGGCGTCAGGCCGCCGATCTCGCCGGTCAGGTGCACGCCGTCGCTCATCGGACGCAACGCCAGCTTGCCGCTGACCAGACTGCCGGAGGCCGATGCCAGTACCACGGTGGCCGACTGCGCGGTCGATACCGGCTTGGGCGCGGGCGGCGGCGGCGTGGGCTTGGCGGTCTGTCCGCCGCAAGCGGCGAGTACGGCGACCGCGGCGGCGATCGTGGCGGTGCGAAGCAAGATCTTCATGCGGGGCTCCTGTTCGGCGCCGCCGCGGGGCGGCGCCGGGTGTCGTGAGGTCCGACGCTAGGCCTGCGCGAGTTCAGCGCGAGTGAAACGCGCCGCGAGGTCCGACGCGGTGATCGTGGCCGTGCCGCTTCGATTATGGCGCTGGGCGCTTGCGCGTGTGCGCCGGTGATGAAAGTCGCCAAGCTTCGCATCGTCGTGCGTTGGCGGTTGCGGTGCGGATCGCCGCTGATGGCGCATTGGAATCACGGCAACGACGTAGTTGTGGTTTCGCGGTCGCGGCTCGCGCCGCTCCTACAGGGCCGCGGTCAGCTGCGGCGGCGGCCGGGACCCAGTTTGCGCGTGAGCGTGTTGCGCCCCAGGCCCAGGCGCGCGGCCGCTTCGGTGCGACGGCCGCCGGTGTGCGCCAGCGCGGCTTCCAGCAACGCGCGGTCGAAGCGTTCGCGCGCATCGGCATGCAGGTTGGCGCGCCCTTCGGCGAGTTGCGCGCGCGCCCACGCCGACAGCTGCGTTTCCCATTCGCTGGCGTCTTCATTGCGAACGGGCGCGATGCCGAGCACTTCGTCCAGATCCTCGCGAGTGATCGTCTCACCCGGCGCCAGCGCGGCCAGGCGCCAACACACGTTCTCCAGTTCGCGCACGTTGCCGGGCCAGTCGTGCGCCATCAAGCGCTCCAGCGCCGGCTTGGACAAGCGCTTGGCCGGCGCGGCGAAACGCAGCGCGGCGGCGGCGAGAAATCGCTCGGCCAGTTGCGCCACATCGCTGCGGCGCTCGCGCAGCGGCGGCAGGCGCAGTCGCACCACGTCGAGCCGATGCAACAGGTCGGCGCGGAAGCGTCCCTGCGCGACCAACGTTTCCAGGTCCTGATGGGTCGCCGCGATCACCCGCACGTCGACCCGGATCAACTCGCGCCCGCCGACCCGGAAGAATTCGCCCTCGGCCAGCACGCGCAACAGACGCGTCTGCAACGGCAACGGCATGTCGCCGATTTCATCGAGAAACAGGCTGCCGCCGTCGGCCTGCTCGAAGCGGCCGATGTGGCGCCGCTGCGCGCCGGTGAACGCGCCGGCCTCGTGGCCGAACAATTCGCTTTCCAGCAATTCGGCCGGGATCGCCGCGGTATTGAGCGCCACGAACGGTTTGCGCGCGCGCGGCGATTCGCGGTGCAGCGCCCGCGCCACCAGTTCCTTGCCGGTTCCGGTCTCGCCGGTGATCAGCACCGACAACGGCGCTTGCGCCAGACGCCCGATCGCGCGGAACAGCGTCAGCATCGCCGGGGTGTCGCCGATCAGACTGTCGGCGGCGGCGGGCGCAGCCGTCTCGACCGGATCGTCGCCCGGTACGGCCGCCGCCAGCGTGCGCGCGGCCAAGGCCACCGCATCGTCCAGATCGAACGGCTTGGACAGGAATTCCTGCGCGCCGCCGCGGAACGCGCCGGCGGTGCTGGCCACGTCGGTGTAGGCGCTCATCACCACCACCGGCAGCGAGGGTGCGCGCGCCTTGAGTTTTTCCAGCAGCACCAGGCCGCCGTCGCCGGGCATGCGCACGTCGGTGAACAACAGATCCGGTGCGCCGCGCTGGGCCAAGGCCTCGAGCGCATCGGCCGCGTTCTCGAAACCGTCGACCGCATAACCGGCCTCACGCAACGCGGTGGCCAGTACGAAACGGACCGAACGGTCGTCGTCGACGACCCAGATGCGCGCCGCGCTCATGCGCCGTCCTCGTGGTGTTCGATATGCATCGGCAGCAGCAGCGTGAACACGGTGTGGCCCGGACGCGAGCGATAGGCCAGCGAGCCGCGATGTTCGCGCGAGACCTGCTGGGCCAAGGCCAATCCCAGGCCGCTGCCTTCGGCGCGGCCGGACACCAGCGGCAGGAATAACTGTTCGGCCAACTCGTCGGGCACACCGCGGCCGTCGTCGACGATCTCCAGACGCAGCGCGATCGGATGCGCCGCATCGGCGATGCGCACGCCGTGTTCGATCCGCGTGCGCAGGTGGACGTGGGTCGCGCCGGCCTCGATCGCGTTGCGCACCAGATTCCACACCGCCTGCATCAGCCGGTCGGCGTCGCCGTCGAATTCGGGCAGGCTCGGATCGTAATCGCGCACCAGCCGCACCGCCCAGCCGGCATCGGCCTCGGCCAGGCGCAGCACGCGCTCAAGTACGGCGTGGATATTGAGCGGCGCGTGCGGACGCGGCGGCGCCGGCGTGAGCAGACGATCGACCAGCCCGGTCAAGCGCTCGACTTCGCTGTCGATCAAACCGATCAATTCGCGCGCATCGGCATCGTCGACCCGACGCGCCAGCAACTGCGAAGCCCCCTTCAATCCAGCCAACGGATTGCGCAGTTCGTGCGCCAATCCCTTCAGCGACGCCGACAAGGCCGAAGGCAGCAACAGCGCCGGATCATCGCCGGGGAACTCATCGACCGGATGCGCTTCCAGCAACCAGCCGCCATCGTCGCGCCGGCTCAGCCACACGTCGGCGAAACGGTCCTCGCCGTCGGCATAGCGCAGACGCATCCGGCGCATCCGCAGCGGCGCCTCATCGCCCCGCGCACGCACCAACGCCAGCGCCAGACGGCCGTCGCCGGCGTCCAGACCGGCCAGCGGCCAACCCAGCAGACGCCGCGCGCCGATCCCGAACCAACGCGAGAACGCGGTATTGCAGCCGCCCAGCACACCGGCCGCATCGCTCCAGGCCAGCGGCGTGGTCAGGCTGTCCAGACTCAGATCGGGCGCGGGCTGGGGGTCGGAGGGCATTGCACCATGATAGTGCAAAGCGTGGAGGGGCGAGTCCACCAGCACGGACTGGTTACTGGTGGACATAACACCGAAGTTTGTAACGAAAAACAGACTTCGGTGTTTTTATGGCTTTAAAGCCGGGATCGATGCCATTCCGACCAGCTAATCGGAGGCAAGTTTTAGGGTGATAGTGTTAATGCTGGCTATCGACCCTAAGCAGACTCCGGCTCTGCAGGGTCTTGCCTCTAGGGGAAGGGCATGGCGCGAGAAGGATTGAGCATGTTTGTCGCGGCCGCTTTGCTATGCGGGTGTTCCACGCTTCAGTCGCGACATGACGATTTTTGTGGGGAGATGGCGAGATTCGCCAATGCGACCGCGCTTGGAGAGACGCGATCTGTTGAGCTTCGCACCGATTGGGGAAGCTTCAGCAAGTCCTGCGCACACAATGGCTACGAGCCCGGAGAGGCATTCTGCCAGTGGTTGATGGCCAACACATCGACCGAGTTTGCGTACGCAAACATCAGGCGTGCTTTGGTGTGCCTCGATCCGGCCGCGAACTTCGCGAGCGTTGGCCGTACCTCGCCGGAGTATTTGACCGGCAAGATCGAGTCCTACTACGCCAAGGGGGCCGAGGACAACGTGCGCGTCGAAGTCGAGTATTCGGACGGCATCGAAGGCGAATGTCCGTTGTTGAAGATAACTGCGGAGCGATGGGATGCGGCTGAGTAGCACGGGCCTAGGTAAGGCGCACGTAGCCACAGGAGACGTCTGTCGACGTCCCCCGCGCGCTCGGGCTCGCTCAAGGTCGAACTCGCTACATCAGGTCGGCGCCGTACCGTCCGGACGGTGGCGCTCACGTTCTCGCGCCGCGACTCCGCCACAGATGCGGACAGGTAGGTCGAGTTGTCGCACCGCGTCGTGATCGCGTCCTGACGCCATGCGCGCAGAGCCCAGGATCCGCCTGCGTTCCAGGTAGTCGGTCCCAGGCTCGCGCGCATGGCGCTTGTCCTGCCTGCTCAACCGCCGCACTGCGCGGACTGTTCCGGTGCCGCCGCCGCGGCGACGGACTTGAACGGTCCGTGGCGTTCGATATGGCTGCGGGCATGCTGGCCCACGACCTGCTTCGCCTCGGCCACCGGAATGTCCTTGACCGCATCCGCGCACGGAATGCCGATGTCGGAATTCGCCTTCAGTCGGTTCATGTTGTGCCCGTTGAAGGCCTCCGTGTTGCCGCGATACAGGGCGACCATTCGTTGCTCCAGAACACCCGTCGTCATGCGGCTCGCGATACCGGTTACGGAATCCCCGGGGACGGTGGAGTAACGCGAGCAGTCGTCGAGCATCGGTTGCCCCCGCGATGGCGCCTTGCAGGCTCCGCCGCCGGTGGACGCGGGGCTGCTCGGTTCGGCGACGGCCGCGGCCGCAGGCGCAACGGCCGCCGCAGCGACCACCGGCAGTGCGGCCGAGGAGCTGCCACCGGAGGAAGCCGCGGCCACGGGGGCCGCCGGCGCCACGGTCGCGGTATCGGCTTGAGCCGGCGCCCACGGCGCGGCGGCTACCGCCGCCATCTGCGTGGTTCCGCCGAAAGTGAATCGCAAACCCGCCTGAACCGAGTGGGCCTGATCGTCGCTGCTCAAGTCGGCGCGGTATTCCACGAAACCGGTGGCGCTGGGCGTGAACGCGTAGGTCAGGCCCGCGCCCGCGTTGATCCGGTTGCGGTCCGGCGAGAAGCCGGTGATCGCGAACCCGGGCACTTGGGCCGCGGCGAAGTGGTTCTGCGTGCGTGGCGCATCGTTGCTCAGGTCGTGCAGGTAGCGGATGTCGAAGGTGGGACGCAGACGTCCCGCCTTGGCGACGAAACGCACGCCCGCGCCCACCGTGGTCGTGCGGTAGTCCTCGCCTTCCACGCGCAAGTTGGCCTCACCGGCGCCGGTTTCGATCACATCGTCCAAGCTCAAGCTGCTGTGATAGACGCCGACCAGCGGCTCGATGCTCGCGCTCGCCGTTTCGAAACGCCATCCCGCTTCGACCATCGCATACCAGCCGTCGGCATCGGCGTCGGCCCTGGCCGTGCGGTTGAACACGCCCACATGCACCGGACGGGTGACATCGAAGTTGGTTTTCGCGTAGCCGGCCGCGCCTTGCACCCATGCGCCGCCCTCGGGGCGCGGGGCGTAGCTGAAGTGAGCGCCGAGGTACCACTGATCGCCGTCGGCGCGATCGCCGCGACGCGGCACATCGAAGTCGGACTTGGCCATGCCGAGATGTCCGCCCGCGCGGAGGCCTTCGCCGAAGGGAGCGTCTGCGCCCAGGGTCACGCCCCACACATCGTTGTCGATATCGGCCAAGGTGTCGTTGCCCTCGAACGCGGCATCTCCGCCGAAGGTGGTGGCCCAAGCCGTGAAGCCATCGTCGGCGCGCTCGGTCCGTCCCACGTCGAGTTGCTGCCCGACGCTGCGTTGCAGGCGTTCGGCGCCGTAACGCGAGGCGCTGAGCAACGAGCCGTAGGTTTCGCCGGTCAGCGTGTCGAACATCGGCACCGCCTGCTCCGCGGTGACGCCGCGCGCGGCGGCCACGAGCTGTTCGACGGCGGGGTTGCCGCTATCGGCCAAGGCTTGCAGCGCGTTGGCGACCGCCAGTTGGTTAGCCGGCAGCCCCGGGAACTCGTTGAAGCGGTTGGCTTCCTCAAGACGCAGGAACACATCGCTGCCTTGCGTGAACAGGCTGGCGGCCAAGAACGGCAGCGCGTTCTGGGTGACCGAGGAGAAGCCGCTTCCGCTCAGGGTTTGCGCGTCGATGATGCGGTAATCGGTGATATCGGCGTAGGCCCCGGCTTGCGGCAGCGCCACCACGGTGCCGCCGTTGAGCGCGGCGGTGCCGGCGACGATTACGCTGTCGGTGGCGCCGGCGCCGTTCTGGCGCAGGATCACGCTGGAGGTGGGTGCGCTGGTGAAGCTCGCCACGTTCAGTGCCGTGCCGGGCGCGCTGGTGCCGGCCGCGGCGCCGGTCGCGCCCGGAAGGCCGCTCGGCGCCAGCTTTCCTGCCAGCGCCAGATTGCCGCCGATGGTGCCGTCGCCGACCAGGCTGCCGCCCGCCGCGACCGTGGTATCGCCCGCGAAGGTTCCGTCGACCACGAAGGTGCCACTGCCCGCACTGCCGTCGCCGATGGAGGCGGTGAGGAAATTGGCGGTGGTTCCGCTCGGCAGGACCAGGGTTCCCGGACCGACCAGTTTCAGATTCTCGAAGCCCGCGAACGCGGGGCTGGTCAGGGTGCCCTGCCCGCCTCCGCTCAGCGACAACAGATCGGTGCCGCCCTGCCCGTCGACCAGACCGGTCACGTTGGCCAATCCGGCCAGAGAGCTGTTGAACACGTCGTTTCCGCCGCCGAGACTGACCGTGCCGGCCACCGAACCCGATGGCGACAAGGTCAACACGTCGTCGAAGTTGCCGAAGGTCGCGGTGGTACCGGCCGCGCTGCTGATACCCGCGGTCACGCCATCGACCACGCTCAGCGCGCCGCCGCGGACGTCGAAATTGCCGGTGAAGCCGGACATCTCGCCGGTCAGGGCGACCGCGGAAGCGCCGTCCTTGATCAGGCCGCCGCTGCCGCCGACCGCGCCGCTCAGCGTGAACGGGTTGGCGCCGCCGAGCGTCAGTGCGGCCGCAGGGCCCACATCGATCGCGTTGCCCACATTCAAACCGGCGACGCTGGCCTGCAGGGCCCCATTGCCGCCGACTTGCAGCGCGCCGGTGCCCAGCGCGGTATTGCTGCCCACGTTGAGTTGGCCGCCGAGCAGATCGAATCCGCCGGAGAAGGTGTTGTTGCCGCTGATCGTGACCGCGCTCGGCCCCTTCAGGCCGAGACCGCCGCTGCCGCCGATATCGCCGGTGAGCGACAACGGCGCGGCATTGGCGATCGAGAGATCGCCGTTCAGGGCGAACGCGTTGTCCAAGGTGGCGCCGCTCAGCGAGCCCAGGTTGGCATCGCCGGCCACTGTCACTGCACCGGTGCCCAACGCCGCATCGCGATTGGCGACGACCGTGGAGCCCGCGCGCAGTTCGACGCCGCCGCTGAAGCCGCTGTTGTCGCCGCCCAGGCTCAACGCGCCTGTGCCACCGACGTTGAGGCCGCCCGTGCCGCTGAGCTGACCATTGAGGCCGAGGTTGCCGGTGCCGCCGAAGGTGAGGTCGGCATTCACTGCGACGTTGTTGGTCAGCTCTACGTCGGCGGACGAGGCCAGTGTGGCCGCGCCGTCGACCGTCAACCCGCCGGTGCCCAGTGCGGTGTTGCTGCCCACCGTCAGGGTGCCGCCGAGCAGATCGACGCCACCGCCGAACGTGTTGTTGCCGCCGAGCGTCACGCCGGCCGGACCGTTAACGCTCAGGGCGCCGGCGCCCGCGATGGGTCCCGCCAGCGTCAGGTCGTTCGCGCCGCCGATATCCAGCGACGCACCGCCGCCGAGGTTGATCGCGTTACCGAAGTTCAAGCCAGGCAGGCTGGCGCTCAGGTTGCCGCCCGGGCCCGACACGTTCAGTGCGCCGGTGCCGAGCGCGCCGGCGTTGCCCAGGCTCAGGCCGCCGCCGCCCGTCAGGTTGAGGCCGCCGCCGAAGGTGTTGGCGCCGTTGAGGCCCAACGTGCCGGTGCCGTTGAAGTTCAGGCCGCCTGCGCCGCCGATGGCGCCCGACAGCGACAGGTCGTTGGCGCCGCCGATGCCCAACGCCGCACCGGCGCCGAGGTTGATCGCGTTGCCCAGGTTCAGGCCGGGAGCGCCGCTCAAGTTGCCGCCCAGGCCAGACACGTTCAACGCACCCGTGCCCAGCGCGCCGGCGTTGCCGAGGTTCAGGCTGCCGCCGCCGCTTAGGCCCACGCCGCCGCCGAAGGTGTTGGCGCCGTTGAGGCCCAACGTGCCGGTGCCGCCGAAGTTCAAACCGCCCGCGCCGCCGATGGCGCCGGACAGCGACAGATCGTTCGCGCCGCCGATACCCAACGCCGCGCCACCGCCGAGATTGATGGCGTTGCCGAGGTTCAAACCGGGCAGGCCTGCGCTCAGGTTGCCGCCCAGACCCGACACGTTCAGTGCGCCGGTACCCAGCGCGCTGGCATTGCCCAGGTTCAGGCCGCCGCCGCCCGTCAGGCCGACGCCGCCGCCGAAGGTGTTCGCACCGTTGAGACTCAGCGTACCGGTGCCGCCGACGTTCAAACCGCCGGCGCCGTCGATGACGCCCGACAGCGACAGGTCGTTCGCGCCGCCGATGCCCAACGCCGCGCCACCGCCGAGGTTGATCGCGTTGCCGAGGTTCAAACCTGGCAGGCCGGCGCTCAGGTTGCCACCCAGACCCGACACGTTCAGTGCGCCGGTGCCCAGCGCGCCGGCATTGCCCAGGTTCAGGCCACCGCCGCCCGTCAGGCCGACGCCGCCGCCGAAGGTGTTCGCACCGTTGAGGCTCAACGTGCCGGTGCCGCCTAAGTTCAAGCCGCCCGCACCGTCGATGACGCCCGACAGCGACAGGTCATTCGCGCCGCCGATGCCCAGCGACACACCGACGCCGAGGTTGATCGCGTTGCCGAGATTTATGCCAGACAGGCCGGCGCTGAGATTGCCGCCCAGGCCCGACACGTTCAGCGCGCCCGTGCCCAAAGCACCGGCGTTGCCCAGGCTCAAGCCGCCGCCCGTCAGGGCGACGCCGCCGCCGAAGGTGTTGGCGCCGTTGAGGCCCAGCGTGCCGGTTCCGCTGACGTTCAAACCGCCCGCGCCGTCGATGACGCCCGACAGCGACAGATCGTTCGCACCGCCGATGCCCAGCGACGCACCGCCGCCGAGGTTGATCGCGTTGCCGAGATTAATGCCGGACAGGCCGGCCGCCAGGTTGCCGCCCAGGCCCGACACGTTCAGCGCGCCTGTGCCCAGCGCGCCGGCGTTGCCCAGGTTCAGGCTGCCGCCGCCGCTCAGGCCGAAGCCACCGCCGAAGCTGTTCGCACCGTTGAGGCCCAACGTGCCGGTGCCGCTGAAGTTCAAGCCGCCCGCGCCGTCGATGACGCCGGACAGCGACAAGTCGTTGGCACCACCAATGCCCAGCGCCGCGCCGGTGCCGAGGTTGATCGCGTTACCGAGGTTCAGGCCGGAAAGGCCGGTGCTCAGATTGCCGCCCAGGCCCGACACGTTCAACGCGCCCGTGCCCAAAGCACCGGCGTTGCCGAGGTTCAGGTTGCCGCCGCCGCTGAAGCCGAAGCCACCGCCGAAGGTGTTCGCACCATTGAGGCTCAGCGTACCGGTGCCGCCGAAGTTCAAACCGCCCGCGCCGCCGATGACGCCCGACAGCGACAGGTCGTTCGCACCGCCGATGCCCAGCGCCGCGCCGCCGCCGAGGTTGATCGCGTTGCCCAGGTTCAGGCCGGATATGCCGGTCGCCAGGCTGCCGCCCAGGCCCGACACGTTCAACGCGCCCGTGCCCAGCGCGCCGGCATTGCCGAGGTTTAGGTTGCCGCCGCCGCTGAGGCCGAAGCCGCCGCCGAACGTGTTCGCGCCGTTGAGCGCAAGCGTGCCGGTGCCGCTGAAGTTCAGGCCGCCCGCGCCGTCGATGACGCCCGACAGAGTCAGGCCGTTAGTGCCGCCGATGTCGAGCGCCACACCGCCGCCGAGGTTGATCGCGTTGCCGAGGTTCAGGCCCGCAACGCTGGCGCTGAGGCCTGCATTGCCCAATACATCCAACGAGCCGGTGCCCAGTGCACCCGCATTGCCCAGCACCAGGCTGCCTGCGTTGAGGTCGACGCCGCCAGTGAAGTTGTTGGCGCCAGAGAGCACCAGGGTCCCGGTGTCGTTCTTTACCAGTCCGCCGGTACCCGAGATCTGCGCCGAAATCGTTCCGGTCAGCCCCGCGTCCACGCGGATGATCGTGCTGGCATTGTTGGTCGTGAGCACACCGGCGAGGCCGCCGGCGATCTCGTAACCGTTGGAGGCGAACTGCAGACCGCCGAATTCCACCGGGCCGACGACGCTCACCACGCCCGCCGTGCCTTGGAGCACGCCGAAGGCACCGTTCACCCAGCCGCTGTTGGCGGTGCCGTTGACGTTGGTCCAGTTGGACGTAGGCGTAGCGGTCCAAATGCCTGCTCCGCCACCGACACTGCCGTCAGGCAACACGCCGATACCGTCCCAGAATTGCACGACGGCACCGGCGTTGACGGCGAGGTTGATCTGATTCGCCACGCCCGTCTGCACCTGGACGCTGTCCGGCGAGAACGGCCCCGGCAGCGAGCCGAGCAGCAGTCCCCGATCGTCCAGGGCGCCTGTGTAGCCGATCAGCTGATAAACGCCCGGTCCGAATCCGCCGATGTTGTTGACATTGATGGTGCCGTCGAGGGTGAGGTTGCCATTGACGACGACCCGATCGTTGATGCCGCCTGCGGCACCCAGGTCGTAGTTGAGCATCGCACCGCTGCCCAGGAACAACGATCCCATGGTGAGGGTGCCGGCTGCGCCGATACTGCCCGCGTTGAGCGCGCCGTTGAGCGTCACGTCGCCCAAACTGCCGGTACCGGTCAGCGTGGCGCCCGCATTGATGGTGGTCGGCGAAAGCAGCGAACCGTTCACCGATAGCGTGCCGGACTGAACCGTGGTGCCGCCGCCGAAGGTATTCGCGCCGTTGAGGCTCAGCGTGCCGGTGCCGTTGAAGTTCAAGCCGCCTGCGCCGTCGATGACGCCCGACAGCGACAGATCGTTCGCACCGCCGATGCCCAGCGATGCGCCGGCACCGAGATTGATCGCGTTGCCGATGTTCAGACCAGGCAAGCCGACGCTCAGGTTGCCGCCCAGGCCCGACAGATTCAGCGCGCCCGTGCCCAAGGCACCTGCGTTGCCCAGGTTCAGGCCTCCGCCGCCAGTGAGATTGACGCCGCCGCCGAAGGTGTTCGCACCGTTGAGGCTCAACGTGCCGGTGCCGCCTAAGTTCAAGCCGCCTGCGCCGTCGATGACGCCCGACAGCGACAGATCGTTCGCACCGCCGATGCTCAGCGACGCACCGCCGCCGAGGTTGATCGCGTTGCCCAGGTTCAAACCGGGCAGGCTGGCGCTCAGGTTGCCGCCCAGGCCCGACAGATTCAGTGCGCCCGTGCCCAGCGCGCCAGCATTGCCCAGGTTCAGGCTGCCGCCACCGCTCAGACCTAAACCACCGCCGAAGGTGTTCGCACCGTTGAGGCTCAAGGTGCCGGTGCCACCGAAGTTCAAACCACCCGCGCCGTCGATGATCCCGGACAGCGACAGGTCGTTCGCACCGCCGATGCCCAGTGATGCGCCGCCACCGAGGTTGATCGCGTTGCCCAGGTTCAGACCGGGCAAGCTGACGCTCAAGTTGCCGCCCACACCCGTCAGGTTCAGGGCGCCCGTGCCCAGCGCTCCGGCGTTGCCGAGGTTCAGAGTGCCGCCACCGCTCAGGCCTAAACCGCCGCCGAACGTATTCGCACCGTTGAGGCTCAACGTGCCGGTGCCGCCGAAGTTCAAACCACCCGTGCCGCCGATGATTCCGGACAGCGACAGATCGTTCGCGCCGCCAATGCCCAGCGACGCACTGCCGCCGAGGTTGATCGCGTTGCCCAGGTTCAGACCAGGCAAGCCGACGCTCAGGTTGCCGCCCAGGCCCGACAGGTTCAGCGCGCCCGTACCCAGCGCGCCAGCGTTACCCAGGTTCAGGGTGCCGCCACCGCTCAGGCCGAAGCCACCGCCGAAGGTGTTCGCGCCGTTGAGGCTCAACGTGCCGGTGCCGCCGAAGTTCAAACCGCCCGTACCGCCGATGATTCCGGACAGCGACAGGTCGTTCGCGCCGCCGATGCCCAGCGACGCGCCGCCGCCGAGGCTGATCGCGTTGCCGAGGTTCAGACCGGGCAAGCCGACGCTCAGGTTGCCGCCCAGACCCGACAGGTTCAGTGCGCCGGTGCCCAGCGCCCCGGCGTTGCCGAGGTTCAGGCCGCCGCCGCCGCTCAGGTTGAAGCCGCCGCCGAAGGTGTTCGCACCGTTGAGGCTCAACGTGCCGGTGCCGCCGAAGTTCAAACCGCCCGTGCCGCCGATGATCCCGGACAGCGACAGGTCGTTGGCGCCGCCGATGCCCAGCGACACGCCGCCACCGAGGTTGATCGCATTGCCGAAATTCAGACCGGGCAGGCCGGCGCTGAGATTGCCGCCCAGACCCGACAGGTTCAGTGCGCCGGTGCCCAGCGCCCCGGCGTTGCCGAGGTTCAGGCCGCCGCCGCCGCTCAGGTTGAAGCCACCGCCGAAGGTGTTCGCACCGTTGAGGCTCAACGTGCCGGTGCCGCCGAAGTTCAGACCACCCGTGCCGCCGATGATCCCGGACAGCGACAGATCGTTCGCACCGCCGATGCCCAGCGACGCACCGCCGCCGAGGTTGATCGCGTTGCCGAGGTTCAGGCCGGGCAGGCCGACGCTCAGGTTGCCGCCCAGACCCGACAGATTCAGTGCGCCCGTGCCCAGCGCGCCAGCGTTGCCGAGGTTCAGGCTGCCGCCACCGCTCAGGCCGAAGCCGCCGCCGAAGGTGTTCGCGCCGTTGAGGCTCAGCGTGCCGGTGCCGCCGAAGTTCAGACCGCCCGTGCCGTCGATGATCCCGGACAGCGACAGGTCATTGGCGCCGCCGATGCCCAGCGAAGCACTGCCGCCGAGATTGATCGCGTTGCCGAGGTTCAAACCGGGCAAGCCGAAGCTCAGGTTGCCGCCCAGACCCGACAGGTTCAATGCGCCCGTGCCCAGTGCGCCGGCGTTGCCCAGGTTCAGGTTGCCGCCGCCGCTCAGGCCGAAGCCACCGCCGAAGGTGTTCGCGCCGTTGAGGCTCAGCGTGCCGGTGCCGCCGAAGTTCAAACCGCCCGTACCGCCGATGATCCCGGACAGCGACAGGTCGTTGGCGCCGCCGATGCCCAGCGAAGCAGCTCCGCCGAGATTGATCGCGTTGCCGAGATTCAGACCGGGCAGGCCGACGCTCAGGTTGCCGCCCAGGCCCGACACGTTCAAAGCGCCCGTGCTCAGTGCGCCGGCGTTGCCCAGGTTCAGGCCACCGCCGCCGCTCAGGCCGAAGCCTCCGCCGAAGCTGTTCGCACCGTTGAGGCTCAACGCACCGGTGCCGCTGAAGTTCAGGCCGCCCGCGCCGCCGATGACGCCCGACAGGGCCAGGCCGTTAGTGCCGCCGATGTCGAGCGCCGCACCGGCGCCGAGGTTGATCGCATTGCCGATATCGAGCCCACCGATGTTCGCTCCGAACCCGGCATTGCCGGTTACGTTGAGCGCGCCGGTGCCCAGCGCGCCTGCGTTCCCCAGGAACAGGCCGCCGGCCGACAGATTCAACCCGCCATTGAACGTATTGGCGCCGTTGAGGCTCAAGGTGCCGGTGCCCAGCTTGAGAAGACCGCCGGCCCCGCCGATGGTGCCGTCAAAACTGCCATCCAGTCCCAGCCCGCCTATCGACAGTAGATTGCCGCCCAGGCCGATGCTGCCGGCGCCGCTCAGATTGCCGAACGAGGCGTCGAAACCATTGAGATTCAGGGTGCCCGCTGCGCCCAGGTTGACGCCGCTGCCGCCGAACAAACCAGCGGTAAGCGCATCGCCGAACTGCAGCGTGCCGAAGTCGACGGAAATGCCGGTGCCGGTGCCCAACAACCCGCCACCCGACAGCGTCAGCAAGCCGTTGCTGCCGGCCGAGCCGAAGTTGAGCGTGCCGCCCGCGCCCAGATTGAGGCCGCCGCCCCACCCCGCGCTGAGTCCGGCGCCGACCGACAACCGGCCGCCCGCTCCTGCCCCGAGATTGAGCGCGTTGCCGAACGTCCCGTTGAGTCCGAGGATCAGCTCGCCGCCGCCCAGATTCACCGCTCCGGTGCTGAAGGCGCCCAGATGATTGGCGCGCAAGCGGCCGCCGTTGAGCGAGAAGCCACCGGTGAACGCATTGGCGCCGTTCAAGGTCAACAGATTGGGACCGGCGTAGCTGACCCCGCCGTTGCCGGAGATCGCGCCACTCATGCTCCAGTCGAAATCGCCGCCGAGCGTCAAGTTCGCGCCGGGCGAGAGATTGATCGCGTTGGCGAAATTGAAACCGGCGAAGCCCGGGCCGAACCCCGCGTTGCCGGTGACGTTGAACAGCCCGGTACCGAGCGCGTCCGCATTGCCCAGTTGCAGCGTACCGCTGCCCAGGTTGAAGCCGCCGCCCCAGCTCGCGTTGTTTCCGCTCAGGTTGAGCACGCCGGTGCCGTTCATGGTCAGGCCGCCGATGCCGCTGAGATTGCCCGCCAATCCCAGGTTGTTGGCGCCGCCGAGGCTCAGGTTGGCATTGAGCGCGATCGCGTTCGCCAGCGTCACCGCGGCGCTCGACTCGAGCGTGGCCGCCCCATTGATCGCCAAAGTGCCGGTACCGAGCGCCAGGCTGTTGCCGACGCTCAAGGTACCGCCGCCCAGCGCCAAGCCGCCGCCGAAGGTGTTGGCGCCCGACAGCGACAGCCGGCCCGCACCGTTCCAGTTCAAACCGCCGGTGCCGCCGATCACGCCGCCGAAGTCCGAGTCGAGCCCGGTCGCTCCCAACGACAGGAAACCGCTGCCGAGCGAAAGGCTGCCCGAGCCGGTCAAACGGCCCAGCGTGGCGTTCACCCCATTGAGATTGAACGCGCCCGAGCCGCCGACATTGAACGCGGCGTTCGCCAGCAATCCGCCATTGAATCCCGCGCCCAAGCCCAGCGTGCCGAAATCCGCGGACAGCGCGGCGCCAGCACCGATCGACGAGCCGGCGCCCCAGTTGAGCAGCAATCCGCCGGTCGCGCCGCTCGCGCCAAAGCCCAAGTTGGCGCCAGCGCCCAGATTGAAGTTGCCGCCCAGCGTGGCGTTGAACCCAGTGCCCGCCGAGATCGTGGCGCCCAGGCCGCCGCCGAGATTGAAGGCATTGCCGAACACGCCGTTGGCGCCCAAGCGCAGCGAGGTACCGCCGCCCAGGCCGACCGCGCCGGTACCGAAGGCCAAGGTGTTGCCGGCGAAAACGCTGCCGCTGTTGAGCGCCAGACCACCGCCGAAGCTGTTCGCGCCCGACAACGACAACAGGCCCGTGCCGTTCCAGTTCAAGCCGCCCGTACCGCTGATCGCGCCGCTGAAGGTCGAGTCCAGACCACCGGTGCCGCCCAGCGAGAGGGAGCCGCTGCCCAGGGAGAAACCACCCGCGCCGGTCAGACGCCCCAGCGTCGTGTTGATACCGTTGAGATTGAACGCGGCGCCGCCGGCGACATTGAGCTCGGCGTCGCCCAGCAGGCCGCCGTTGAAGCCGGCGCCCAAGCCCAGTGATCCGAAATCCGCCGACAACTTCGCACCGGCGCCGAGGGTCGATCCGGCGCCCCAATTGAGTTGCAATCCGCCCGTCGCGACCGCGCGCCCGAACGCCAGCGACGAACCGGCGCCCAGATTGACGTTGCCTCCCAGCGTCGCATTGAAGCCGGTCCCGGCCGAGACCGTCGCGCCGAGGCCACCAGCGAGATTGATCGCATTGGTGAAGCTGCCGTTCGCGCCCAAGGTCAGCGACGTGCCGCCGCCCAGACCGATCGCGCCGGTGCCGAACGCCCCAAGACTGCCGCCAAACACGCTACCCGCATTGACCGTCAAGCCGCCGCCGAAGGTGTTGGCTCCCGACAGCGACAACAGACCCGTGCCGTTCCAGTCCAGGCCTCCCGCGCCACTCATGACGCCGCTGAAGGTCGAGTTCAATCCGGTGGCGCCCAGCGACAGACGGCCGGCGCCGAGATTGGCCGAGCCGACACCGTTGAGCGATCCAAGCGTCATCGAGCCGGCGGTCAAGCCGGTCATGTCGAGACCGCCGCCGGCATTAAGCGTGAGGCGCGCGGTGCCGCCCGTGCTGGTGCCGAGGAAGCGCGCCGTGCCGCCGGTGTTGACGCCGATCGTGGCATCGCCGGCGCTGCCCGAACCGTTGAAGTTGAGATTCCCGCCGACCGTGAGGGTGGAGGTGCCCGCCGTGCTGGAGCCCTGGAACAGCGCAGTGCCGCCGGTAGCGACACCGATCGTCGACGTACCCGCCGTAGCCGTGCCGTCGAAACCCAGGTTGCCGTTGGCGCCGACATTGATCAGCGAACTGGCGGCCGTGGTGCCGGCGCCGTTGAAATTGAGCGCCCCCGTCCCTGTCACCCCGACGTTGAACACGGAGTTGAACAGCGAGGTGTTCTCGATGCCCGTGCCGGTCACATTCAAGGTCGCACCAGCAGCGGTGCCAAGGTTGAAGGTGTACTGCGGCGCGAATGCGCTGAACCGCAGCGTCCCGATCGAACTGTTCGTGCCGTTGCCGAAGGACACCGCAGGAACGAAAGAGGCGTCGAAGATCGCCGTGCCCGTAGGCACCGAGCCCGAACTCCAGCTTCCGCCGTTTGTCCACACGCCACCGCCTGTACCCGTCCAAGTCGCATCCTGAGCGGCGGCCACGACGGGCACCGCCAGCTGCAGAAGAATCATCAACTGCAGCCCGATCCGGATGTTCCGGCTGAGAGGGTGCAAACATGCGGTTTTACGCGGTTCACCGTTCCATTTTTTGCTGAAACGATTGACCCAGAAACGACTGGTGGCGTTCTTCCGCATGACCGCTCTCCCCTGCATCAACGTATGGATACGACGGCGTGCCTTTCCCGAGACCTGCTCATGAATTGCATGAGTGCGAAATAAGGCTGGAGTGGTACGTGAGCTGCGTCTCAAATTGAGAGCAACGATCGTTCTGCCATGTCCAATTAATGTGCCGAATGCGCGCGAAAAAGCGTTGAATTCGTGAGCCTTTCTACACCTATTTGCGAAAGATTCATGTCTACTGCGACATGTGAAAGCCCCCGCGCGAAAAACATGAGCGGGAAAAAAACCCGTAATTTCAATCTGTTCAAGAATAATGTGAACAAGGTCGTTCAGCCTTTTGTCCGACCTTGGTAACCGGTTAGGGAAACCGGACGTGGACATTGACGACACGGAGTCCATTCGAATGCATATGGAAGACCGAGTACGGCGCGCGAGATTGCAAGCCAAGCTGTCGCAACAAGAATTGGCGAGCAAGATCGGCGTGCAACGCAGCGCAGTAGCGCAATGGGAAAAGAACGGGGGCAATCTGCCCTCGATGAATCACCTGATCGAAATTGCGTTGGCGACCGAGGTGACCTTGGAGTGGCTAGGAACGGGACGAGGCCCGATCAAACCCGACAACGAAACCTGGACACCCGCGGTTCGAAGCCTCGACTACGCCCAGGACGAGATCGAGTATCAATGCCTACAAGACCTGAGACGCCTTCCTCATCAGTTGCGGGAAAGTCTGGCCGGCATCATCGCCATCCTCGCGAAGAGTTACCCCTAGCGCGACTGCTAACGCGGCGGCTCAGCCTAGGCGCCCGCTCTCGCTTCTTATAGCTCTCAGAGCGCTCCGCTCCAGTGTGGTCAGCGGGCCCCTAGCCAATTTGGGCAGCAAGCTGCCGCCCAATTGGCGCGAGGGACAGGAAATCGATCAGATTTCACCGGCTAACTAGGTGTAACCCATCTATTGGTAAAAGCGTCCGCTGAAATTCCCGCGCTCAACCGGCGACCGCGCCCTCGGCCGCCAGCGCCACCGACAGCACGCGTTCGTCGTCGCCGCGCGGCGCGGACACCAGCAGACTCGTCGGCAAGCCCTGGCCGTCGACGCCGCTGGGCAGTGCGACTCCGGGCATGTCGAGAAAGCTGCCGAGCATGGTCAGACGCAAGGTCGCCAGATTGGTCTTGAAGAACAGGTCCATGTCGGCTTCCAGCGGCGCCAGTTCCGGCGCGACGTGCGCGACCGTCGGCAATACCAGGATCGCGCCGTCGAGCTCGCGGTGGACCTGTGCGATCAAGCGCTCGCGCGCCCATTGAAGTTGCACGTAGTCGACCGCGCGGAACTCGCGCGCGCTCTCCAGGCGCTTGCGTACGCGCGGGTCGAGCCGCTCGGCGTCGGGCGAGGCCAGCAGGGCTTCGTGCACGGCCAGCGCTTCCGGCGCCGCCATCCAACCTAAGCGCTGGATCAGCGCCTGGGTTTCATGCAAGGCGTCGACGCGGCGGCGTTCGACGCGCGCGCCGCGTTCGCCGAGCCGCTTCAGCGCTTCGGTCAGACGGTCGCGCACCGCCGGCTGCACGCGCTCGTCGTCGACAAAGGCCTCGTCGACGACGAAGACCTGGCCTTGCAGCGAGGCCGGCGCCACCAGCGCCGGTCGGCCGCGCAAGACCGCGTCGATCAGCGCGCAATCTTCGACGTTGCGCGCGATCGGCCCCAGGGAATCGAGGCTGCGCGACAACGGAAACACGCCCGAGCCCGGGTAATGCGCGCCGGAGGACTTGAATCCGACCAGACCGTTGAACGCGGCCGGTATTCGCACCGAGCCGGCCGTGTCGGTGCCCATCGCGATCGGCACCACGCCCAGCGCGACCGCGATCGCCGAACCCGACGAAGATCCACCAGGCACGCGCGCCGTGCGCGTATCGTGCGGATTACGCGGCGTGCCGTAATGCGGGTTGAGACCGAGTCCGGAGAACGCGAATTCGACCAGATTGGTTTTGCCGACGCAGACCAGGCCGGCGCGGGTGGCGCGTTCGACCAGCGCAGCGTCGGCGGCCGCCGGCGGATGCCCGGCGAACACCGCCGCGCCGGCGGTGGTGACGGTGCCGCGCACGTCGAACAAGTCCTTCCACGCCACCGGCACGCCGTCGAGCGGACTCAGCGGTTCGCCGCGGCGCCAACGCTGCGCCGAGGCCTCGGCTTCGGCACGCGCACGTTCGGCGATCAGGGTGATGAAGACGTGGCGCGTGTCGGCGGCGCGGCTCAGGCAGCGGTCGAGCACCTCGACCGGATCGAGACGGCCGGAGGCGTAAGCGCGGCCGAGGGCGGCGGCGCTTGTCAGGTCGGTGTCGTTCACGCGTGGGGAATCTCGAGAGGCGGAGGGCGCCGTGCGGATCGCGCCGACGGCCGATCGCAGCGACGGTACCAGAGCGGCACCGGCGATCGCGAGGCTGCGTTGGAGGAAGCGACGGCGCGCGTCGTCGTCGAAAGGCATGCGCACAGCCTAGCCGGCGCCGACGCGCGCCACTGCGTGGCGGTCCGCATTTTTTGGATACGCCTCACCCCGTCGAAACGCACAGACTCTGCGGACTCCCACGTACCAACCATGTGATTCTGTCCAACTGGCTGAATCGATTCGCCGAGCCCTGCACAATCCGCTCCGGCTACAAATTCTCGTTCATGCTCAATCGGAAGACAGGCCGACGGGCAGTCGCATACCTCCGTCGATAACGCGGACGCTGGCGCGATCGACGCTTTGCCCGTCCGCACTCGCACAACCCTCATCCTCGGCCGAATGGCAAGTACCTGCGGCGCCATCGTCTTCGCCCTTGCGTCCCTTGCCCTGGGTATTGAGCGAGGGCAGATCGAGGCTGGCGAACGCCGCCCGATACGCGCCTTCGGGTTGTCCCGCTACGCGCGGTTCCGACGGCAACAATCGCAGCAGACCGTTTTCGTAATTCAATGTGTAGTTGCCGCTGAGCAAGCCATAGCCCGATGGCGTGATCCGGTATTCGCCCGGGAAGGGGCCGTTGGCATCGGTGCTGTAGCTCGGACTCCCGCTCAGTACATCGGCCGCGCGATCGCCGCGACGCAGCCCGACGATGCTGGAGCTGTATGCGGGCAACAAGCCCCAATAGCCGGTGAGGTCGTCGGCGCGCACCGTCAGCGACGCCGGAGTGATCTGCAACTGCGCGCCTGCGAAATCGATGGTGTAGTTGCCGTTGCCCAGACTGCCCTGGCCGATCGCAAAGCCGCCGGCGTTTTCGCCGGCCTGGCGGGTCAGACTGCCGTTGAGGGTGTCGTTGCCGATCAGAAGACCGCCTGTCACCGACCAGCTCAGGAAGGGATCCGCGTCGCCGTAGACCTTGCGCAGGCCGTTGGCCGCGATGCTGATCGGACGCGGCGAAATCGACAGCCCGCCGTCAACGAAGCTGATCGTGTAGTTGCCGTTGGCGAGCGAGCCCTGGCCGATCAGATAGCGGCCGACATTCTCGCCGCCGCTGCGCGACAGGCCGCCGCTCAAACTGTCGCTGCCGACCAGGTTCCCTGCAGTAATCGCCCAGGTCAACGATGGGTCGAGATCGCCGTAGATCTTCGCCAGATTATTGGCGGTGACCGTAACCGGCCGCGGCGCGATCTGTAATTGCCCGTCGACGAAGCCGATGGCGTAATTGCCGTTGGCCAGCGAACCCTGGCCGATGGCGTAGTTGCCGACGTTCTCTCCGGACTGGCGCGACAATGCGCCCTGCAGGGTGTCGCCGCCGACCAGTTCGCCTTGGGTGATGCGCCAGGTCAGGATCGGATCGGCGTTGCCGTAAACCTTGCCCAACAGATCGGCGCTGACCGCGTTGCCTCTGGGCAGAATCTGCAGTTGCCCGTCGACGAAGCTGATGGCGTAGTTGCCGTTGCTCAACGAACCTTGGCCGACCGCGTAATTGCCCACGTTCTCGCCGGCGGCCCGGTCCAGTCCGCCGTTGAGCGTATCGCTGCCGACCAGATTGCCGCCGGTGACGCGGTAGCTGAGCGTGGGATCGAGGTTGCCGTAGATCTTGCTGAGCGTATCGGCCGTGATCGAAATCGCGCGCGGGGTGATCTGCAACTGCCCGTCGACGAAGCTGATCGCGTAATTGGCGTTGTTGAGCGAGCCTTGCCCGATCGCGTACGCGCCCACGGTCTCGCCGGTCGCGCGGGTCACGCTGCCCGCCAGGGCGTCGGCGCCGACCGCCTGCGAGCGCACGCGATCGCTGATCTTGGGACCGAGCAGAGCGTGTGCGGTCCGGCCGGAGTTTTTCGAACAGCGTCGCAATCTCGCCGGCCCGGTGTAGGAGCTGATCGCTGCCGGCGCATTGAACAGGGGACTATTTCTGCCATTAATGGCGGTTTTGTCCTGGGCTTACGTCTATCTTTGGGTGTTCTCAATAGACAGCCAGCCAAGCTGTCCATCGTACCGATCCGCCGCCTCGATACGATAATCACTGTTCGGATACCCGCCTACAGATGTCACGCCCCCGACTCGACTCGCAGGAATTCGCTCCTGAGATCGCTCCGCAAATGCTGCTCGCACTGGTCGAACTGTGCGGCGAACTCGGCGTCGCGCCCGTCCATTTATGCGCGGGGCTCGGCTTTCGAAGCGAAGATTTAGCGTCAGGAATGCTGCTCTCGTTGCGTCAGGCCTGGCGCATGATCCGTCGCGCCCTGCAACTGACCGGGCGAGCCGATCTTGGCCTGGAATTGGGCCTGCGCGAGAACCTGAGCCACTTCGGCTTGCCCGGATTCGCGATGAGCGCAGCGCGTACCTTCGGCGAGGCGGCTGAAATAGGCTTGCATTATCAGGACCAAACCGGCGGCATCACCCAGACGGAACTGCGGGTCCGCAATGGACTGGCCGAGTTCGTGGTGCGCTCGCGCCTTCACGACGACGGCGTACTGCCGTTTCTAGTCGAAGAAGCCTTCGCCAGCGACCTGGCCATCATGCGAATTCTGACGGGAGCGCAGGTGCGGGCGCTATCGCTGGAGCTGATGTATCCCGCGCCGGCGCATGCGTGGCGTTATCAGGAACTGTTTAGCTGTCCGGTGCATTTCGAAGCAAAGAGGAATGCGATGGCGATCGAAAGTCGATGGCTGGACGCCCCCGTCGCGACCCATTCGCCGGTGATGGTGCTGCAGTTGTGCGGACTGTTGGAACGGTGTCGGCAGGAACAGGCAGTTCCCGTGGCGAAAGCCGCGGTCGAGCGGGTCCTGGCCCGTTCTGGCAACGCGACGCTTTCGCTGGAAGAGGTCGCACGCACATTGGCGCTGAGCGTGCGCACGCTGCGTCGGCGGTTGCACGAATCGGGAACCTCGTTTCGGAGCATCAGCGATCACGCGCGCGCGCAGGCGGCACAGCAACTGCTGCGCGAGCAGGGTTCCACTGTCGCCGAGACGAGCGAACGGCTGGGCTTCAGCGACGTGCGCGCTTTCCGTCGCGCCTTCAAACGGTGGCTGGGCCGGGCGCCCGGCGATCAGCTCCCCGGCACCGACAAGAAAAAGTAAGCCAGTCGTCCGGATCCGGTTGCGCGAGTTTTACCGCCCTCGCTACGCCGCCGTATCCCGATCATCGGGTTTCCGACCCATGGTCCTTTAGAAAAATGCCGCTGCCGTGGTTCGGCAGCGGTCGATGTTTCGGCATGCAATGCGAGGCAAAGGCCGCGCGCCCTTGGGGCAGGATAAGGAGGAAGGGAGGGACGCGGCCGAATGGGCTTCTGAGTTCAGCCTACTTAAATTAGGGAAGTACAGCTGTGGCCAACGCGCATACCGCGATTTGCGTCTGTTGCAATCCGTTGATCAGGCCATCGTTTTTCAACTCGCTGGAGTAGGCGTTGACGCAGTTGATGTAGTTCACGCCCAGCAGGCCCGGATCGCGTTTGCACACCCGCGCCCGCGCGGTGATGCTCGCGCCGACGATGATGCCGCGCGGCGACACCGCGTCGACGCTGGAATCGCAGATGCCGATCATGGCGTTGCCGGGCGCCAGGCGCCATCCGATGTCGGTGAACAACGCCGGCGTGAGGTCCACGAGCACATTGGCATGCTCGTTTCCGGTGCTGATCGGTTCCATCAGCGCGTCCGGCGTCAGGGTCGTGGCGTAATGCGACAGGCTCGAACCGCCGGCCAACACCGATGGCGAATACAGCAAGACCCGACCTTGCGTATCGGCGCCGAGATAACGCCCCGCGACCGGAGTCAGCGAGACACTGATCCCGGGCAGCGCGCCGATGAGCTGGGCGCCGTCGGCCTGCGACAGACTCAGTGTCGGTATCGCGTTATTGCTGTAGCCGTCATCAAGGTGCGGCGCGGCTCCGGGTTGGTTGCTGGCGATGATGATGCCCTTGGCGCCGGCGAGTTGCGCGTAGAGCGATTTGTTGCCGCTCCTGCAACCTCCGGCCCTGGCCACCACGATCCGATCGATCACTTCGCTGGCGTTGGTCAGGAAGTTGCAGGCGAGCGAGGGGTTGGCGCTGCCGTCGTTCGCCAGCACGACGTCGCCCATGAATCCCGTCGTGGTCGCCGCGGGACCGAAACTCGCCGTCTCGAACGAGTAGGTTGCCGTCAACGCGCCGCCGGCCTGCATCGACAGCACCGGATCCAGATACAAGGGTGCTTCCTGGGTCACCGTCGCACCGGTGAACACGATCCCGCCGCCGACGATGGCGGCTTTGCGCTGAGCGTCGGTCATCGCGGTCCAGGCGAGGCCCGACACGTTGTCGAAGACGGGACGGGAATAGGCATCGGGCTTGCCCAGCATCATCGCGCCGGTGACTTTGTCGACCGTCGAGGCGAATCCCAGGCCATGCGCGATTTCGTGCATCACCACATTGAGGAAATTGCTGGCGCCGGCCGGTGTTTTTCCGTCCAGCCCGTAGTACCAGCGCCTGCTCGCCAGGCAGGTCGGAGTGCCGAGGTTGGCGTTGAAGCGGCTGATGATGTCGACGCTGCCGTCGACGCCGAGATTGCGCCCCGCCATCGCGTCCGCGAGCGCCGCCGGATACCAGGTCGCCGCCTGCGCCGCGCCGGGGAAATCGACATACGAATTCGCGCTGCCCGCCGAGCCGAGCGTGCCGGCAGTGGCGGTGCACGGTAGCGCGGTGAAGCTGGCTTGCACGCGGATCGGCACTTCGCTGCTGAGGACCGCGCCCCACAAGTCGGCCGCGTATTGGTAGGCGATGCGTCGTTGCTCGCCGATGGTCACGCCTGGATTGGCGCCGTTCGCCGCCGCCGGCGTGGGATCGTTCAGACCCTGGTTGGCCGGATCGACATTGACCAGCACGATCTGCGCGGCTGCAGCGGGGCCGGCGCACACAGCCAGGCTCAGGGTCAACAGCGCGATGCGGGGGGACTTAGTCATGGCCGTTCTCCTGCTGCGCTTGGCACGACTTGACCGAGCCCCGCGCATTGCAGCCGGCGGCTGCAGCGGGCACCGCGTATTCCAGGTTCTCCATCAACGATTGCGGCATCTGGATTTCGTAACCGCCGCCGTCGAGTCGCCGCACCGTGCGGGCGGCTTCGTTCACGTCGCGCGGGATAACCCGACCGTTCGTACGCATCGGCGGCGCGGCCTGCTTCAGCGCCGCCAACTCGGCGGCGGTGGGTTCGCGCAATTGTCCCGTGGCCGGATCGACCGCGACCACGCTGTCGTGCAAGGCGGGCGACGTGGATTCCGTCGCGACGCTATGCGCCGATCCTTGCTCGGCCTTCGGCGTTTCGGTCGGCGACGGTGGTCGTGCGTAAGCCGGGGCGCCGATCAGCGTCAATATCAGGACGTGCCAGGTCCATCGGCGATATCGATGAAGTCTTTTCTCGCTTTCCATGATCTTCTCCTTTGACAGGGAACTTCCACGAGACAGAACGAAGCCGCCACGGTGGATGGCGGCCGACTAGCGCTGGCGTTGGTGATTGGCGAAAGCGATCAGCCCCCGAATGAGTGTTCTGATCCGAGTAGCGTGGCTACGGCCGCGTCAGCGGGCCCGGGCCGATCGATTCGGCCCCACACTGGATGTACGAAGCATCCGCCGCATGCCGGCTCACCTGGGCGGTGCGGAGACGGCTGCACCGTAGCACTCGCCCACTGTTAAGAAAGATCGGTCATCGCACGATCGCCAAATGGCCGAAACGGTCCCTGCGTTTGAGACTTCCTTTGGGAAAAACAGCGCAATGCTCCGCCGCCTTTGGGAAAGAATCAGGCGATAGCGGCATTTACGCGAGCAGGGCGGCAAGGCCGTTTCCGGCAGTCGCGCCAAGGTCATATCGCCGTGACCCCGAGCTGTTCGCGCACGTACACGACTCGCGGCAACAGCGGAAACCGGCAAAAGCCGGTTTAAACCCGTCAAGGGAGTTGGATTCGGCGTGTCCCAGACACGTCAGACTGTCTGCCTCGCTTTGATCGGCGCCTGCCATACCCAAACTTCTGTGAGCAAAGCTGCTTGTTACTTGCAACCTGAACCACTGAGTACGTTGGATACAGAAGATCTCTGCACATTTGGCCAGCCGGAAGTCTGTCGAACAGACCCTGGTCAGGACTGCAATCCGCTCGTGTCGTCGACTACCGACTTCGAACTTCTGTTCACCTGGGCGGAATCGCAATGTTCGTACGTTCTGTACCAACCATGCGGTTTCTGGATTGCCGGCGACTGGGCGCTCCAGTCACCGCCTTACTAGCGAGCGCGTTGCCCTCGGGTGTCCACGACCACCTCGCCATCTTCCTTCACGAATGGCGCAGTCACCGGCGGCAAGAGGTCCAGAACCACCTCGGAGGGTCGACACAGGCGAATACCCCTGTCGGTCTGCACGAACGGACGATTGATCAATACCGGCGTGCGAAGCATCGCCTCCAGCAATGCCTCGTCGTCGAGACTCACATCGTCCAAGCCCAGCTCCAGGTATGGCGTGCCGTTCTGGCGGATGGCCTCTCGCACGCTCAGGCCGGCGCCGGCGATCAGTTCGAGCAGACGCTCGCGGCTGGGCGGATCGCGCAAGTAATCGATCACCTGCGGCTCGATGCCGGCATGACGAATCAAAGCCAGCGTATTACGCGACGTTCCGCACTGCGCATTGTGATAGATGATCGCGTGCATGTCAGTCTCCCTCGCAAGCGCCGACGCAGCAGGGCGTCGGGAGGACTACGGCGGCCGCGGTAGGCGCTGCGATCGACGCGGCGGCAGTTTCAATCGCGGCCGAAGCGATAGCGAGTTGTCGCGCAGCCAGATCGCCCTTGCGCTCGCTGTAACGGCTCGTGAGGTAGTCGCTGCGACCGCGCGTGAGCAGGGTGAATTTGACCAGCTCTTCCATGACATCGACCACGCGGTCGTAGTAGGCCGACGGCTTCATCCGACCGTGTTCGTCGAACTCCTGCCACGCCTTGGCCACGGACGATTGGTTGGGGATCGTGATCATGCGCATCCAGCGGCCGAGCAGGCGCAAGGCATTGACCACGTTGAACGATTGCGAGCCGCCGCAGACCTGCATCACCGCGAGGGTGCGGCCCTGCGTCGGGCGCACACTGCCCTCTTCCAGCGGCAACCAATCGATCTGATTCTTGAACACGGCGGTCACGCCGCCATGCCGCTCCGGACTCACCCAGACCTGGCCTTCCGACCATAACGACAGGGCGCGCAGTTCCTGCACTTTCGGGTGATTGGCCGGAACGCTGTCCAGTATCGGCAGCTCGTGCGGATCGAACACGCGGGTATCCGCGCCGAAGCGTTGAAGCAGTCGTTGCGCTTCCAGCGCCAGCTTGCGGCTGAAGGACTGAGGGCGCAGCGAGCCGTACAGGATCAGGATACGCGGCGGGTCAGCGGCCGCGCCCAGCAGGAGCGTGTCGGGGACCTCAAGCGCCGCCAGGTCGATATGAGGCAAATCCGGATCGGTCATGACGATTGCTCTCGGCCATCTATTCCATTATTCTAGATTAATGGAAATAAAAGAAGCAACCCAGTCCCTCGCCGCCCTTGGGCACGCCTCGCGGCTAGCGATCTTCCGACAACTGGTCGAGGCCGGTCCGGGCGGCCGCATGGCCGGCGAGTTGGCCGAAGCGCTGTCGCTGCCGGGCGCCACGCTGTCCTTCCATCTGAAGGAGTTGGTCGCTGCCGGTTTGATTCAAGGCGAGGCCCGGGGACGCTACGTCAACTATCGCGCGAACTTCGACGCAATGAATGGCCTGATCGAATTCCTCACCCGCAATTGCTGCGGAGGCGATGCAACGCAATGCGCGCCGGCAACGTGCGTTCCTGCGCCGACGAAGGCAGCCAAGCGCAAGGAAGCGGTCACGCCATGAGTTCGATGGCACAGGCGTCCGCCGATCGACCGCTGTCGCGCAGGATGAGCGCCTTTGAGCGCAATCTCACCTGGTGGGTGCTCGCCTGTATCGTCGTCGGCACCGGCCTTGGCTATCTCTGCCCCGGAGTGTTCGCGACGCTTGGCGCGGCGGAGATCGCCAAAGTCAATCTACCGGTGGCCGCGCTCATCTGGCTGATGATCATCCCGATGCTGCTGAAGATCGACTACGCCGCAATGGGACAGGTGAAACGGCATTGGCGCGGCATCGGCGTCACCTTGTTCGTCAACTGGGCAGTCAAGCCGTTTTCGATGGCGTTGCTTGCTTGGATATTCATCCGCCACGTATTCGCCGACTACTTGCCCGCCGAACAGCTCGACTCTTATGTCGCCGGCCTGATCCTGCTGGCCGCGGCGCCGTGCACGGCGATGGTCTTCGTCTGGAGCAGCCTGTGCGATGGCGACCCGGAGTTCACCTTGAGTCAGGTCGCGCTCAACGATCTGATCATGGTGATCGCGTTCGCGCCCATCGTTGGGCTGCTGTTGGGGATTTCTTCGATCACGGTGCCGTGGTCGACGTTGATGCTGTCGGTGGGTCTGTACATCGTAGTGCCGGTGATGATCGCGGCGATCGTGCGCAAGGCAGTGCTCGCGCGGGGCGGCGACGCAGCCCTGCAGACACTCCTTAAGCGCCTGGGGCCGATATCACTCGCTTCGTTGCTGCTGATGCTGGTGCTGTTGTTCGGCTTCCAGGGCAAGCAGATCGTGGCGCGGCCGGCGATCATCGCGATGCTCGCGGTGCCGATCCTGATCCAGGTGTACTTCAATTCCGGCGTCTCGTACTGGCTCAACCGCAAGCTCGGAGTCGCCCACAGCGTGGCAGGTCCGTCGGCGCTGATCGGAGCCAGCAACTTCTTCGAACTCGCAGTCGCCGCGGCCGTGGGCATCTTCGGTGTGCATTCCGGCGCCGCGCTGGCGACGGTGGTGGGTGTACTGGTTGAAGTGCCTGTGATGCTTTCAGTGGTGCGCATCGTCAACTCGTCCAAGGGCTGGTATGGCGCACGCGCCTGATCGTCTCACATGCATCGGCGCACGCACCTTGCCGACGGCGCAGACGAACAAACGGCGACCGCCAAGCTCGCAACCAGCTGACTATTTCGGCAGGCGCCTGTTGAGGAAAAAGCTATATCGCATCCTCAATCGGGGCTACCGCCGGTGAAGGATCGATAACGTTCACATACCATTCCGAGGTCAAGCGCGCGCCTGAACTCAGTAACGCTGCGCGCTTGGCCACGTCGTGCGCACCCGACACCGTCACGGATACAACCGCCCCCGCTTGTCGCGCTCGCGTCTCGACCTCATCACGCAATGCGATACCTACCGACCCCCAAAGATCGGGCGACGCCACCATGAAGTCGTCGATCAAGCATGCTTTTCCTCCCGGATTGTAGACCGGAGGCGCGGGCATGACCCGGCCAATGATGAAGCCATCGATAGAGCTGCCGTTGTCGTTTACGAGCAGTATCCAATCCGGCTGCTTCAGAAGTTCTTCGAAAAAACCGGCTTAAAGTTGGGCAGAGTGTTCGGCCTTGCGCCAGAAGACCTCGGAATGCGCCTCATAACTTCCGCGCTTTGCCTCCGACAACTCAACCATCCGCGGAATGTCTTGCCCGTCAGCATTTCTTACGGCCATTTCTGCGCTCCATGAAGTCTCGTGATTTTACTCCATCACCCGCAGGAACGCGGCTTATCGAGCGCTGGAACAGTACCGTCGCTGGTTTGTCCTCGGGCGGGACGCCAGGGGCCGGGATTGAGGCCGCAATTTAATCGCCTCGATGGGTCCGCGCATCGTCGCGCCGCGATACGCACGCAACAAATCGATGGTACAAGGAATAAAATTCGACCATTGACCGTATGAAGCCAGGATTGACACTGCCGCAGATCCGCGCATTCTGCGCGCTGGCCCAGCACCGCAGCTTCAAAGCCGCGGCCGAGCATCTGGAAGTATCGCAGCCGACCATCGTCGGCCAGATCGCCGGAATCGAAGAGGCTTACGGCACCAAGCTGTTTCAGCGTCAGCGCGAGAACAACCGCCTCACCGACACCGGCCTGGCTCTGCTCGGGCCGATGCGCGCCGCGCTCGACCAGGTGCCCGAAGCCGAATTCATCCTGCTCTCGCACAGCGCCGCGCAGACCGGGGAGTTCAACGTGGTCGCGGTCAACCCCGTGCGCGCCTCCAACCTGATCCGCGAATTCCGGGTGCTGTATCCGAATATCAAGGTCAATGTCAGCTTCGTCGCTTCGGACAAGGCGCAGCAGCTGATCGACGACGAATCGGTCGATGTCGGGTTCTTCGTGCCCGGCGACAGTCGCCCCGGACAACAGGCGATCCACTTCTACCGTTACGAGTTGATGGCGCTGCTCCCGGTCGGTCACGCGCTATGCGCGAAGCCGGCATTGGGGCTGGCGGATTTCGCCGGCCATGAACTCCTGATCCGCGAGCCGGGCTCGCTGACCCGCAAGCTGTTTTTGGCCGGCCTGGCCAAGGCGGGTGTGGAGCCGCGCATCGCCTACGAGCTGGGCAGCCGCGAGTCGGTGCGCGAAGCGGTGGCGCAGGGACTGGGCGTGTCGGTGGTGGCCGAGGATGAGCACACTCCGCACGAGCGCATCGTGACCAAGAAAATACTCGGCCAGGATCTGCAGGCCGACAGTTGCCTGGTGGTGCTCAACAAGCAATTGGGTTCGCCGCTGGTGAAGACGCTGATCGAACTCATCCGTCGGCGTTGAATCGCGAAGCGGCCCGTGGCGGCGGCGTCACAGGCCGCCACGGAGCTTCGATCAGGGACGCTCGCCGCGTGCGATGCGCGCTTGGATCTGCAGCAAGGCCTCGGGCAACTCGGCGATGGTGTCGACGATGCAGTGCGCACCGGCCGCGGCCAGGTTGACCGAAGCGCGCCGGCGCACGCGCGCGCGGTGATTCGCGTCGGCGGCGAGAAACTGCGGCAAGGTCAAGCCCGATTCGTTGCCCGACAGGCTCAATCCCACCGTCCACATGCCGGCGCGGCGGCCTTCATGGATGCCGGGGGCGGAGTCGTCGACCTTGACGCAGCCGGCGACGTCGCCGATGCCGAGCGCGATAACGTTCTGCAGCGCCATCCACGGCCCGGGACGCGAGCCGGCGGCGACCTCGCCGGCGGCGACCACGTGATCGGGCTTGAAGCCGCGCTGCGCCGCCGCTTCGATCAACACGTCCATGACTTCGCGCGGGTAACCCGAACACGAGCCGATCTTGATCCCGCGCTCGCGCAGCCAGGCCACCGTTTCGAGCGTACCGGGTATCAGGTCGGCGTGGTCGGCGACCTTGGCGATCTGCAAGGGCATGAAGGCGCGATAGATGCCGTCGACGTCGGCGTCGCTCATCGGCGCGCCGAACTGCGAGGCCCAGCGTGCGGCGATCGCCGGCGTATCGCCGAGCGCGCGGATGTGGTCCCACTTGCCCAGCCCCATCGGGCCGCGCGCTTCCTCCAGGCTCAACGCGAATCCGAAGGCCTGGGCGAAGGCTTCGACGAAGATGGTGGTGGGGGCGAAGGAACCGAAATCGACCGTGGTGCCGGCCCAATCGAGGATCACTGCTTCTAGCTTTGCCATGAGGGAATGCCGTTGGAGTGGAAGAATTCGTCGTAGAGCCGGCTGAGCCGGCCGAGGTCGCCGCTGAAATTCCGTCCGCGTTGTCCTTCGGCGGACTCGCGCACCAGCGCCTGCCATTGTTGCGGAGAGTAGCCGTAGCGGCGTGGGTCGGTGGCGACGCCCAACTCGGCGAAGAACGCTTCCAACCGTTGCGCGGCCAGCGCGGGCGGCGCGTCGAATATACGCTCGATATCGGCGGCCAGCGGTTCGCCGTCGCCGATCGCACGCACCAGCATCGGCAAGGTGATGCTGCAGGCGATGCCGTGGCTGACGCCCTTTTCCAGGGTAATGCGATAGGAGATGTTGTGCGCGAGCGAGGTCTTGGTGTTGGAAAAGGCCAGACCTGCATACAGCGAAGCCAGTTGCAGTTGCTCGCGCAGCGCCAGATCGCGCGGCGCGCGCAGCGATGCCGGCAAGATCCGCACGATGGCGCGCGCCGCGGCGATCGCGAACGTCGCGCTGACTGGATTGCGGTTGCGGTTCCACAGGCTTTCCAGCGCATGCGACAGCGCGTCGAGCGCGGTGCTGACGGTCAGTGCCGCGGGCAGGCTCGCGGTGAAACGCGGCTCCAGCAACGCGCTTTGCGCATACAGGCTCGGATGGGCGAGAGAGTGCTTGCGGTTGTTGCGACGGTCCCAGACCGTCGCCCAGCAGGTGACCTCGCTGCCGGTGCCGGCGGTGGTGGGCACGGCGATGAACGGGGTCGGATCGCGAGGCGCGGCCCGTTCGGCCAGCAATGCGTCGAGCGTGTCGAAGCGGCCGCCGGTGGCGCTGAGCACTTTGCAGGCGTCGATCACCGAGCCGCCGCCGAGCGCGATCAGCAACTGCGGCGGCGTCGGCAGCGCGGCCAGTTGCGCGCACAACTCGCGTAGGTTATCCAGATCGGGATTGTCGGCGACGGTATCGATGCACAGCAGCGGCGCGTGTCCTGCAGCGGTCTCCAGTTCCGCCGCCAATGCCTCAAAGACCGGCCCGGCGTGGGTCAGCAACACGTACGGGCGAGCCTGCACCCGCGATTTCAGGGACGACAGCGCCCCTTCCCCGGCGATCAGCTCGACGGGATTGCGATAAGTGAACATCGTGATTCCGGTTGGATCAGCGCAGGCGACTGCGCAACTGGGCCGAGAGCAGGTCGGTGGCGAACACCAGGGTGAGGATCACCAGCACGCAGGCCGCGGTGTTCTCGTACTCGAACAGTTTCATCGTGGTGATGAGTTCGAAGCCGATGCCGCCGGCGCCGACCATGCCGAGGATGGTGGAGATGCGGATGTTGGCTTCGAAGCGATACAGGATCACCCCGACCCAGGCCGGCAGCACCTGCGGCAACACACCGAAAGCGACCACGCGCGCGGTGTCGCAACCGGCCGCGCGCATCGCCTCGGCCGGGCCGGGATCGGCTTCCTCGATGGCTTCGGCGAAGAACTTGCCGAGCATGCCGGCGCCGTGCAGCGCCAGCGCGAGCACGCCGGCGAACGGGCCCAGTCCCACCGCGGCGACGAAAATCAGCGCCAGGATGATCTCGTTGATGCCGCGCAGCAGGTTCAACACCTGTCGGCTGGCGTGATAGAGCCAGGGGCTGGGCGAGAGATTGCGCGCGGCGATCAGGCTCACCGGCACGGCCAACACGACCGACAGCACGGTGCCGAGCAAGGCGATCTGCACCGTCTGCAACGCTGGGCCGAGCAGGTTCTCGTGGATATAGCCCAGATTCGGCGGCAGCATGCGGGCGAGGAAGTCGCCGATCCACGGCAAGCCTTCGACCAGTTTGCCCGGCGCGGACTCGGTACCGGCCGCGGTCCACCACAGCAACGCCGTCGCGGCCAGCAACGCCGGCGGCAGCGACCACCAGCCCAGCGGGCCGCGCGGCGGCTGGGAGACGAATCGATAGTTCTTCAACATGCCGCGACCCTCGCCTGCGGATAGAGATTGCGTTCGCGCAATTCGGCAGCCTTGCCGCGGACGAGCTTGGCCATGGCCTCGTCTTCCAGGCCGGGATAAATCCGCGCGAGGATCTCGGGCGTGAGTTCTTCCGGGCGACCGTCGAACACCACGCGGCCGCCGCACAGGCCGATGATGCGCTGGCCGAATTCCATCGCGTAGTCGATCTGGTGCAGGTTGCACAGCACGGCGATGCCGTTGGCGCGGCTGACGTCGCGGATATAGCTCAGGATCTGGCGCGAGGTCTGCGGGTCCAGACTGGCCACCGGTTCGTCGGCCAAGATCAGTTGCGGCTCCTGCGCCAACGCGCGGGCGATGCCGACACGTTGTTGCTGGCCGCCGCTGAGGCGGTCGGCGCGCGCGTTGGCCTTGTCGGTCAGGCCGACCTGGGCGATGGCCTTGAGCGCGATGTCCACGTCGCGGCGCGGAAACAGCTGCAGCAGGCAGGCCCACAGCGGCACCCGCGCCATCCGCGCCACCAGCACGTTCTTCAGCGCCGACAACCGCGGCACCAGATGGTGCTGCTGGAACACCATCGCCACTCGTCGCGCCAGCACCCGGCGCGCGCGCCGGTCGCCGAGCGCGTAGCGCTCGCCGTCGATGCGCACTTCGCCGCTGTCGGGTTCGACCAGCAGCTTGATGCAGCGCAGCAGGGTGGATTTACCGGCGCCGGAGGGGCCGAGCACCACCACGAATTCGCCGGCATCCACGCGCAGACTGACCTCTTCGAGCACGCGGGTGTCGCCGTAGCGCTTGCTGAGGTTGCGCACTTCGATCATGGCGCGCTCCTGCCGGCGAGGGGGCTCACTTGCGCACCTGAGCGGCGGCCGCACGCACCACGTCGTAGGCGCGGTCGTCGGTGGGCAGGTAGCGATTGACCTGGCCCTGATCGCCGAACGGCAGGTTGCGCAGCGCCAGGAAGGCCTTGCGGATACGCGCCTTGTCGGCGGCCGGCAGGTCCTTGCGCCAGACCATCGGCGATTCGGGAATCGCCGGCGAGCGCCAGATCACCCGGTAGTCGGTCGCGGCGATCATGCCCTTGGCCTGCGCCTCGGCGAGGATGCGGTCGGCCACGGTGGCGGCGTCGACGCGGCCGTTCTTGACCGCGAGCAGGTTGGCGTCGTGCGCGCCGGTATAGACCACGTTGGCGAAATCGCGCTTGGGATCGATGCCGGCCTGCTTGAGTCCCATCATCGGAAAGATGTAGCCCGAGGTGGAGGTGGGATCGACGAAGGCGAAGTTGCGGCCCTTGAGATCCTTGAGCGTGCGGATCGGGGTCTTGGCGCCGACGATGATCTGGGCGTGGTAGGCGATCGAACCGTTCTTGCTGGTCTCGGCCACGGCGAAGGCTTCGGCCTTGGCCACCTCGACCGCCTTGACGTACGAAAACGGCCCCAGATAGGCCACGTCCACATGGCCCGAACGCAGCGCTTCGATCACACCGTTGTAGTCGGTGGCCACAAAGCTTTGCACTTTCATCCCTAGCTGTTTGCCCAGCGCATCGAGCATGGGCTGCGACTGCTTGATCATCGCGCGCGAATCCTCGGAGGGAATCAGCGCGATCTTCAGGGTGTCCAGCGCCAGCGCGGCAGGCGCGTGCAGCAAGGTCGTCAGCAGGCTCAGGATCGCGGCGAATCGGAACGTGGGTTTCATGGAATCGACCTTGTGGGTGCGGTTGCGGCTTGCCTGGAAGGCCGCGCCAGTCTCGGTGCGCGCCGTGACATGAAAATGAAACAAGATTAGGAAAGGGCGCGCGCTGATTAGGTTCGGCCGAGTCAGTAGACTTTTTCTGCCTGAATGGCACTCAGAATGCGTACTGGAAGCGCAACCGCAGCTCGTTGCCGCGCAGCCGCAGTCCGCTGGCGTCGTGGGCTTCGCCACGCATGTAGCTCAGCCCGACCCGGGCGTTGCGGTCGGCGTACCAGTTCAATCCGATCGCGGTCTGGCGTCCGTCGAAGATCTGCCGGCTGCTGTCCAGGCCGATATCGGCGTAGTTGCCGTCGCCGGCTTCGTGGCGCAGGGCGAGTTCGAGCGCGCCGCGCTTGCCGTCGGGCTTGATGCGGCCGAACACGCCGTCCTGGTAGGGATGGGTTTCGCCGGTGAGGACCCAGCCGAGTTGCAGGTAGTAACCATCCAGATCGCGGCCGCCGCGATCGCTGACGAAGTATTCGCCTTGTGCGAACAGCGGCCCGTGGCTCAGCGCGGCTTCGGCGATGGCGGTATCGATGTCCGGCGCCACGGTATCGCCCTGGCGGCGGGTCGCGCTCACGCCCACATGCAGCACGGTATCGCCGGCGCGATAGGGCGCGTAGGTGACGCGGCCGGTGATGGCGCGGCGACCGAAGTCGTCGACGCCGTCGCCGCGCGCTTCGAACACGCCCAACGCATAGGTCCATCGCTCGCCCGCGCCATGCAACTTGACGCCCGAGGTGCGGTTGGGCGTGTACAGCTCCGAGGCTGCGCTGCGCTCCAGCGACAGGTTGTCGTTGTCGCTGGTCACCCGTTCCAGTCCCAGCGGTTCTTGTTGCTTGCCGATGGTGAACTGGGCCTTCGGGCCGAAGCCGGTGTAGGTGATGTAGAGATCTTCGGCGGTGCCGCCGCCGGGCTGCTGATCGCTTTCGGCGAGGTTGAACTGCATCTTGTAGCCCCAATCGCCGACCCGGCCGCGCACGTCCAGGCGCGCGCGGCGCATGTCGAAGTCGCGGGTGTCGATGCCGCGGTCGCGCGAGCGGGTGGCGTCGTAGTCGTACTGCAGGCGGCCGCCTAGTTGCAAGGTGGCGTTGCCGTCGCGGCTGGTGACTTTCAGGCCGCCGTCGGTGCTGACGGTGAAGGCGGATTCCTCGGCGTGCGCGGCCGGGAAGATCGCGCAAAGCGCGAACGCCAGCGCGCAGCGTCGCTGCATGGTCATGTCGGTATTCCCCTGGAAAGCCGCGTCGGGCGCGGCGGATGTCTGCGGATGCGGCGCTGCCGGTCGGCGGCTGCAGCGGGGCGCCATGCTCGGCGCGGGCGGTGACGATGCGGTTGCGCGGAGTTCGGCGCGGCCGATGAGTGATTAGCGCCGACCTAATCAGCGCGCGGGCTCGCTGTCATGCGCGGTCGGTGTAGTACACCGGCGGCCGCAACCACGGTCCGCCTCCCTTTACCGCTTGCGAGGAACTCCGATGAACATCGCTCTGTCGTGGCTGGCGACGCTGACCCTGGCGCTGACGGGCCAGGCCACGAACGCCGCGTCCGTGGATCGTTTCGCTTTCACTCCCAACGCTGCCATCTCCGGTTACAACCGCGAACACCTGGGCAACGTCACCCCCGAGCAGTGCGCCAGCGCGTGCCTGGATTCCTCGCGCGCGAACTGGTGCGTCTCGTTCGATTACTACAAGACCCAGAGCCAGTGCGACCTCAGCGACAAGCGCGCGGCCGACATCGGCGGACTCAAGACCGACTACGCGGGCAATCCCTATGACCACTACAGCCTCGGTCCGGTGGACGGACGGCCTAATCCGGTGCCCGGAGATCGGCATGTACTGCTGATCGGCCTCGACGGCCTGCGCGGTGATGCGCTGATCTGCGAGGGATGCGCCAAGCCGCCGACCATTTCGGCGCTGATCGCCGACGGTGCTTTCCACGGCAACGTACTCGCCGGCGGCGGCCAGGCGACCGTCAGCGGTCCGGGCTGGGGCAGTGTGTTCACCGGCTACTGGGCCGATCAGCACGGGGTGACCGGCAACGACATCAACCTGCCGCTGAAAAAGCCGCACGTATTCGATCTGATCAAGCAGGCCTATCCGACCGCGACCACCGCGGTGGTCGCCGATTGGGCCAATCTGACCGCGAACCTGCGCCCGAAGCAGGCCGACTACGTCGTCGCCAATGCCGCCAAGGATTCCCGGCGTGCCGCCGACGCGGTCAAGCAGTGGCTGTCGCAGACCCATGCACCGACGGCGATCTTCTACTACCTGCACAACCCGGACATCCATGCCTGCTGCTACGACCCGCTCAACGCCAACTACCAGCAGAAAATCCTGGCCGAAGACGCGCAGATCAAGCAGGTGCTCGACGCTCTAGTGCGCAGACCCAACTACGCTCAGGAACAATGGCTGATCGTGCTGACCTCCGACCATGGCGGGCTGAGTACCGGCCACGGCGGACAGAGCGCGCAGGAGCGCAGCACTCCGTTGGTGCTCAACAATACTTACGGCCAACCGCAGCGCACTGCGTACTGCCGCGGCGATCTGACCGCGACCTCGTTGACGCAGATCGACGGTGCGACACCGCATATCCTCGACTTTCTCGGTATCGCCAATACCAGCCCAGGCTCCAAGTCGCCGTCCTGCGGAACGCGATAAAGTAACGACAATCACCCACCTTCCTGGGCGGCGGCTACGGGACCCGGACTCCGGATCGAGCATATGGAACCGGAGACAGGGACAACCGCAAGTGCCCCCCAGGAACTTCAACCGCGTAGTCAACCGTCGAGCTCGCTCAAGTCAGATGCCTCGATACCCGCGCCGGCCCGTCCGGCGCGCTTGCGCGCATCGCCGCCGTCCATGTGCTCGACCGTGGTGACGAAATCGAGCTTGTCCTCGAATGCGCGCCGGGACCGTCGCATGATGATGAACACCTGCTTGGCCGAGCCCGCGATTTCGGGCGCGCCGCCCGCGCCCGGCAGCCGCGTCGTAAGGGCCGATCACCGCGGCCACCCTTTTTCGACGGCGTCGCGCAGGGAAACGATGCTTGCCATGATAGGGCCCAAAGAGTTTCGAAACGGACTTGCGTGGACGGATTTTCGCAGTTCGTCGCTACCGCGTTCGCATGCAGGTCGGCCCGGCGATGTTCGATCGGCGGCCACACCGTCATTGCTGCATCGGCAAACCCGCATAGTTTTCGGCGATGGTCGCGCGACCGGCGGCGCTGCCCAGCAGGTAGTCGAGCTCCGCTTCGCGGATGCGCCGGGTGAACCCGTCCTCGTCCGGGAAGGTATGCAGCATCGAGGTCATCCACCAGGAGAACCTCTCCGCCTTCCAGACCCGGCGCAGGACGCGTTCTGAATAGCGCTGCAGCGGCAGGCCGGATCCCTCGTCATTCGCCTGCTTCAACAGGCTAGCCAGCAGACCGACGTCGCCGGCGGCCAGGTTCAAACCTTTCGCACCAGTGGGAGGAACGATGTGCGCGGCATCGCCGGCGAGGAAAAGACGCCCGTACTGCATCGGTTCGACCACGAAGCTGCGCAGCGGCGCGATGCTTTTCTCGATCGTGGGCCCGGTGATCAAAGCGGCGGCGACGTCTTCCGGCAGGCGACGGCGCAGCTCGTCCCAGAAGCGCTCATCGGACCAGTTCGCGACTTGCTCGGTATCGGGCACCTGCAGGTAATAACGGCTGCGCGTGGCCGACCGCATGCTGCACAGGGCGAACCCCCGGGCGTGTCGCGCATAGATCAACTCTTCGCTGACCGGCGGGGTATCGGAAAGCACGCCGAGCCAGCCGAATGGATAGACGCGTTCGTACTCGCGCAGCACACCGGCCGGAATGGAGGCGCGGCTCACGCCGTGGTAGCCGTCGCAGCCGGCGATATAGTCGCATTCCAGACGCTCGCGCTCGCCATCGCGATTGAACTCCACGAATGGCTGTTCGCTCTCCAGCGAATGCAAGGCGACGTCATCGGCTTCGTAAACGCTGGCCCCGCCCGCGGCGTCGCGTGCCGCCATGAGGTCGCGCGTGACTTCGGTCTGACCGTAGACCATTACCGCTCTGCCGCCGGTCGGGCCGCTGAGATCGATGCGTTCGCGCCGCGCTTCCAACGCCAGCTCGAAGCCGTGATGGACAATGCCCTCGCGGTCCATGCGCGCGGACACACCGGCGGCGCGCAGCAGGTCGATCGTGCCTTGTTCGAGCACGCCTGCGCGAATGCGCGACAGCACGTAGTCCCGGCTGCGCCGTTCGACGACGACGTTATCGATGCCGCTGCGCTGCAGCAACTGACCTAGCAGCAGGCCGGCCGGGCCGGCGCCGATGATGGCGACCTGAGTTTTCATTCGCTCTCCCGAACACGAACGGGGTATCGCTGGGATGAACCGAAACGCCGCGACGACGGACTGCGCGTCCCGGCGGGATCAGAACGGGTACTGCGGAATGCGGTCCTTGATCGTCACCCACTGCCAATGCGTGTACTGCTCCCAGTCGGACGGCCCGCCGACGCTGGTGCCGTTGCCGGAAGCGCCGGTGCCGCCGAACGGGTTGACGCCTTCGTCGGCGACGGTCTGATCGTTGATATGCAGCAAGCCCACGTGCAGGCGCTCGCCCAAGGCCATCGCGCGTCCGACCGACGCGGAGAGGATGCCCGCGGACAGTCCGTACTCGGTGCGGCTCGCCAGCTCCACCGCTTCGTCGTCGCTGTCGAAGGCGATGACATTGGCGACCGGGCCGAAGATTTCCTCGTCGAACGCGCGCATTCCCGGCTTGACGTTGGACAGCACCGTCGCGTCGTAGAACAAGCCGCGATGACCGCCGCCGGCTTCCAGTACAGCGCCCGCGGCGATGGAGGAGCGGACGATCTCGTCGACGTGCTGCAGTTGCCGCTGATCGATGATCGGCCCGAGCGCGACCTGCTCGGTTGCCGGATCGCCCACCGGCAGGCGACGCGCCTTGTCGGCCAGACGACGGGTGAGTTCGGCGGCAATGCTGCGATGGACCAGCACCCTTCCCGTGGCCATGCAGATCTGGCCTTGATGGAAGTAAGCCCCGAAGGCGATCGCGGACGCGGCCTGATCCAGATCCGCATCCTCGAGTACGATCAACGCGTTCTTGCCGCCCAGTTCGAGCGAAACCTTTTTCAGATGGCGCCCGGCGATTTCGCCGATCTTGCGTCCTGCCGCGGTCGAACCGGTGAAAGCGATCATCGGTACGCCGGGCGCTTCGACCAGTGCCTGGCCTACGTCCGCGCCGCCGGGCAGTACGTGCAACAGCCCCTTGGGCAACCCGGCCTGTTCCAACGCCGCGGCGATCACGATGCCGCCCGCGAAGGGCGTGCGCGGGTCGGGCTTGAGCACGACGGCGTTTCCGACCGCCAGTGCGGGCGCGACCGATCGCATCGACAGAATCAGCGGAAAATTGAACGGCGAAATCACACCGATCACGCCCAGCGGCAACCGCCGGGCGAGGCTCAAACGGCCGGGAACGCTCGGCAGTACCTGGCCTTGCGCCTGCAACGGCATCGCGGCCGCTTGATGGAACAGCGAGATCGCTTCGCCCAGTTCGAACTCGGCCTTGGGTTGGATCGCGCCGCTCTCGCGAGCGACCAACGACACCAGCGCATCGCGTTCGCGCTCCAGCGCATCGGCGGCACGACGCATCACCGCGGCGCGCTCGCGCGGTGGCGTCGCGGCCCAGGCTCGCTGCGCCTGTTGCGCTTGCTGCACCGCATTGCTCACGTCCGCGGGATTGGCTTGGCCGACTTCATGCAGCACTCGGCCGCTGGCGGGCTCCACGACCTGATAGCGACCTCCCTGCCCGGCAAGCCAGTCGCCGTTGAAGATCCGTCCGCCCCAACGGGCGCTGTCGAGCAGCGATGAGGTTGTCGACTGAGTCATGAGCGTTCTCCATCGGATGACGAAATCGGGCCAGACGGTGCAGTCGGAGCACGCGGTCGACTCCAGACTCCTGGCGGCGGCGAAGTAACAAACAAAGCGCTGCGACCGCGCCGAAAGCGAAGGCCAGTGGCCGAGGGAGCCGCCGACATCGCCGCGGACGTTCCGATACGTGCATGAGCGATGCGAGACAGATCGATGTCTACCTGCGACGCAGTCGAGCGGACGCGTCCATGAAGCGCACTCGCAGGCATCAGGCGCCGTTTGAGGGCGTCAGCCGAAAGTTCGGCCGCGAGGTCCTCATGGGCCCCGACGCGGCCGCACCGTAACCAGCGGCGGCGTCGATCTAGACTTTGTCGAGCTTGTCGAGCAGCCGGTAGAACGTGCGCTGCTCCGCATCGGTCAGCATGCTCGAAACGCGAGTCTCCATTTCCACCACTTCGCGTTCGGCCTGCACCAACATTTCCTTGCCGGACGGCGTCAGATGCAGATGCTGCATGCGTCGATCCTGGCGGCCGCGCACTTGCCGCAGCAATTTTCGCTTGACCAGCTTGGCGACGACGATGACCAGATTGGGCGGCGAGACGTTGAGCACCTCGCCGATCTGGCGTTGATTGATGCCCGCATTGGCATCGGTCAGCACCAGGATGGAGAACTCGACCGGCTTGAGATCGAACGGCTTGACGCAATCCTGGAACAGCCGGCGCACCTGCAGCTCGGTGTGGGTCAACCGATAGCCGATCAACCGCAGCAACCGGTCCTGATCGACGGCGGGCATCGATCCGTCGTTGTCCGCTTTGATGGGATCGGCGTCGCTGGAGGTCATCGCAAGTCCTGCAAGAGGTTCGCTTTCCTGGGCGGCGCGCGGATGCGCCGACGATCTGGGTGTGGCTATGGCGTAAGCGTTCGGTGTTCATTATACGACCTTTGCTCCGTGGCCCGGATCACGCCTGGGCTTGCCATTGACGCTGCAGCAGCGCTCGATAGGGACGGGCCGCGGACAGCAGGCAAACGGCGCCCAGCACAGCTGAGAGCGCGCACACGCTACCCAACGACAATCCGACCTTGGCTTCGTCGCCCAACACGTAGTCCGTGCCGATCGCCACCAGGAACGGCCCCAATCCCAACCCGATCAGATTGACCAGCAGCAGATAGATCGACGTGACCTGACCGCGCAGTTGATTGGGTGTGATCGCCTGCAGGATCGACGGCGCCAACGCCACCGGCATACCGAGGAAAAAGGTCGACAGCGCCACCGCCACCAGCGCCGTGCGCGGGCCTGGGGCGAAGGCGAACAGCAGACTCGTCCCGATCAGCACCAAGGTTCCGACCAGCGCGATTTTCAGCGCGGCATCGATGCGGCCGCGGGAGATGAAGCGATCGGCCAGGAACCCGCTGACCAACATGCCGCCGATGCCGAAGGTGAGAATGATCACGCCGTATGCCGGGCCGATCTGTCCCGGCGTCCAGCCCCACTGGCGGATGAAGGTCGCCGGCAACCATGCGGTGATGCCGAAGGTGATCATCGCGGTGACGCCGTTGGCGAGAAACAGCGACGCGTAGACCCGCAGATTGCTGCGCAGATGCGACAGATCCCGAGGCGCGGCGCGCTCGGCGACGCTGATTTCGCGTCGAAGCGGCTCGCGCACCGTGTACATCAACGCGATCGCCGCCAAGCCCGGAAGCGCTACGAAGATGAAGGCCGCCTGCCAGGGCCGGAAGCTGCCCAGCAGCGGCAGAACGACCTCGGTGCTGCGACTGGTCGCGGCGATCACCATTCCACCGACGATGAACGCCATCGCCGAGCCGATATAGACGCCCGAGGTGTAGATGCTCATGGCGCGGGCGCGACGCTGCGGTGGGAAATAGTCGGCGAGCATCGAATACGCCGCCGGCGACAGCGCGGCCTCGCCGACGCCGACGAACACCCGCGCCAGAAACAAGGTCAGAAAGCTGGTCACGTAGGCGCCCGCGGCGGTCGCGGTGATCCATACCACGATGCCGAGCAGGATCAGATTGCGACGGTTCCTGCGATCGGCCACGCGTCCCAACAGCACGCCGATGAAGGTGTAGAACACCGCGAACGCGAACCCGTGGACGATGCTGAAGGCCGAGTCCGAAAGCCCGAGATCGCGCTTGATCGGCTGCACCAGCAAACCCAGGATCTGCCGATCGATGAACGACAACGTGTAGGCGAACAGCAGTACGAAGGTGACGTAGTACGCGTAGACCGGACGATAACCCGGTGGAGCCGCGGCGTCTGCCGCCGGCGATGAAGCATTCATGGCGATTCTCCCGGAAGCGGCGGCGGATCCTAGAAACGCAGGGTCAGGTACGGAGCGATGTAGAAGTAGTCTTGCCCGCGCGTAGCGCCCTGGCGCAGGAAGGGGCCGGCGCTGGTGTGGTTCGCGTAGACGTCGAGGGTCACGAAATCGTTGAAGCGGTACTTCAGCCAGATCACCTTGCGCACGCCGATATCGCGCTCGCGATTGGCGCTGCCCGGCTGGATCACGCGCCAGCCGGCAGCATAGATGCCGTCGTCCAGGCTTTGCCGTTGCAAGGCCAGAACGTAGACGTTCAACCACAACTTCGGTGTCGGCTTCAGAACCAGGTCCGGACCGAAATAGCGCACGTTGCTGGTGATCATGCTCCCGTCGAAGACGGATGCGCGCGAGAACAGGCCGTTGAAAGTATTCACCTCGCCGTCGTTGGCATCGCGGTCGCCGGAAGACGCCTCCAAGCGAAAGCCGAGTCGCGGCTTCCAGGCGCTCTGGTCGAAGGTGTAACCGGCGAAAAGCGTGCCCTGCCATGCGCGCACCTGCTGCTCGCCGAAGCTGCCTCGCTGTCCGATCAGTTCCAGATCGTAGTCCCAGCCTTTGTCTGCTCCACTGAGCCGGGCGGACAGCGTATGCCGACGATCCTCGCCGATCACGCCATTGCTGTAACGGCGATTTTTCTGCTCGGTGTCCAGATACAGGGCTTCCAGCTTCGCGACTTTCGGCGCGCTCGCCAGCAACGGAACTTCGACGTGCGCCCCCCACAGCCGCTGCGCGTCGTTGGTGCGGTCGTCGAAACCGCCTATGCGCGTTTCCACCGCATGTCCCCACAGCAGCCCGCCGCTCCAACGGGACTGGGTGTAAAGCAGACGTGCGGCATCGAACGGCATGCGCGAGTTGGCCGGATCGCGCGGATCGAGCAAGCGCTGCCAGCCGTAGGCGATCTGCTGCCGGCCGACCCGCAATCGCCAGGTCGGCGTGGGTTGGCTGCTCGAGAGCTCGCCGCTGGATATCTCGGCAAACCCTTGCGCCAATTCCAGCGTATTGCGATCCACCGACTGCACCGGACGCGTCTGCAGATCGGAGACGAAGCTGCTCGCCAATTCGCCGAACACACGCAAATTTGGATTGACGCGATAGTCGCCCCACACTCGCAAGCGTTGCTGCCAGTAGCCGTCGGAATCGCCGGCGAAACGTCCGAAACCGGGGTGATCGCGGTAGTCGTACAGGGTCCGGCTTTCGCCTCCCAGGCTCAGCCAGCCGTGCTCGCCGGCCGGAATGTACTTCAGACGCGCCCAACCGACGCGATCGGTGTCGGCGAGATAACGGTAGTCCTCCTCATAGCCCAGCAGTTTGAACGGCGGCGGGGTGGACTGCGCCGCGACCGCGCTGGAGCACGTCCACAGCAGCAGCGACCCGACGACGGCTTGCCGCGCCGACTCGCCGGCTGTCAACCAGCCGTGCCTGATGCGTTCCCTTTTCATCGACTCCCTCCCAAGATTCGAATCATGGCGATGCCACGGACGGTCGCTGCGAAGCAGCGATCCCTGATGACGAACACGCAGTTCGGAACGCGGGGTCAGTCCGGTGCGGTTGGCCTGGCGACACCGGAGTCGCGTTCCGTATACAACCGCGAGACGAGTTCCGAACGGCTGGCCAGCACATTGCGCTGGTTGATCGAGCCCTTATCGGTGACCTCGCCCCGCTCCAGACTGGGTGGTTCGACCAGCATCAGTGCGCGCTCGATCCGGCTGGCGCTGCCCGTGACGTTGCGGTTGAGCCGTTTAAGCAGGTCGCGCATCCACTGCATTACGCTCGGCGTCGCGACCAGTTGCGCCGGATCGGTGTCGGCCGGCGCACGCGCCAGCTCACGCAGAAGATCCTGGCGCGGGAAGATCAGCAAGCCGACCTCACTGCGGCCCGGCGCGGTCACGACCACGTCCTGGACGTAGGGCGCGCCTTCGAGCATGACCCGCGTGCGCAAAGGCCCGACGCTGACGAACACGCCGGAGGACAGCTTGAAGTCTTCGACGAGCCGGCCGTCGAACAGCAGGCCTCGCTCGGGACGTCGCGGATCGAGCAGTTTGGCTGCGTCGCCCGAACAGTAATAGCCGTGTTCGTCGAACGCCTGCGCGGTCTGCTCGGGCGCGTTCCAATAACCCGGCATGACGTGCGGCCCCTTGAACCGCATCTCCAGCTTGTCGCCCTGTGGCACCAACCTGACTTCGCAGCCGGGCGCGGGCAGTCCGATCTCGCCGGCGGTGTTGCTCAACCCGTTGGTGAAGGTGCATGAAGGCGAGCATTCGGTCATGCCCAATCCCGCCAGCATGCGCACGCGTTCGCCGCAATGCGCTTCGCCGATGCGCTCCAGCCGATCCCAGACTTCCTGCGACAGCGCGGCGCCGGCAAAGAAGAACATCTTGACCCGCGACAGGAAGTTCTCGCGCAACACCGAGTCATCTTCCAGCGCCTGGGCCAGATTCTCCCAGCCACGCGGCACGGTCATGTAGACCGTTGGCGCGATTTCGCGCAGGTTGCGAATGGTTTCGCCGAAATGCTGGGGCGTGGGCTTGCCGTCGTCGATATAGAAGCTGCCGCCGTTGTACAGCGCGATGCCGAGATTATGACTGCCGCCGAAGGTGTGGTTCCAAGGCAGCCAATCGACCATGATCGGCGGCTCCTCGCCCAGCACAGGCAGACTTTGCAGCAGCATCTGCTGATTTGCGCAGAGCATGCGCTGGGTGGTGATCACCGCTTTCGGCAAGCGGGTGGAGCCTGAGGTGAACAGAAATTTGACCAGGGTTTCCGGCCCGGTCGCTGCGAACGCGGCGTCGGCGGGCGCCAGATCGCGAGCGGTCAGCAGCGACGTGAAATCCACGCTGGCGCGAAGACCGTCCATAGCGCCCCGCACACCGATCACTCGCACGTCTTCGGCCGCGACGGCCTCTATCGCGCGGCCGTAGGCGGCGACATCGTCGACGAACACCAAGCCGGGGTTGAGCACCTCGAAGACATGGCGCAGTTTCTCGAAGTCGGTCGATAACAACGAATAGGCCGGGGATATCGGGCTGTAGGGAATCCCCGCGTACATCGCGCCGAACGCCATTTGCAGGTGTTCCAGGCTGTTGCCCGACAAGATCGCGAGCGGACGCTGCGCCGACAAGCCGAACGCCTGCAGATGCGCGGCGATGCGCCGAACGTTCTCGAACATCTGCGCGTAACCGATGCGACGCCATTCGCCGCCGGCTTCGCGTCGGGCGGCGAAGGTCGTATCCGGTTTCACTTGCGCCCAATGCACCAGCCGATCGAGCAAGCGAGCTGGATATGGCGCAAGCGGCATGGCCGAACGCATGCGCATGACACCGTTCTCGTCGAAATCGACTTGCGCACCGACGTCGCCCAGGCTGACCTGGCGATATCGGGATAGAGCAACGGTGGCGGACATGGGTTCTCCGGTGCGGCCGCGGCCGCAACATGGGCGACGTCGGCTTCAGCGCTTGTAAGTCTGCAGCCCCGGCTTGATGGATTTGTCGTCCAGGAACTGCTTCAGACCCTGCTGGCGGCCCCGTTCCGGATCGCGGTGATTGGACTGGTCGACCTTGGCATACAGGTAGTCCTCATTCTGCTCCCAGGTCAACTCGCGGCAACGCTTGAAACCGTGCTTCGCGAAACGCAGCACGACCGGGTTTTTCTCGAGCAGCTCCCCGGCGAGCCGGGTGACCTCTTGGCGCAACTGCGCCCGCGGCACGCTGGCGTTGACCAGGCCCATGCGAGCGGCCTCGGTGCCGGTGAAGGTGCGTCCCGTCATGATGTACAGCAGCGCGTTGCGATGCCCCATGGTGTCCGCCACGGCCTTGCTTACCAGGTTGCCCGGAGGGATTCCCCAGTTGATTTCCGACAGCCCGAACACCGCTTCATCGGCCGCGATCGCAAGATCGCAGGCCACCAACGGCGAAAACGCACCGCCGAAGCACCAGCCGTTGACCGCCGCGATGGTCGGCTTGCTGTAGAAGCGCAACAGTCGCCACTGCCACTGAGAGCAATCGCGGCGCATGCGCTCCTGGACGATCTCTTCCTGGCCGTCGGTCTCGCGGAAGTACTCCTTGAGATCCATGCCGGCCGACCACGAATCGCCGGCACCCGTGAGAACCAGCACCTGAGCCGAGGGATCCAGCTCCAGGGTTTCCAACACCTCGATCATCTCGCGGTTGAGTGTCGGGCTCATGGCGTTGCGCTTCTCGGGACGATTCAAGGTCACCCAGGCGATGCCCTCGGCGATGTCGACGGTCACGGTGCTCCAACGGCTTTGATAGTTGCTCATTGCAGGTCCTTGGGCGGCAGCAAGTGGTTACTCGATGTAATAGTTATAGATCATAATTATTATCCAGGAAAGCTGCACTGCAACATGCGCTCGGGGTCGCAGATCGCAAGGCGCGCCACGGCCATGGATGCAGAAGGCGCCAGGGACCGGGCCTACCCTGCGCAGCAATAATTAACGCGATGCGCATGCGTCCGCGCCGGGTTGGAAGCGAGCACGCGATGGCCGATGTCGGGCTTGGATCAAAGCGGGCGATCGGGCCGATCCAGAAACGCATCTGCTCCGGCGCTGTGCCCGGCGTCGATGTCCAAGGGCTCGGCCGCCCTGGATGTATCGTTGCAACCAACCGACCAAGGCCTGCGTGTCAGGGATATGCAACGACCGACGACTTCGACATGGCTTTGGGTGAGCGCCTGGTGGCTGCTCACCGGGCTGATATGGACGGGACAGATGATCGAGGCCTTTTCCGGACAGGTCGCCTCGTCCTACTTGCTGCGCACGGAAATGGCCAAAGCCATACTGTGGATCCCATTCACCCTGTTTCTTTTCTGGTGGGTGGCCGCCACCCGATCGAGCGCGGCGGCACCAGCGGTCGTCCGCACGCCTCCAGGAAGTCTCGTCGGTTCATCTGAGCACCCGCGCCGCAAGCGGCGTTATGAGTTGATGGCAGGCAATGGTTGGATTGCGCCACGCCGCCCAGCGCATGCATTGCGGCCATGTCTGTGCGAGTGCCGTTGAGAGCGCGGACGCCGTGCTTCCCGACTGGAAGAGCGTCTCGGCAAGCTCGCAAAACCGCTTGGCAGGCAACGGCTGCATTGATGCAGATACTTCATCGCGCAAGCAAGCCATTGGGGACGAACGACCAGAATCCGGACGCGAGTGTCGGGTGGATAACGGACTCGACCCGATCGCTCTGCCGATTGATCGGCTTCGGCCGCTTCTGTACCGGTTCTTGCCGGAGGCACGGTCTCTGCCGAGGTGGCCGCTCGCGCTACCCCCACCGTTTTTCGACAAGCAAGCAATTCCCCACCCGGAATCGCACGGCGCGCGGCGCGTTGAACGCTTCGCCCTGCCCATGTAGCCACTCATACGGCGTCGGCCAAGTCGATCATGAGCCCGCTCGACAAGAAGAACTACGGCTGCGTCGGTTTCACCGCCTTCGGCGGTGTGGGCGATCGCCTTCGCGGGAATGGCGAACTGGAAAGATCACGCTGAAGGCTCGGGATGTTCGGCTCCGTCGAAGTAAGCGCCGCCCGCTTTCGCGGTAATGCCGGCAAGCGAGTGACGCAGATAACCCACGACGCCTAGCCACCGATGGCGCCGCGCGGGCTGGCGACCTATCATCGTGTCCAACACGGCGCAACGGCTCAATCGCGCCATTCGTCTCTTCGGGATGGGTCTGCACCTCGCCAATGGCGCTCAATACACCCAGGAAAAAGGCCAGTCTTGCCGATAACGTGGTGGAGACGTTGACGCGGCAGATCCGCAACGGCGAATACGCGCCGGGCGACCGGCTGCCGACCGAATCGAAGATCATGCAGTCGCTTGGCGTCAGCCGCACCGTGGTGCGCGAGGCGCTCTCGCGACTGCAGGCGGCGGGGGCGGTGGAAACACGCCATGGCATCGGCACCTTCGTGCTGCCGCCGGAATCCGAACGCGGTCTGGGCCTCAACCACCCCGATCTGCTTACGATGCTCGATGTCCTGGCGGTGCTCGATGTGCGCATCAGTCTGGAAACGGAAGCCGCGGGGCTGGCCGCCCTGCAGCGCACCGACGCCCATTTGACGGCCATGCGCACGGCGCTGGATGCATTCAACGCCGCGATCGTCGCCGATCAGAACGCGGTGGAAGCCGACATCGCCTTCCACCTGCAGATCGCACAGGCCACCGGAAACCGTTATTTCGTGCAGTTGTTGACCCAACTCGGCAGCGCCATCATCCCGCGTACGCGCGTCAACTCGGCGCGCTATGCGGCGCGAAATCGCAGCAGTTATCTGGACAGCGTCAATCGCGAGCACGAAGGCATCCTCGACGCGATCCGCCGTCAGGATCCGGAGGCGGCGCGGGCGGCGATGCGCGAACACCTCACCAACAGCCGCGAGCGCCTGCGCCGGGCCAGCGAGATCGCTCCTGTCCAGACGGACTGAATCGAACTGCCTGACTTGTGACTGCCGCGACTGCGAACGCCGCGGAATCTTTTCTGGGAGGGAGCTTCAGCCCCGACGCTCTCCGATCCCACGCCACAACCTGGCCGAAGAGCGTCGGGGCTGAAGCTCCCTCCCACAACCAACTTCGGGGCTGCGACCGGGCGGGGGTCTCAAGAACCTTCCTTCCTGATCGCCCGCATTCGACAGACCCATTTTCTGTGACCGCCATCGCTTCTTAGCGGCCCTTTTTAAGTTGTACGATGACTGACAACTTAGCATCGGGATCGTCGAATGGCCGCAATCACGCCCCAAGAGCTCAAGGGCATCCTCTCCACGGGCCTGTTGTCATTCCCGCTGACGGACTTCGATGCCGACGGCGAATTCCGACCGGCGACCTACGCCGCGCGCCTGGAATGGCTGGCACCCTACGGCGCCACCGCCCTGTTCGCCGCCGGCGGTACGGGTGAATTCTTCTCGCTGACGTTTGAGGAGTACAGCCGGGTCGTGCGCACCGCCGTGCAAACCTGCGCCGGCAAGGTGCCGATCCTGGCCGGAGCGGGCGGCTCCACGCGAGCGTCCATCGCCTTCGCGCAGGAGGCCCAGCGCCAAGGCGCGCAGGGTGTGCTGCTGTTGCCGCACTACCTCACCGAAGCCAATCAGGTCGGCATCGCGGACCATATCGAACAGGTCTGCCGCTCGGTCGAACTCGGGGTGATCGTTTATAACCGCGGCAATTCGAAGCTGGATGCGCCGACGCTGGCACGGTTGGCCGACCGCAACGAGAACCTGATCGGCTTCAAGGACGGCGTGGGCGACATCGAATCGATGGTCCGCATCCGCCGCACCCTGGGCGATCGGCTCAGCTATCTCGGCGGACTGCCGACGGCCGAGGTCTACGCCGAGGCCTACAAGGCCATGGGCGTGCCTGTGTACTCCTCGGCGGTCTTCAACTTCATTCCGAAAACGGCCATCGAGTTCTACCAGGCCGTCGCGCGCAACGACTACGCCACCACCTCCCGGCTGATCGATACCTTCTTCCTGCCTTATCTGGACATCCGCAATCGCAGCGCCGGCTATGCGGTCAGCATCGTCAAGGCGGGCGCCACGCTGGTCGGACGCAGCGCAGGTCCGGTGCGCGCGCCGCTGACCGAGCTGCATGCGGACGAGCGTGAGCGACTGGCGGTACTGATCGAACAACTCGGCCCGCAATGACTACTGACGACATGCCCATCACTGGCGATCAACTCATCGGCCTTCAGGCCCTCGCAGGCGACCCCGCCGACCTGCGCGGCGTCGATCCGGCCGCCGGCACAGCGTTGGAGCCGGCCTTCAGCGCCGCCACCGCCGATCAGATCGATCGCGCTTGCGCACTGGCCGCTTTCGCATTCGATCCTTACCGAGCGCTGCCTCTGCCAGTACGCGCGGATTTTCTGGAGGCGATCGCGAACGAGATCATCGCGCTGGGCGATGCCTTGATCGAACGCGCGCATCGAGAATCAGGGCTGCCGACGCCACGCCTTAACGGCGAACGCGACCGAACCGTCAACCAACTGCGGCTGTTCGCGCAAGGCGTGCGCAGCGGCGCGTGGCAGGGGGTGCGCGTCGATAGCGCGCTGCCGCAGCGGCAGCCCTTGCCGCGGCCGGATCTGCGCCAATGGAAGATTCCGCTCGGCCCGGTCGCCGTATTCGGTTCGAGCAATTTTCCGCTGGCCTTCTCCGTCGCCGGAGGCGACACCGCATCGGCCTTGGCGGCCGGCTGCCCGGTCGTGGTCAAAGCGCATCCCGCGCATCCGGGCACCTGCGAACTGGTCGGCCGCGCCGTGCAGAACGCCGCGCGCAAGACCGCCGGCGTGCCCGAAGGCGTGTTCTCGCTGTTGGTCGGTGCAAGCAACGATCTCGGCGCAACGCTGGTCACGCATCCGAAGATACAAGCCGTGGCGTTCACCGGTTCGCGCGCAGGCGGTCTGGCCTTGGCGAAACTGGCCGCGACACGGCCGGTGCCGATTCCGGTGTACGCCGAGATGAGCGCGGTCAATCCGGTCTATCTGTTGCCCGCCGCGCTGTCGGTGCGCGGTGCCGCCCTCGCGGCGCCGTTCGTCGATTCGCTGACGCTGGGCGCGGGCCAGTTCTGCACCAATCCAGGTCTGCTGTTCGGCATCGCCGGGCCGGACTGGGATGCCTTCGTTGCCCAGGCCGCGCAAGTGCTCGCCGGCCGCGACGCGGCACCGATGCTGACCCAAGGGATTCATGCCGCCTACGAGCGGGGCAGCGCGACCCTGGCGCGGCATGCCGGCGTATCCCGGCTGTCGCAAGGCAACACCGACGACACCGGCTGGCGCGCGCAACCCAGGCTGTTCGCCACCGATGCGGCGTCCTTTCTCGCCGATGCGGCACTGGGCGCAGAAGTCTTCGGTCCATCGTCGTTGCTGGTCGCCTGCCAGGACGAGAACCAATTGCTCGCCGTGAGCGAAGCCTTGGAAGGCCAGCTCACTGCCACGCTGCTGATGGACGACGGCGACCTGCCCCTGGCGCGACGCCTGCTGCCGGTCCTGGAGCGCCGCGTCGGCCGCATCCTCGCCAACGGCTTTCCGACCGGTGTGGAAGTCAGCCATGCGATGGTGCACGGCGGCCCTTATCCGGCCACGTCCGACAGCCGCACGACGTCGGTCGGGACCTTGGCGCTCGAACGTTTCCTGCGTCCGGTGTGTTATCAGAACCTGCCCGACGCACTGTTGCCCGAAGCGCTGCGCCACGACAATCCGCTGGGACTGGGCCGTCTCGTCGACGGCGCCTGGTCACCCGGCTCGTAATCGCAAACCCACTGAGGCCGCCGTGAGCATCGACCTGCCCCAACACGCCCATGCCGTTCCGCGGGTAGTCGAACTCACGGTCATCCCCGTCGCGGGCCACGACAGCATGCTGCTGAATTTGAGCGGCGCGCACGGCCCGGTGTTCACTCGCAATCTGGTCATCCTCAAAGACAGCGCCGGCCATACCGGCGTGGGCGAAGTACCGGGCGGCGAAGCCATCCGCAAGACGCTCGCCGACGCCGCGCCGTTGGTGACCGGCCGCCCCATCTCGCACTATCGCGACATGCTCAACGAGGTACGCCGCCGCTTCGCCGACCGCGACAGCGCCGGCCGCGGCCAGCAGACCTACGATCTGCGTACCACGATCCACGCCGTCACCGCGCTGGAAGCTGCGTTGCTCGATCTGTTCGGCCAGTTCCTCGATCTGCCGGTGGCAGCGTTGCTCGGCGAGGGCCAACAGCGCGAATCGGTGGAGGTGCTCGGCTATCTGTTCTACATCGCAGATCGCGGCCGCACCGACCTGTCCTATCGCAGCGAGCTCGATGCCGTCGACGACTGGTTCCGACTGCGCAACGAGGCAGCGCTCACCACCGAAGCGATCGTCCGGCTGGCCGAGGCCGCGCATGCACGCTATGGCTTTCGCGATTTCAAGCTCAAGGGCGGCGTGTTGGCCGGCGAAGCCGAAATCGAAGCCGTCGCCGCGCTGGCCGAACGCTTTCCCGACGCCCGCATCACCCTCGATCCGAACGGTGCCTGGAGCCTGGACCAGGCCGTGCGCCTGTGCCGCGACCAGCACCGCGTGCTCGCCTACGCCGAAGATCCCTGCAGCGCGGAAAACGGCTACTCCGGCCGCGAAGTGATGGCGGAGTTCCGCCGCGGCACGGGCCTGCCGACCGCCACCAACATGATCGCCACCGACTGGCGCCAGCTGGCCCACGCGTTGCAATCGGGCGCGGTCGACATCCCGCTGGCCGATCCGCACTTCTGGACGATGCAGGGCTCGGTGCGGGTGGCGCAAACCTGCGCCGACTGGGGCCTGACCTGGGGTTCGCACTCCAACAATCATTTCGACGTATCGCTGGCCATGTTCACTCACGTCGCCGCCGCCGCGCCCGGCCGCGTGACCGCGATCGACACTCACTGGATCTGGCAGGACGGGCAGCGCCTCACCCGCGAACCGCTGCGTATCCGCGAGGGCCGCATCGACGTCCCGCGCCGCCCCGGCCTGGGCATCGAGTTGGACATGGACCAGGTGCAAGCGGCGCACGCGCTGTACCAGAGCCTGGGCGACGGCGCGCGCAACGACGCACTCGCCATGCAATACCTGATTTCCTCCTGGACCTTCGACCCCAAACGCCCAGCGCTGGTGCGCTGAGCCCAACCTCGGCCGCAGATATCGCGCATGTCATCCAAGCCCACCTCAGACAACACCGATTCCACCGCCAGCGCCACATCCCCGCGCTGTCATCGCCTGCTGCTGACCGGCGCCGCCGGCCACCTCGGCGGGGTGATGCGCGAGCGGCTCAAGCGTTACGCCGACATCGTTCGAATATCGGACATCAGCGCACTGAGCGCGATCGACGAACAAGAAGAAGTCGCGCTCTGCGACCTCGCCGACGCCGACGCCGTGCACGCCCTGCTCAAGGACGTGGACGCGGTGGTGCACCTGGGCGGCATCTCGGTCGAGCGCCCGTTCGAGGAAATCCTGTCGGCCAATATCGCCGGCACCTACCATCTGTACGAAGCCGCGCGCAAACGCGGCGTCAAGCGCATCGTCTTCGCCAGTTCCAACCACGTCACCGGCTTCTATCGCCAGGGCGAAGTCATCGACGCCGATGCGCCGGTGCGTCCGGACGGCTACTACGGCGTCAGCAAGGCCTTCGGCGAAAACCTTTCGCGTTTCTATTTCGACCGCTACGGCATCGAAACCGTTTGCCTGCGCATCGGCTCGTCGCTGGCCGAGCCCAAGGACCGGCGCATGCTGGTGACGTGGCTGGGCTACGACGACCTGGAGCATCTGATCGTCCGCTCGCTGTTCGCGCCCAACGTCGGCCATGCCATCGTCTTCGGCGCATCGGCCAATCGCGACCGCTGGTGGGACAACGGCCGCGGGGCGCACGTGGGTTTCGATCCCAAGCAGAACTCCGAACCGTTCCGCGCCCAGGTCGAATCCGTACCGCCGCTGGCTGCGGACGATCCGGCCGCGATCTTCCAGGGCGGCGTTTTCGTCAAGGTCGGGCCGTTCGAATGAAACCCGACGCCGACCGCGCGCGCAGCGCCGAACGCATCGGCGACATGGTCTGTCTGGTGGGCGAAAGTCCGGTATGGCGCGCATCGGAATCGGCGCTGTACTGGTTGGACATCGTCGGGAAAATGTTGTGGTGCTGGGATACATCGACCTCGGCCGCCACGAGTTGGCCGCTGCCGGAACGGGCCGGCTGCATGGCCATGACCGGCGACGGTGGCTGGTTGCTGGCCATGGAATCGGCGATCTACCGCATGCCGCGTCCACAAGCACAGCAACCGCTCGCGCTTGCTCGCATGACCGCCGTCGATCACAGCGCCGCGAACATGCGTTTCAACGACGGCCGCTGCGATCGACAAGGGCGTTTCTGGGCCGGCACGATGGTGCAAGACATGGACCTGGCGTCCAACGCCGGCAAGCTGTACCGCTACACGGCCGATGCGGGCATCGCGCAGGTGCTCGACGATCTGATCGTTCCCAACGGTTCGGCCTTCAGTCCGGACGGGCGCACGATGTATCTGTCGGATTCGCATCCGCGCCGGCAATGCATCTGGGCGTTCGACTACGACACCGACAGCGGCACGCCGCATTCGCGGCGGCTGTTCGTCGACATGCGCCAATACCCCGGCCGCCCCGACGGCGCCGCGGTCGATGTCGACGGCGGCTATTGGATCTGCGGCAACGATGCCGGGCGGGTGCACCGCTTCACCCCGGCGGGGAAACTCGACCGCAGCCTGCGCGTGCCCGTCGCCAAGCCGGCGATGTGCGCATTCGGCGGAACCCATCGCGACCTCTTGTTCGTGACTTCGATCAGGCCGTCTTCGCAGGACTTGCTCGCTGCATCGCTCGATGGCGCGGTGTTCGTCCTGAACCCCGGCACGCAAGGTATCGAGGAACCGACCTTCGCAGATTGACTCGGCATTCGCGCAGCAGCAGGTCCACCGGCATCACCTCATGGATACCTCAGTGCATACAGCCACCACCGCCATCGAACGCAATGCCGGCAGGTACCGTTGGGTCATCTGCGGCATGCTGTTTCTCGCCACCGTCATCAACTACATGGACCGGCAGATCCTCGGCCTGCTGGCGCCGATGCTCCAGCACGACATCGGCTGGAGCCAACTGGAATACAGCCGTATCGTCATCACGTTCTCCGCCGCCTATGCGGTCGGCATCCTTCTGGCCGGACGGATCGTCGATCGCCTGGGCGTGAAGCTTTCTTACTCCCTGGCGATCCTGTTCTGGAGCGCGGCCGCGATGCTGCATGCGGCCGTCTCGACCGTGGTGGGGTTCGCCGTGGTGCGCGCACTGCTGGGCTTGGGCGAAGGCGGCCACTTTCCCGCCGCGATCAAGACCGTCGCGGAATGGTTCGCGCCCAAGGAACGCGCCTTGGCCGTGGGCCTGTTCAATTCCGGGGCCAATATCGGCGCGGTGATCGCGCCCGCGGTGATTCCCGCCCTGGCCTTGGCCTACGGCTGGCGCGCGGCGTTCGTCATCATCGGTCTGCTCGGGATCGCGTGGTTCGTGGCCTGGCTGTTCGTCTATCGCCCGGCGGACAAGTCGGCGTCCGAGCCGCACGAAACGCCCGCCGTCGAGCTCCCGCAGACCCAAGCATCGCCCGCGCCTACCTGGCGCACGCTGCTGACCTACCGTCAGACCTGGGCCTTCATCGTCGGCAAGTTCCTGACCGATCCGATCTGGTGGTTCTATCTGTTCTGGCTGCCCAAATGGCTCAACGAAGCGCGCGGCCTGGACATGCGCCAATTGGGCCTGCCGCTGTTGACGATCTACACGATCACCATCGTGGGCAGCATCGGCGGCGGCTGGCTGTCGTCCACCCTGCTGCGGCGCGGAAAAACCGTGAACCGCGCGCGCAAGACCGCGATGCTGGTGTGCGCCTTGTGCGCGGTACCGGTGATGACGGTATCGGGCATCGATCATCTTTGGCTGGCGGTCTTCACCATCGGCCTGGCCGCCGCCGCGCATCAGGGTTGGTCGGCCAACCTGTTCACCACGGTGTCCGACCTGTTTCCGCAGCGCATGGTCGCCTCGGTGATCGGCTTGGGCGGCATGGCCGGTTCGCTGGGCGGCGTGCTGTTTTCCGAAGTCATCGGTCGCGTGCTCGAACGCAGCGGTCACTACTGGTCGCTGTTCGCCATCGGCGGCTCGGCTTATCTGGTCGCGTTCGTCGCCTTCCATCTGCTGTCGCCGCGCATGGAGGCGGCGAAGATCGCCCAGCATTGATCAGCGCTTACCGATCATGCCGGCCACCGGCCATTACGCCAACCAGGCGCTCAGGCCGGGTCGCTGCGATTCGCGTCGCACACAGAAACGGCTGTGTGTCGAGTCGCAGGCGAATCGTCGCGCGTTCTTGGCGATGTAGCGCACCGACGCTGTTGCATCGCCCACCAAACCCTGAGTGCGGGACTACGACCCGCACTCGCGCAGCCGATACGCCAGGTAGCGCTCATACAGCGTGGTATGCACGTTATGCAGCGCCAACTCGATCCGGAACGGCGTGCGCGGATTGCGATCGAGCAGGCGGGCGATGTGGAAGCCTACCGGCTTGACCGCTTGTTTGTGCACGTAGATCTCGAATCCGGAATAGAACGGATCGGCAAGCAGCCGGTCGATCCGGGCAACGATGGCCTGCGCGTCCGTGGGCAACGAGGCGCGCAGCGCTGGTTCGCGCTCGTACAAAAGCCGCTCGAACAATCGCTTGGACCGGCCGATTTTCAGCGACCGCGCGAGCGACCAGATCGCCCGATTGCGCTCGTTGTAGTACTCGAAGCCATCATGGCTCCGCAGCGCCTCGGCCGCTTCAGCGCTCACATCGTAGACGACGAAATTCTCGGCCTGATTGTTGAGGTCGTCCAGACTGCCTCGATCGAAGACATGGAAGATGAAACCGGGCAAGCCCATGAAGGCCTGCCGGCCGCTGGCGGCCGCGGCAACGGCGCGGCCATCATGGACGAAGCGCCCCGCGGAACTGCCCAGCAGAATGCTGCGGGTGGAATGCAGGCGATTGAAGGTCCCGATGACGATCTCATCGGCGCTGAACTCACGATCGAAGCCCTCGCGGCCGTACAGCTCGGCTTGGGCCGCGTACTGGGCGATCTGCCGGCCGACGCCGCACTCGCCGCGCACCTGGCCGCTGTAGAAGGCCTCGATCGCGCGGTAGTTCGACGCACGAGGACGATAGCCGCGCCCGAACAACGCGATCGGTTTCCAGCCGTCGCGCGCCGAACCGGTGGGTCCGAACCCGATCCACCCGATCTGCACCGACGAGAAGCGGAACCCGCGATTGTCGACCAGCCGGTCCGTGGCACGCCGCGTCGCCGCGCCGAGCGCGAATCCGAAAGCGCATCGGGTCGCGGAGTGATGCAGCAAGCCGTCGAGCAGGCGCTCGCGAGCGGACCCGCTCTGGCCGTCGGGAATCCGCACCACCAAGTCGCCGGACGCCTGCGCTTCGGCCAGGCTCGCCCGATCGCACGGGACGCCCGGATGAATCCGCACGCGTTCGTCGCGCGCGGACCCGAAGCGCCAGCCAAGATCGCTCAGCAAGCGCTGTTTGCAACTCGGCGAATCGACCGATTCCGCACAGGCCACACCGCTGGCCAGCACCATCGCGCCGACCGCGACGGCGGACAGACAGGGGCGTGCACGGCGCAAACCGGTGCGATCCATCTGCATAGGCCCGGAAACGGGTAGACACTGAGCGTACGAGCGACGCGTTAAGGGAGCATCAAGCGCCGCGCATCGGCTTCAGCCGGAACCCACAGCGCGACAGCTCGGCAACGAGCGGCCCTGTTTGAGCTCGCGCAGCGCCAGATGACGCTCATCGGCGCTCATTCGCGCCAGCACCTGCACGCAGTCATAGAACTGCGGCCAATCTCCGGCCTGTCGGAACAGAGCTTCGAACGACTCGGTCCAATCGTCGTAGAGACCGAACGGAACCAGTTTGGCGTTGTTGATCGGTCCTGCGGCCCATTCGTCCCAACCGCCCGCGCCGGCGTCTTCGCGCCATTGGCGGAAGCGCTCGCGAAAGCCGGAGACAGCCTCGTCCTTTCGCGCATCCATCGCCGCTTGATCGAGTCCGGACGCGTAGATTGTCGCCAACCGGCTTCTGAGCTCCAGAACCATCGCCAGGAACGCCTTGCGCTGCGAGTTGTCGTAGGACGCCGATGTATTGCCCACATACTCATGCCACTGCCGAAGTCCGCGGGCTTGCACGAAGTTGGCATACGACTCGTTGAACGCCGCGTCGCTCTTGACGAAAATCTTCTGGTGGGCCAATTCGTGAAAGATCGTGCCCACCAGCTCGTCGTCGCCCCAACGCATCATCGTGTTCAACACCGGATCGTCGAACCATCCCAACGTGGAGTAAGCGGGCACGCCGTCGACATAGGTTTCCAATCCCTTTTTCTGCAGGGCCAGCGCCAGCCTGTCCGCCTTGGCCTTGTCGAAGAATCCCTGATACTCGACGCAGCCGGCACCCAGGAAGCAATGACGCACGCCGTTGACCGAGTACGCCGGCGCCGCGTAGACATTCCACACTACGTAGTCGCGCCCCAGATCGGCGTAGCCGCGATAGCTCGGGTTGTCGGGCAGCCCTAGTCGCTCGGAGGCGAAGGCCCGCGCTTTGAGCACCCATCGCAGACGCCGGGCCAACTCCGGGTCGGTGGCGGACGTGTCGAGCAAGCGCTCGATCGGCTGACGCCGCATCAGGATATCGCCCTGGCCGCGGGCGACATGACCGTAGTAACCCAGACTCGTGCAAGCCGACGAAACGGCGATCGCCGCCAGGGCCAGCGACGCAGCCAGCGGAGCCGTCCGGGCCGCTGGCGCGGAGGCTCGTCGCCGTACCGATACCACGTCAGCCATCCAGCGAAGCATCGCCCGATCTCCATGTCGTCGTGCCGCCGCGCACCGCGGCGAATTCACTTGGATCGGACCGACGCCTTGTCCACCCGCTTGCGCGGCTTGCCCTGGTCGGCCTCACGCGCCTGCGCGTCGGCGATCAGCACCAGCACGTCGTTGATGATGCTCGACATCGCCGCGTGCGCGGCGGCCGCATCGCCGGCCTTGATCGCATCGAACACGCGTCGGTGCGCTGGGATGCTGGCGGTGTGGCCCTTGATGCGATTGGTCAGCTGGATCGAGATGCGCAGCGCGGTGTTCACCAGTTCGTGCAATTGCACGTAGAACGGGTTGCCGGTGGCATCGAGGATCGCCACGTGGAAGGCGACATCGGAGGTCAGATGGTCGTCCTCGCCGCGCTCGGCGGCGATCATCCGCTGCAGGCCGCGCTCGATGCCATCGATGGCCTTGACGTCGGCGCGGCGCGCGGCCAGGGCTGCGGCGGTAGGCTCGATGCCCAGCCGCATCTCGGTGAAGGACTGCAGCAACTTGTAGGAGAACTTGCGTTCGAGCATCCAGCGCAACACGTCGGCGTCGAGCAGGCTCCAACTGCGTTCGGGCTGGACCACGATGCCGCTGCGCGGACGCGCCGACAGCATGCCCTTGGAGGTGAGCATCTTGATCGCTTCGCGGGTGACGCTGCGGCTGGTCGAGTAGGCCTCGGAAATTTCCGCTTCGGTGGGAAAGCCGCTTTCGGCAAAACGCCCCAACACGATTTCCCTGCCCAATGCGTCGAGCAGCTGTTCGGTCAGCGTCATGCGGCCGGTCAACTGCGATCGTCCGGCGGACTCGATAGGAGGCATCTTCCGAAATGCTCGATGTGGGGTGGGTACGATATTCGCGACGCCGAACCGTTCCGGCAAGCACCCAGGCCTTGTTCGCGGACACGATAGCACGCGTCCCGACACCGGCAGACGCGCCGGCGCGGAGGTTCTGGTTCATCTTGCCGACTCGCTGCGACGTCGGCGCTCGCGCGATCGGCGAGTCGCGCGCGCGACTTGCGCGCGAGCGCCTCGACCGGGTCGACATCGTTTTATTTATATGATAAATACGATAAAGATCAGACGGAGGGGTCTGCATGCGTTCGTTTCTGCTTCGCGCCGTCGGCGGCGCGGCGTTCATCGCGTTGTGCTCGCTGCCCGATCCGGCCCGGGCGTCGGTGGGTTTCGATGCCCAAACCCGGGTGTTCCGGCTCGACGGCGGGCGGGTCACCTACGCCTTCGGCATCAACGAGGCCGGCCAGTTGCAGGCCGTGCACTGGGGCGGACGGCTCGCCGACGGCGATCCGCTCGGCCCGATCAAGGCCCTGCCCGGCCACGCCAGTTTCGATCTGTCCGCGTCGGTCACGCCGCAGGAATTTCCGGCCCAGGGCGGCGGCATCTACAGCGAGGTCGCGCTCAAGGTCGCTTATGCCGACGGCAACCGCGACACGGTGCTGCGCTACGTCTCGCATCGCATCGACGGCGACGTCCTCGTCGTCCGGATGAAGGACATCGCCGCGCCGCTGCAGGTGAGCCTGCGCTACACCATCGATCCGGACACCGGCGTGGTCGGGCGTTCGGCCTCGATCGAGAACCATGGCGCCACGCCGCTGCGCATCGATCAGGCGGCGTCGGCCTCCTACACCCTCGCGCCCGAAAACGACTACCGACTGCATCACCTCACCGGCCGCTGGGCCGGCGAATGGACTTTGCAACAGCGCCCGGTCACCGAAGGCGCCACCGTGCTGGAAAGCCGTCGCGGCTCCACCGGTCAGCAGAACACGCCGTGGTTCGCGATCGGCCGCGACGGCGTGTCCAACGAAGAAAGCGGGCCGGTGTGGTTCGGCGCGCTGGCCTGGTCGGGGTCGTGGCGGATCAGCATCGACAAGGACCAGCTCGGCGCGGTGCGCGTGGTCGGCGGCTATAACCCCTACGATTTCGCCTACCGGCTCGCGCCCGGCGAAACCCTGGATACGCCGGTGTTCTACGCCGGCTACTCCGAGCAGGGCATGGGCGGCGCCTCGCGCCTGATGCATCGTTTCCAGCGCGAACGCATCCTGCCCGGCAACGGCAAGCCGCGGCTGCGTCCGGTGCTCTACAACAGTTGGGAAGCCACCGAGTTCGCAGTCGACGAAGCCGGTCAGATGGCCTTGGCCGAGAAAGCCGCGCGCATCGGCGTGGAGCGCTTCGTCATGGACGACGGCTGGTTCGGCGCGCGCAACAACGACAAGGCCGGCCTGGGCGATTGGACGGTCAATCCGGTCAAATTCCCGAACGGGCTCAAACCGCTGATCGACAAAGTGCACGGCCTGGGCATGGAGTTCGGGCTGTGGGTCGAGCCGGAAATGGTCAACCCCGACAGCGATCTGTACCGCGCGCATCCGGACTGGGCGATCCAGTTTCCCGGGCGCCCGCTGACGCCGGCGCGCAATCAGCTGGTGCTCAATCTCGCCCGGCGCGATGTGCGCGATCACCTGTTCAAGGTGCTCGACGAACTGGTCACCCGCAACGACATCCAGTTCCTGAAGTGGGATTACAACCGCAACTGGTCCGAGCCGGGTTGGTCGCAACTGGCGCCGGAAGATCAACCCAAGCTCTACGTCGAGTACGTGCGCAACCTGTACTGGATTCTGGCCGAGCTGCGCCGCAAGCATCCGCGGCTGGAGATCGAATCGTGTTCGGGCGGCGGCGGCCGCGTCGATCTGGGCATCATGGCGTTCACCGATCAGGTCTGGCCGTCGGACAACACCGATCCCTACGACCGGCTGAGCATGCAGGACGGCTTCAGTCACGCCTATGCGCCGGCGGTGATGATGGCCTGGGTGACCGACTCGCCCAATTGGGTCAACAAGCGCGAAACCTCGCTCGACTATCGCTTCTTGTCGTCGATGCAGGGCGGCCTGGGCATCGGCGCCAACCTCAATCATTGGAAGGACGCCGATTTCGCCACGGCCAAGCGCATGGTCGAGGCCTACAAGGACATCCGCCGCACCGTGCAGCAAGGCGATCTGTATCGGCTGTTGTCGCCATGGGACGGCGGCCGCCGTTCGGCCACGCTGTCGGTGTCGCCCGATCAACGCCAGGCGGTGCTGTTCGCGTTCTTGCACAGCGCAACCAAGGCGCTGCCGGATCCGGCGATCCGCTTGCGCGGGCTCGATCCGGCCAAGCGTTACCGCATCGCGCGCGTGGGCGGCGGCGAACGCCCGGACGCGGCGCCGGCCGAGGCCAGCGGCGCGTACTGGATGGCGCACGGCGTGCCGGTGAGTTTGCGCGGCGATTTTCAGGCGGCCGCGTATGTGTTCGAGGCGAAGTGATGGGGTGGTCGTTCTTATGTCCCTCTTCCGTGAGTTGAGCGGACGCCGCTTGCGAGTCATCGATGTCACGCAACAGCATTCGCGCCTGCGGCGCTCAGGCCCTCACCTCGGCCCTCTCTCGCCTTGCGGGAGAGGGAGTTCGAGCGGCGTTGCGCATTCCTGATCCGGCTATCACTCGACAGCGGTAAAACGAAAACGCCGTTGCAGGCGCGCTCCCGGCGCCAACGCGGTCATGCCGTGCGCGAGCGCGCCGCCGGGCAGATGGACCGCGTCGATCGCATGATCGACCGGTTCGAAGCAGAAGAAATCCGCGCCCACCGGGGTGTACAGCACGAAGCGGTCGACGTCGCTGTCGATGTCCAGACCCAGTCGGCGGCGCGGCCAACGGATGCTCGCCTGCCCCGACCAACCGAGGAAACCGTGATCGACGCAATCGACGGGCAACAGGCGCGCATCGTCGAATCGCCAATGCTCGGGAATCGCCGCCAGTTCGGTCGGCAGCGGCGTACGGCCGTCGTTGAGCCAGACCCGATCCGCGGGCGCGCGCAAGCGGGTCTCGGCGTCGCGCGGGAAGAACGGATGCAGCCCCAGTCCGAACGGCAGGCTCGCCGGACCGATGTTGACCACGCTCAGCGCCACTTCCAGCGCACGTTCGCGTAGTCGGTAACGCAGGTTGGCGCGATAGCGATACTCGGAAGCGCCGGACTCGGAAGCGTCAGTCTCATCCAGCGTCAGCAAGGCCTCGTCCGCGGCGGCGTAGGCCACGCGCCACGCGCGTTGCCAACCGCTGCCGTGAATCGGCCAAGGCTCGTCGTCGCGGTTGCGCGGCAAGTCGATGCGGCGGCCGTCGAACTCGAAGCCGCCGTCGGAGATGCGGTTCGACCAGGGCAGCAACGGATAGCAGGCCAGCTGATTGGGATCAGGCTGATTGAGGTCAGGCTGATTGAGATCTGGCGGGTCGGGATCAGGAACGACACCGGCCGGCGACGCCGCGAACGCGCTGGCGCGCATCAGCGGCGTCAGTCTGCCGTCGACCACGGCGTCCAGGCCGAGCAGACCGCCACCCCACTCGGGGGCGATCCGCGCGCGCAAACCGGCGCTGGCCAGCATCATCGCCTGCACCGCCGCGCGCGCCGATCAGCGCGCGCTGATCCGGTACATCGCGGTCGCATGCGGCGCCAGGTCGACCCGCAACGAGCCGTCGCCCGGGTGCTGCTCGCGGCTCCACAGGTCGCGCACCGTGTACTGCCTGGACTTGTCCAGACCCAGCTCGGCGACGTCCACCGCGGCATCGCGCGCGGTATCGGTTTCGTTGAAGATCGCCACCGCGCGATCGCCGTTGGCGAGCGGCTTGACGATCACATGCACGCCGTCGCGGTCGCGGATGCGCTTGCCCTGCACGCCCAGCGGATCCTGGTCGATCGCGATGACCTCCTTGTTGAGCAGGATCTCCAGCGCCGCGGGCTTGATCGTGCGCAGGTCGGTGCCGATCAACAGCGGCGCGGCCATGATCGCCCAGAGACTGAAATGGCTGCGGTACTCGACGTCGGTCATGCCGCCGTTGCCGACTTCCAGCATGTCCGGATCGTTCCAATGCCCCGGCTTGGCGTATTGGTCGAGCACCACGTTGAGCTTGAAGATCTTCAGCATCGAGGCATAAGTGTCCTCGATGTCGCCGGTGGTGCGCCACGAGTTTCCGCCGACCGCCGCCTCGCCGGCCCACAGCCAGGGCTTGTTCTCGCCCCATTCGCACACGCTGTAGAAAATCGGCCGGCCGGTGGCGCGCAGGGCTTCGCCCATCGCCACGTAGCGCGGCTTGGCCGGCAGCTTCTCGTTGTTGCAGTTGTCGTACTTGAGATAATCGATGTCGTAGGACGCGAACAACTTCGCATCGCGCTCCTCGTGGCCCAGGCCGCCGGGGAAGCCGCGGTTCTCTTGTTTCGGCTCGCAGGTGAAGGTGCCGGCGCTGGTGTACAGACCGAACTTGAGCCCCTTGCTGTGCACGTAGACGGCGATCGCCTTGATGCCGCCGGGGAAGCGTTCGGGGTTGGGTTTGAGATTGCCGTCCTTGTCGCGCTGCCAGTACGCCCAGCAATCGTCGATGTTGATATAGCGGTAACCGGCGTCCTTCAAACCCAGTTCGATGAACTTGTCGACGATGCCGCGGATCATGGTCTCTTTGAACTCGGCCCGGCAGTGGGTGGAGTTCCAGTTGTTGAAGCCCATCTGCGGCGTGGCGGCCAGCGCGCCGGCCTCCGAGGCCCGCGCCGGCAGCTGGCTCGATGCCAGGGCGAGAGCGAGCGCGAACGTGGGCAGCTTGCTGAAGCGTGTGGATCGCATGCGAATTCTCCTGAGAAGGTCGGCCGCCGTCACCAGAACACGGCGTACAGCACAGCCACCACGACGACGACGACGAGCGCGCCGAAGTTGAAACTGGCCGGGGTGCGATAACTCACGTCGTCGGTGCGGATCAGATCGCTGCCGGTCCGCGTCTTGCTCAGCAACGACACCGCCACCGCCAACACCAGCGCGAGCAGGAACACCACGCCGACGCGATTCATGAACGGATATTCCGGCCACATCACCCGCACCGCGATCGACAACAGCACCGAACCGATCGCCGCGGCCAGGGCGCCGGCTTCGTTGGCGCGCTTCCAGAACAGGCCCAACAGGAAGATCACGGTGATGCCCGGGGTGAAGTAACCGGTTAAATCCTGGATGTACTGGAAGGCCTGATCGAAACTGCCCAACAACGGCTTGGCCGCGAGCATACCCAGCGCGACCGCGATCAGCGAGGCGATGCGGCCGACCCGGACCAATGTCGCCTCGTCCTGATCCGGACGCAGCTTGGCGTAGAAATCCAGGGTGAAGATGGTCGCCACCGAATTGATCTTGGACGCCAGCGACGCCATGATCGCCGCGATCAGGGCCGCGAACACCAGGCCCAGCACGCCGGTCGGCAGCAAGCCCATCATCGTCGGATACGCTTGATCGGGCTTGCTCAATCCCGGCGCCAATACCACCGCGGCAATGCCCGGAATCACCACGATCACCGGCACCAGCAACTTCAGGAACGCGGCGAACAGCACGCCTTTTTGCGCCTCGGCGATGTCCTTGGCCGCCAGTCCGCGCTGGATGATGTATTGATTGAAGCCCCAGTAGCTGAAGTTCATGATCCACAAACCGCCGAGCAACACGCCCAGGCCCGGCAGATCCTTGTAGTAAGGATTGTCCCGGCTCAGGATCATGTGGAAGCGCTCGGGCTGGACCTGCAGCAGGTGCTGGAAGCCGGCGATCACGCCCTGGCCGTCGCCGATGCGGTTCAAGGTCAGCGCGGTGATCATCAAGCCGCCGAGCACCAGCAGCGACACCTGCACGATGTCGGTCAACGCAACCGCCTTGAGCCCGCCGTAGACCTGATACGCCAGGGCGAAGCCGCCGAGCAGCAGCAAGGCGTAGATCTGGTCCATGCCGGTGACCTGGCTCACTGCGATCGATCCCAGCCACAGGATTGAGGTGAGATTGACGAACACGTACAGGATCAGCCAGAACACCGCCATGACGATGCGGATCGTGCGGCCGTAACGGTTCTCCAGGAACTGCGGCATGGTGTAGATGTTGTTGCGCAGGAACACCGGCAGGAAGAACTTGCCGACGATCAGCAAGGTCAGCGCGGCCATCCATTCGTAGGACGCGATCGCCAGACCCAGCGCGTAACCCGAGCCGGACATGCCGATGATCTGCTCGGCGGAAATATTGGCCGCGATCAGCGAAGCGCCGATCGCCCACCACGGCAGGGCCTTGCCGGCCAGGAAATAGTCCTGCGCGTTCTTGCGGTGTCCCTGTTTCTCCCGCGACACCCACTGCGCCAGCAAAAAGATACCGACCAGATAGCCCAACACGATCACGACATCCAATGCGGACAGCATCATTCGCCTCTCTTCTTGGGTCCGGCGATGCGGCGTGCCGGCGACTAGCTACGGAACCACTAAAACCACGAAAACCTGGATGCGCGCGCGGCCGCGGCCGCGACGCGATGGATCGTCACGCCATCGGCAAACCGCGTTGTCGCGCGAGCGCGTACAGGCCGCGCGCGGACACCTGTTCGTCGTGCGCCTGCACGCGGTGGCCGCGGTGCGTCAGCGCGGTCGTGTACGGCTCCAACAGGGCCGGCGGCGCGATCAGATGCACAGTCTCGGCCGAAGCCGGCAGCCGGCGAAGCTCATGGCCGATCAGCAGGCCGGACAGGAACGAGCGCAGCGCCGACGCTGGCAGCACGTCGAACAATCCGTGGGTGCGCACCGCGAACAGATGCTCGATCAGATCGCCGTCCAGGGCGGCGTGATCCAGCCCTCGCGCGAAGCCCTGCGCATCGTGCGGCCCGGGCTGCATCAAACGGCCGAGAATGCTGTGTTCGCTCAACACCTGAAACAGTTCGCCGGTCATGGCGGTGGAGAAATCGCGGATGCGGCCGTCGTCGATGCGCAGGTGCTTGCAGTGGGTGCCGGCCAGGCAGGCCAGATGCGAACCGGGGCCGAGCCGGTCGAGCAGGCCGCAGATCTGGGTCTCCTCGCCGCGCATCACGTCGTGCACGCCGTCGGCATGGCGCACGCTCAGTCCCGGAACGATCCACAATTCGCGATCGCCCAAGCCCGGCGCTTCGATCCGGCGCATGCGCTGAGCGATCTCGCCCAGGCCCGCCGGACACTCCACGTAGGCGACCTCGTGCCAGCCTTGGCGGCTGCCGACCATGCCGGCCATCGCCACGACGCGTTCGTCCCAACCCTGCGCGATCTCGTCGAGCACCGCTTCGAAACGGCCGGCGGACGCGAGCACGCCCTGATCGGAGCGGCGCGAGTCGATCACCCGGCCCTGCGGATCGAGTCGGAACGCACGCAGGCTGCTGGTACCCCAATCGATCGCGATCATCGGTCGTCGAACCTCGCTTCGGTCAATCCGCGCATGCCCGGCAGCGAGGCGACGAACACGCCGCCCGCATCGGGCTGGACGCTCAACTCGGCGTCGTCGAGTTCGTCGCGCGCGGTGGTGATGTAGATCCGGTCCAGCGCGGGTCCGGCGAAACTCAGGCAACTCACGTTCGAGGTCGGTACCCTCAGGCTGCGATCGATGCGGCCGTCGCGAGCGTAGCGGACCACTCGCCCGGCGCCCCAATGCGCGCTCCATACCTGGCCGTCGCGATCCACGGTCGCGCCGTCGGGAGAAGCAGGCGCATCGACTCGGGCGAACACCCGCGGTTCGCCGACCCTCGCCGTGCCGCTGTCGTAGGCCGCGCGCATGATCCGGCCGCTGCGCGAATCGCAGTAGTACAGGCCGCGCCCGTCCAGGTCGAAACACAGGCTGTTTGGAATCGCTACGCCGGGCAAGTCCAGCGCACGCAGGCCGTGACTCATCGAGTATTGATGGAACCGGCCGATCGGCGCGCGCTGCGGATCTTCGTTGAGCGTGCCGAACACGAAGCGGCCGTCGCGGTCGGCGCGTCCGTCGTTGATGCGCAGCGTCGGCCGGTCCGCGTCGACCGGCACCAGCGCCTGCACCTGGAGTTCCTCGGCATGCTCGGCCTGGCTCGGGTCGGCGAAGTACAAACCTTTCGCCAATCCGAGCAGCAGCCGGCCGGACTCGCACAGCGCGAACGATCCCAATCGGTCCGGCACGCGCCAATAGCGGGCCTGTTCGGTCTGCGGCCGGTAACGCCACAAGCGCGAGGCGTGAATGTCGGTCCACCACAACGACTGCTCGCGCTCGCACCACAGCACGCATTCGCCGAGCCGGCAGCGGCTGTCGACGGCGAGCGTCGCCCCAGCCTCGTGCATGGGCTCGTGCATGGACTCGTGCATGGGCGCAGCCATCGCCATCACCACTCCGCCACGCTGCCGTCGGCGTGGCGCCACAACGGGTTGCGCCAGTCCGATGCCTCGCGGCTGCGTTCGATCACCCGCGCTTCGTCGATTTCCAGGCCCAGTCCGGGCAGCACGAACGGACGCACCGAGCCTTGCTCCAGCGCGAAGGCGTCCTTGTTGACGATGTAATCGAGCAGTTCGCCGTCGGCGTTGTAGTGGATGCCGATGCTCTGCTCCTGCAGCACCGCATTCCAACTGGCGAAGTCCACGTGCAGGCACGCGGCCAGCGCGATCGGCCCCAGCGGGCAATGCGGCGCCAGCGCGACGTCGTAGGCCTCGGCCATCGAGGCGATCTTCATGCATTCGCTGATGCCGCCGGCATGCGACAGATCGGGCTGCACGATCGCCAGGCCGCCGGCGTGCAAGACGTTCTTGAACTCGAACCGCGAATACATCCGCTCGCCGGCCGCCAGCGGAATGGCGGTTTGCGCGGCCAGGCGCGGATAGTATTCGGCCTGTTCGGCCAGCACCGGTTCTTCGATGAACAACGGCCGATAGGGTTCGAGTTCGCGGATCAAGGTCTTCGCCATCGGCCAGCCGACCCGGCCGTGGAAGTCCAGGCCGAATTCGATGCTGTTGCCGAACACGGCGCGGATTTCGGCGACCTTGGCCACCGCCGCGTCGATCGCGCGACCGCTGTCGAGCAGGCTGAGCTCCTCGCAGGCGTTCATCTTGAAGGTGTCGAAACCCAGGGCGAGGCGGTCGCGGATCTGCTTGATGATGTCGGCCGGACGATCGCCGCCGACCCAGCAATAGGTTTTCATGCGGTCGCGTACCAGACCGCCGAGCAGCTGATACACCGGCACGCCCAGGGCCTTGCCCTTGATGTCCCACAAGGCCTGGTCGATGCCGGCGATGGCGCTCATGAACACCGCGCCGCCGCGGTAGAAACCGCCTCGATACATGGCTTGCCAATGGTCGTTGATGCGCGCCGGATCCTTGCCGATCAGTTGTTCGCCGAGCTCGGCGACCGCCGCTTCGACGGTGCGCGCGCGGCCTTCCACCACCGGCTCACCCCAACCGACCAGGCCTTCGTCGGTCTCGATCTTGAGGAACATCCAGCGCGGGGCGACGCGGTAGGTGCTGAGTCGGGTGATTTTCAAGGGCGCGCGCTCTGGTAGGCATCGACAAAAAGACCGCCGCGTTCGCGGGTGACCGCGGGCGATTGACCGGGGGTGTACAGATCGCTGCCCAGACCGGCGCCGGCGCAGCCCGATTGCAGGAAACCGGCGAGGTTGTCGGGGGTGACGCCGCCGACGGCGAACACCGGAACCTGCGGCGGCAACACCGCTTTGATCGCGCGCACGTAACCGGGGCCGAAACTGGTCGCCGGAAACAGCTTGAGCGCCTGCGCGCCCGCCGCCAGCGCGGCGAAGGCTTCGCTGGGCGTGGAGAAGCCGGCCGCGCAGATCAGGCCGCGCTGCACCCCATGGCGGATCACCGCGACATCGGTATTGGGCGTGACCATCAGCCGCGCGCCGGTCGCGGCCAACGCGTCCACGTCGGCCGGGTTCAACACGGTACCCGCGCCGATCACCGCGCGGTCGCCGGCGATGGCGACGGCGAGTTCGACGCTGCGCAACCATTCGGGCGAGTTGGTGGGAATCTCGATCAGGCTGATTCCGGCGTCGATCAACGCCAGTACGTGCGCTTCGACCTGAGCGGGCGCGATGCCGCGCAGGATCGCGATCAAGGGGCGCTGGGCTCTCCAGTCCACGGGCGGTTCGGTCATCGGCGAGGTCATTGGAATAATCATTCGTGGTACAGCTGGGTGCGCCCGCCATCGATGACGATGTCGGTGGCGTTGATGAAGCGCGCCTCGTCGCTGGCCAGGAACAAGGCGGTGTAGGCCACCTCGTCGGGCTCGCCGATCCGGCGCGACGGCAGCAGTTCGGTCTGGCGGCGGCGCGCGGCCTCGGGATCGGGCTGCGAGGACAGCCAGCGTTCGATGCGGTCGGTCAGGATCAGTCCCGGAGAGATCGAATTGAAACGCAGGCCTTGCGCCGCGTACTCCAATCCCAGCGCCTTGGTCAGCCCGATCAGCGCGTGCTTGGCCACCGGATACGGAAACGCGCCGGGGATGATCTTGTGGCCGTGCACCGAGGCGATGTTGACCACCGATCCGCGCCCGTGCTCGAGCATGATCGGCAACGCGGCGCGGCTGAAGTTCCAGGCGCCGCCGAGGTTGATCGCCAGATTGCGCCACCAGTCGTCCGGCGCCAGTGTCAGCGGATCGCTGAACACATCCACGCCGGCGTTGTTGATGACGACATCGATGGTGCCGAACGTTCGCGCGGCGCGATCGACGAAGGCCGCGACCGCATCGGCATCGGCGACGTCGCCGGCGACGAACAGTTCGCAGGCCGACGCCTGCCCCGGCGGCGGCGCCCGGTCGTAACCGGCCACGCGCGCGCCGTGTTCGACGAACAGGCGGGCGATCGCCGCGCCGATGCCGTTGGACGATCCCGAGACCAGGACCGTCTTGCCGGCCAGACGTTGCCCGGGCCCGGCGGGCGCGGAGGGAGTACGGTCGCTCATCGATTCGCCTCGGTGCCGGCCTGGACCGGCGCTATACGGAACTGGTAGCGCGAAGGCGCCACCGGAATACGGTACTGCGAATGCGGCTGGCCGAACTTGCTCCACGAATCGTCGCCGCCGACGCCGATCTGGCGTTCGTCGATCATCAGCGAGACCTGCTCGCGCGCGACGATGTCGCTGCTGTGCGCCTGCCCGATCGGCTTGCGGTCCAGATCGGCGTACGGGAACGCCAAGGCATTGACCGACAACGGCTTGGCCCCGGTCACCCGAATACCGTTGCCGTCGTCGGCGGTCAGCGCGAGCCAGCGCACGTCGATCTTGTTGCCGGTTTCCTGCGGGCGGATGTAGTCGTGGTTCTGCTCGGCGATCTTGCCGGCGTACACGCCGATTTCGGCGCCGCTGTAGCGGTCGGCATAGCTCTCGTGCGGGCCGCGGCCGTACCAGCTCAGCTCGGTGATGCGGCTGGGCAGGGTGAACATCAGTCCCAGGCGCAGGGGATCGGGCAAGCCGGCGTACAAGGGCTTGAACTCGCCGGCGACATCGACCGAACCGTCGCGCGCCATCGCGTAGTCGACCGTGTACTGCACGTCCGGCGTGGCCGCGCCGCCGATGTCGAACTCGACCCGCACCCGCGCGCCGCCGTCGTCGCCGCGCTGCACATGCACGGCGCGAACGCGGCGGCTTTCCGACAGCGCTTTCCAGATCTGATGGCTGGCGTAGACACCGGTGCCGATGTCGTTGTCGGTGGGTGCGCGCCAGAAGTTCGGCGCGCCGCCTTGCAGGAGGATCCGATCGTTGTAGGCGTAGCGCTGGATCAGGCCGGTGGCGCGATCGATGCTGAGTTCGGCGCCGGCGGCGCGCAGGGTCGCGGTCTGGGCCGTATCGCTCACCGTTACCGCGGCGCCCGACCGCGACGCGGCCGGCAACGACGGCGGCGGCGACAAGGCGAACTGCTCCCACGCCACCACATGCCCGGCCGGCACCAGCGGCACCGTGTCGACGCGGGTGCGCGCGCGCAGCGTGAGCAGGTACTCGGCGCCGGGCCGCTTGGCCAGCGGCGGTACACCGAAGTCGACCGCCTGGCTGCCATCGGCGGGCGTGGACAACGCTGGCCCCTTGCCTTCGCGCACGATCCGGCCGTTCTCGCGCAGCTGCCAGTCGAAATCGAAACCGCTCAGATCGATGAAGTTATGCCGGTTGCGCACGGTGAAGCGGCCGGCCGCCGCGTCCAGCGCTTCGAACTGGATCGGCCCGTAGACCTTGCTCAATTCGTGCAGGTGCGGGTTGGGCGTGCGATCGGGTTGCAGCAGGCCGTCGCCGAATTCGATCGCCTCCGCGCCGGACGGATTGGGGCCGTAATCGGCGCCGTAGGCCCAGTACGCGCGACCGGCGTCGGTGCGCTTGATCATGCTCTGGTCGACCCAGTCCCAGATGAAACCGCCTTGCAGCCGGTCGTGGGCGTAGATCGCATCCCAGTAAAGCTTGAGGCCGCCCAGGCTGTTGCCCATGGCGTGCGCGTATTCGCACAGGATCAGCGGCTGGTTCGCGAACTCCGAATGGGTCGCGTAGTCGACGATGCGCTCCACCGAATCGTACATCGGCGCGTAGAAATCCACGTACGGCTCGGGCCGGTGCTGCGAGTACAACGTGCCCTGGCCGAGATAGCTCACCAGGCGGGTCTTGTCGCGCGAACGAATCCACTCGGCGGCCTTGGCGAAGTTGGGCCCGGTGCCGGCCTCGTTGCCCAGCGACCAGAACACGATCGAAGGATGGTTCTTGTCGCGCTCGACCATGCGCTGGACCCGCTGCAGATGCGCGAGTTCCCACTTTGGATCGAAGCCCAGCTGGGTCTTGTCGCGCGGCCGCATGCCGTCGTCGCCCAGCTGCATGTAGCGGTGCGATTCGATATTGGCCTCGTCCATCACATACAGGCCGTATTCGTCGGCCAGCGCGTACCACAGCTCGGCGTTGGGATAATGCGAGGTGCGCACCGCGTTGATGTTGTTCTGCTTCATCAGCTCGATGTCGCGGCGCATCGAGGCTTCGGAGATGACGTGGAAGGTGACCGGGTCGTGCTCGTGGCGATTGACGCCGCGGATCTTGATCGCCTTGCCGTTGACCCGTACCAGGCCGCCGGACACCTCGACCGTGCGAAAGCCGATCTTGACCGCGCTGGCCTGCAGCAGGCGACCTTCGGCATCGTGCAGTTCCAGCAGCAAGGTGTACAGATTCGGCGTTTCCGCGGTCCACGGCCGCACGCCTTCGATCGTGCCCGCCAGGCTCAGCCCACGCGGTTTCGACGACGGCTCGACCGCCGCTTCGCGCGTCAACACGACGCGGTCGCCGTCGAGCACGCTGGCCTTGACCCGGCTCGCCGCGGCAGCGCCGGTGACGCTCAGGTCCAGATTCAATTCGCCGTTGCGATAGTTCTTGTCCAAGGTGGCGCGAGCGAAGAAGTCGCGCAGCCAGGTATTCGGCGCGGCGAGCAGATAGACGTCGCGCTCGATGCCGCTGACCCGCCAGAAATCCTGGTCCTCCAGGTAACTGCCGTCAGACCAGCGATACACCTGGATCGACACGTTGTTGCCGCCTGCGCGCAGATGGCGGGTGATGTCGAACTCGGCCGGCAGCTTGGAGTCCTCGCTGTAACCGACCTGGCGGCCGTTGACCCACACGTAGTACGCCGCGCCCGCCGCGCCGATGTGCAACAGCACCTGGCGCCCGTCCCAGCCCTGCGGCACGGTGAAATCGCGCCGGTAGGATCCGACCGAATTGATCGCGTGCGGGATCAAGGGCTGATCGGCCGGAAACGGATAGGCGATGTTGTTGTACAGCGGCTGGCCGTACCCCTGCGCCTGCCACATCGACGGCACCGGGATGGTCTTCCAGCCCGACACGTCGAAATCGTCGCGGTAGAAATCCAACGGCCGCGCCTCGACGCTCGGCGCGAACGCGAAGCGCCAATCGCCGTTGAGGTCGAGGAAGTAGCGCGAATCGGCGATCCGCCCGGCGCGCGCGAGTTCCACCGATTCGAACGGGAACGAGGTGGCGCGCATGGGTTCGCGATCGATCGCGTTGATCTGCGGACGCTCCCATTCGGCGACCGGCGCACGCGCTTGCGGCGCGGGCGCCGCTTGCGCGCCCGCCAGGACGCACAACGCCAGCAGCGCGAGCAAGCCGCGGCCGGCGCGGCGCACAGACGCCGGCATCACCATGATCCGCGGATACCGAAGGAGATCGCGCGACCGTTCGCCGCGACCCACTGCGGACGGCTGTCGTAGCGCGAGTACGCCGCTTCGGTCTCGTCGTTGAGGTTGGTGGCCTCGGCGAACAGCGAGATGTTGTCGTTGAGCTTGAAGTTGGCGCTCAGATCGATCTGGCCGTAAGGCTCGACGGTGGTCGGCTCGCCCTGCGATCCGCGCACCGCCGACAGATACTCGTCGCGCCAGTTGTAGGCCGCGCGGAAACCGATGCGGCCCTTTTCGTAGAACACGATCAGATTGCCCGAGTTGGCCAGGCCCACCACCGCGAACTGGCCGGTGGCGATGGACGGATCGAAGGTCTGCTTGCTGTCGACGTAGGTGTAGTTGGCTTGCAGGCCCAGGCCGTCGAACGGCGCGGGCAGGCGGTCGAAGGTGTATTGGAACGACAGCTCGGCGCCCTTGACCACCGCGGTGTTGGCGTTGACCGGCAGGGTTTCCAGGAACGGATAGCCCTGGATCGTGGTCGGCCGGGTCACGTTGGTGACGAAGTTCTCGACCTTCTTGTAGAAACCCGCCAGGCCGAGGTAACTGGTGTCGTTGAAGTACCACTCCGCGCCGAGGTCGTAGTTGCGCGCCTTGTACGGCTTGAGATCGATGTTGCCGGTGTTGATCGAACCCGGGCCCGGCGGCCGCACGCCGATGTCTTCGCTGATGCGCAGGCTGGTCAGAGTCGGACGGGTCAGCGTGTCGGACGCGGAAGCGCGCAACACGACGTTCTCGCGCACGTTGATGCGGAAGTTCAGCGACGGCAGCCAGTCCTGATAGCTGGTGCTGCGCGAGATCGGAACCGGCGGGGTGAAATGCACCTGCGCATTGGTCGGATCGCCGGGCGTACCGGTGATCGATTCGACCTGCGAGGACACCGCGCGCGAGGTCGCATCGGTCTTGACGAAGCGGATGCCGACATTGAGCGTCCACGGCATGTCGTGGAAGGTGTTCTCGAAGTTGGCCTGGGCGAACGCCGCATAGGATTTTTCTTCGACCAGCCACTGGCTCTGCGGCACGGGCATCGCGGTGAAACCGCCGTACTTGTTCAGCGCATCGGCGATGCGCTGGGCGCGGTTGGGGTCGTTGGGATCGTAGAACTCGCCGCCGGGCGCGAACTGGTTGTAGGCCGCCGGGCTCGACAGATAGGCCAGATAGGCTTCCGGATCGAAGGTCAACCACTGGGTCGGCGCGCCGCGCGACACGCCGTCGACCAGGGAGCCTGCGTTGAACACGCTGACCAGACTGCCCGGGACGCGCGCGGCGTAACCGCAGTAGGCGCAGTTCAGATCGCTGTCGGACGTGCGCACGGTGACGCTGTCCTTGGTGCGCTTGGAACCGGAAACGCCGAACTGCAGCTGCGACAGCGTGCCCTCGAAGAAGTTCTTGGTCAGGCTGATCTTGCCTTCGTACAACTCATCGCTGCGGTTGTCGCCTTCGCGATCGACGAAGTGCGCGCGCAGGTCGTTGGTGTCGGTCGTGGGCAGCAGGTTGCTGTAGCTCGGGAAGGCGCCGGGATTGAGGTTCCAGGTCGGGTTGACGCCGACGTTGCGCGCGCCCATCACCAGGAAGTAGCCCTTGCCGCCGCTTTTCTCTTCGGCTTTCGAGTACGAGCCATCGAAGTCCAGCTGGGTCGAGTCGGTGATATCCCAGGCGACATTGACGCCGATCTGCTTGTTGGTGGAATCGCGCGGGCTGGACGCGACGATGTGATCGTTGGCGAGCCCGCCGGTAATGCCGCGCACCGCGGTCTGCGCGGTGCCGTTGGCGTCGGCGGTGACCTGCTTGACGTCGGCCGGGTCCATGAACAAACCGAAGTTGTTCGACTGCGACTCGATCTCGTACTTGGAGTACATCGCGTCCATCGTCACCCTGAGCTTTTCGCTGGGGAGCCAATCGATCGCCGCGTTGACGCCGGTCCGGGTCCGGTCCTCTTGATTGACCTTGTATTCGATCGTGCGCGGTATCGCCACGCTGCCCGCGCCGCTCACGCCGTTGACGCCGTTGGTGCCGGTCAGCCAGCCGCCATCGTCGATGCTCTCGCTGAGGTGGTTGCGCTGATAGCGCACGAATCCGAGCAACGCGCCGAAGGTGCCGTCTGCGTTGGTGTTGCTGATCAGGCCGGAAAACTTCGGCTTGGTCTCGCCCGACATGCTGTCGTCCACGGCCGACACGCTGCCGGCGATGTGGAAACCCTTGTCGTCGAGCGGACGCCGGGTCTTGATGTTGACCGTGGCGCCGATGCCGCCTTCGCTGAGATTGGCCTGCGAGGTCTTGAACACCTCGGCGGTGCTGATCAGTTCCGACGGCAACACGTCGAAGCTGAATTCGCGACCGGAGTTTTCGGTCGCCATGGTCCGGCCATTGAGCAGCACGGTGTTGAATTCGGGGCCGAAGCCGCGAACGGTGATATAGCGCGACTCGCCGCCGGAGCGGTCCACCGATACGCCGGCGATGCGCTGCAACGAGTCGGCGACGTTCTGGTCGGGGAACTTGCCCACGTCCTCGGCCGACACCGCATCGACGGTACCGATGGCGTCCTGCTTGAGCGCCTGCGATTTCTGGATGCTCGCGCGGGTGCCGCTGACCACCACCACACCGAGCGTGGTCGGGTCTTTGTCGGCGCTCTCGGAGGCCGCGGCGGTCGGCGCGTCGGCGGACTGTTGCGCTTGCGCGGCGTGAGCGACGACGGCGGACATCGCCATCGCGGCCACCAGCGCGTTGCGGACACGAAGCGCGTTACGAACGGAAATGGTCAGTGCTGATTGATGCATTACCCTGCCCCGGCTGAACAGCGACGTTGGCTGTTGGTTGACGATCGACCGGACCTCGCCCCCGCTCGGTCCCTCCCTGCGCGGCCGTTCCGGCTGGGCCGGGGCGGTCGTGCCGTCCTATTTATATGATAAATAGTATTTATGGGATCAAAGCCGATGCAAGCTGCAGCGCAGCATGCGGCCCTGGGACGGCCCGGCCGGCCGCCGGCTTCCAGCGCGCCGCCCCGGCAATTTGAGTAATAAGGCACCCGGCGCAAACGCGACGCAGGCCACCGATTCGGCGCCAACGGCCGGCAATTACTGACATTAGTCACAAATATTGCGCCGCAGCGTGCATCCCGGTTTCCGACGTGATTAGGCTAACGCCCGTTTCAATTCGGGTTTCAAACCATGAATTGGAGCAATCCCTCAGCCGCCCGTGCCGCCGCCGATCGGGCCGCGGCCCACCGTGGATACCAGCCGTGAATCATCACAGCGCTCATCCAGGCACCAGCCCGGGCACCACCCGGGGCCGCCTGCTTGAGGCGGCCGAACTGTTGTTCATCAAGCACGGCTACGAGGGTATGTCGCTGCGCCAGATCACCAGCCACGCCAAGGTCAATCTGGCGGCGGTGAACTATCACTTCGGCAGCAAGGAAGCGCTGGTCCAGGAACTGCTGTCGGCGCGCTTCGATCGGCTCAACCAGGAGCGCCTGGAACTGTTGTCGGTGTGCGAACAACGCTACGGCGAAACGGCGATGGACGCCTGCGCGGTGTTCGGCGTGCTGTTCGTCCCGGCCGTGCGGCTCAGCCGCGACAGCGCCGGCGGCGTGGGTTTCATGCGCCTGCTCGGCCGGGTCTACAGCGATCCGTCGCAATTCATCCGCGACTATCTGCACGAGCACTACCAGCCGATCTACGCGCGCTTCTTCGAGGCCTTCGCCCGCGCGCTGCCGCATCTGTCGCGCAACGAACTGGGCATGCGCCTGCACTTCGCCCTCAAGGCCCTGGCCGGCGTGCTCGCCAGCGAAGACATGGACGAACTGATTTCGGCGATGTGCATGGGCGAGCCGGTCAGCGATTCGCTGATGCTGGCGCGGCTGATCGCCTTCGTCTCGCCGATGCTGACTGCGCCGTTCGACAACGGCGAACAGATCCAGGCGGTGGATCGGGTCATGACCATGGCCGCGAGCGCGGCGCAGGCGGCCGATTCCAAACTGTTGGCGCAAGGCAACGACGCCTCGCCGCGCAAGTCGCGCGGGACGGCGCCGCTGTGGACCGGAAAAGTGGTGGAGGCATGAACAGGCGCGGACAGCGTGCGGCGTTGGGGGACGCCGGAACCCGGTCCGCGGCAGGGCGCGTCGGCGGCTCGCCGCGGACCGCCGCAGCATCGCAAGCATCTCCCGGCGGCGGCATCGGGGCGCCGGGCGCGCGGCAGGGGCCGACGGTCCCGGTTCGCGGCGTCCCGGGGCGATAACGCCACGTCGCCGGCCTCCGCGGCCAGCGCCATTCCATCGCGGTATGGGGAAACAGACAATGTCCGATCCGGCGTCATGGCCACCCGAGTCCGCATCGCTAGCCGAGTACGGGCAGGACTGCGTCAACCAGTGGAATAACGTCTCGCTGCGTTACCGCACGCCGCTGCGCGGCTTTTTCTCCAAGCGGGTCAAGGACGCGGCCGAGGTCGAGGACCTGACCCAGGAAGTGTTCTTGCACCTGATCCGCCGCGCCCGCGGCGGGCCGATCGAGCACGTCGAGCAGTACGTCTTCCAGGTCGCGGCCAACACCTTGCGCGACTGGGGCCGGCGCCGCCGGGCCCGCAACCAGGACGCCCATGAATCTTTCGATGCGCAAACGCATCAACCCGCTACGGATATTTCGCCTGAGCGCGTCCTACTAGGGAAGGAAGAGATCAAATTGGTCAACCAGGTGTTGCGCGGGCTGCCGGAACGGACCCGCGACGTGTTCGTGCTGCGGGCACTGGAGAAGAAGAAATACGCGGAAATAGCGCTCATGATGGGCATATCCGTGCGGGCGACGGAGAAACACATGGCCAAGGCCCTGGCGCAGTTGGGCAGCGTCGTGGACCCGGCGGGAACGCGGGACGGATGAAGCGGTCCGGCCGCGAACGGCGCTTGCGATCTGTGCGGCCTTTGATCTGTGCGCTGGTAGGCGATTGGATTTTGCGTTCCGACACGGATCGGAACGCGGGGACGGATGCAACGTGGCAACTGGCCCGGCCGGGTCTTGCTGAGAGGTAACACCAGATGAAGTGCAAAATCTCGCCACTGAGGCAGGACTCGGCGGAATTCGCGCCGCAGGGCGTCGAAGAGACCGCCGCGCACTGGAGCGAGCGCCTGCGCGAGGACGACGATCCGCGCACCCAGGCGGCGTTCGAGGCGTGGCTGGACCAATCGCCGCAGCACACGGCGGCGTTCGAGCGCGTGGAAGCCGCGCAGGCGCTGGTGTTCTCGCTGGCGGGCACCTCCGAGATGCAGGCGCTGCGGCGCGAAACCATGCAGCGGTTGATGCAGGCGCGGCGCCGTTCGTTGATGCTGCGAGGCGGCGCCATCGCCGCCTCGCTGCTGCTGGCCACCGTGCTCGGCGTGCTGCTGATCAATCCGGGCAGCTCGTGGCAGACCCCGGGCGAGGCCACCGTCGCGGCAGCCGGCACCGTCTACCAGACCGGCGTCGGCCAGCGCTCGGTGGTGACCCTGGACGACGGTTCGATGGTCACTCTCAACACCGACAGCCGCATCTCCACGCATTACCAGGTCGGCCTGCGCGCGATCACCCTGGAGCGCGGGCAGGCTTTGTTCAAGGTGGCCAAGGACCGCAACCGTCCGTTCGTGGTCAGCGCCGCGGGCCGGCAGGTGACCGCGCTGGGCACCGAGTTCGATGTGTATCTGTCCAAGCGCGCGTTCGAAGTGACCTTGCTCGAAGGCCGCGTCACGGTGACCCGCGAAAGCGCGCCCGCGTCCAGCCGCATCGGCGCCGCGCCGTCGCTGGCCGAACTGCAACCGGGCCAGCAGTTCGTCGCTCTGGCCAAAACCCTCCCGCAAGTGCGCGCGGCCGACGTCAAGCGCGTGGTGAGTTGGCGGCACGGCCAGATCGTGTTCGAGAACGAACGGCTGGAAGACGCCATCGTCGAGATGAACCGCTATTCGCGCCAACAGATCGTGCTCAGCGATGAGCGCCTGGCCTCGCTGAAGATCAGCGGCGCGTTCAACACCGGCGACACCGGCACCTTCGTCGATGCGCTGACCGCGTACTTCCCGATCGAACACAGCGCGCCGCACGACGGCACCATCGTGTTGAAACCGGTCGCGCCGATCCAGGGCTGAGCGCCTGGACCGGACTGTCGGCCGGCGCAGCGCCGGCCGCGTGCCTTGCATAACCGCAGTCATCGGCCTTCGCGCGTCGTGTCGCGCGCTGATGTTTGCGCGCGCGTGCGGCGCGTACCGGGATCGCGAATTCGCGCGATCGGTGTTGCACCGCAAAACTAAACTCGCGAGTTCAAGAACCAACACACGCGGCGCGATATCGCATCGGCAGGTTCGGGTTTTCGGATCGGCCGCGTCTGTACTTACACAGGTCGCAGCGAAAGACGACCCGAAACCGGAGGGGAGAGCGAATGCATTTGCAAGACACCAAGCGTCCGCACAAGCGCACGATCAAGCCATGCGTGTTGTTCCTGGCTTTGCTTCCATGTCTGGCGGCGATGAGTCTGACGGCCCAGGCCGCGGAAGGCGCGGGCGCCACCGCCAGGTTCGATATTCCGCAACAAAAGCTCGGCACTGCGCTGTCGGAGTACGCGCGCCAAAGCGGTACGCAATTGCTCTACTCGCCGGAACTGGCCAACGGCAAGACCGCGCCGGCGGTGCGCGGCGAGAAGACGCCGCGCCAGGCGCTCGACGAGTTGCTCGCCGGCACCGGTTTGAACTATTCCACCAGCGCCTCCGGCGCGATCCTGATCGGCGATGCCGCCGCCGGCGGCGCCAGCCCGAGCGAGACCTCGCGAAGCGGGGAGAAGCAGGGAAACGTCCAAGAGGTCGCCGAAACGCAGCCGACGGCGACCTCCCAAGAAACTCTGGCAGAACCCACGGCGCCCGCAACGACGACAAGCCCCGCTAGGGCTTCCAGCGCGACCACCTTGGACACCATCGTGGTGACCGCGCAGAAAAAGGTCGAGAACATCCAGAAGGTGCCGATCTCGATCAGCGCCTTCGGCGGCAAGGACCTGGGCGATCGCAAGATCGAGACCGGCGGCGATCTGGTCACCGCCACGCCCAACGTCACCTTCTCCAAGACCAACTTCGCCAGCTACAACTTCCAGATCCGCGGCATCGGCACCCAGGCGCTGTCGGTGACCACCGACCCGGCCGTGGCGGTGAGCTTCAACAGCACGCCGCTGATCCGCAACCGCCTGTTCGAACAGGAATACCTGGACGTGGAACGCGTCGAAGTGCTGCGCGGCCCGCAAGGCACCTTGTACGGGCGCAACGCGACCGCCGGCGTGGTCAACATGATCCCGAACCTGGCCAATCCGGAAGCCTTCGAGGCCGACGTCAAGGGCGAGATCGGCAACTACGACACGCGCCGGGTCAGCGGCATGGTCAACGTGCCGCTCAGCGATGCCTTCGCCTTCCGCCTGGCCACGCAGTACACCAAGCGCGACGGCTACGACGAGAACACGGTCACCGGCAAGGACGTCAACGACCGCGACCTGCTGTCGGTGCGCACCTCGCTGGCGTTCAAGCCCAGCGACAGGTTCAGCGCCAGCTTCGTGTGGGAGCATTTCCAGGAAGACGACAACCGCTCGCGCACCGGCAAGCAGCTGTGCCACAACGATCCGGGCCCGGTCACGATCGGTTCGACCACGGTCTCGGCGATCGACCGCAACTACCTGAGCCAAGGCTGCACGGACGGTTCGCTCTACGACCAGGGCGCCTACGGCGTTCCCAACGGCGGCAGCATTCCCTTCATCCTGGGCGCGCAGGTCGCGCCGGTCGGCTTCAGATTCGACGCGGACGGCAACTACGTCGACAACGTCTATATCGTTCAACCCGGTCTGGATCCGTACGGCGGCCTCACCCAGTCGCGCGACATGCGCAAGATCGCCACCGACTACGATCCGAAGTTCAAGGCCACCAACGACATCTTCCAGCTCAATCTGGACGCAGACGTGAGCGATCACCTCAAGCTGGTGTCGCAGACCGTGTACACGCGCGACCAGTACTACTCGACCCAGGACTACGGCCGCTTCCAATCCAGGAAGGTCTTTTCCGACACCTCCACCGGCGTGCAGTACTTCGGGCCGGACGGCACCTTGGTCCCGGTATTCAACGCATTGCCCGGCGGTGTGTATTGCGATCCGCAGCTGGGCTGCTCGGACCGCATGCTGATGGCCGACCTGGTCGACTCCGACGCCAAGCAGTGGTCGCAGGAGTTCCGCCTGCAGTCGTCGTTCGACGGCGCGTTCAATTTCAGCCTGGGCGCCAACTACCTCGAATACAAGGTCGACGAAAGCTATTACGTATTCAACAATCTGATCACCGCGCTGGCCGACCTGTACTTCAACGGCACCGGTGCGGGCAATCCGCCGTCCAAATGCCCGGCCGGCAGCGCTACCCGTTTCTATGAATCGCTGGGTGAGATGGTCCCGTGCGTCTACATCGACCCGAACCCGATCGGCTCGATCAACGGCCAGGGCCACAACTACTTCCGCAGCCGCAACGTGGCCGAGACCAAGTCGGCGGCGATCTTCGGCGAAGGCTATTGGAAGCTCAGCGACACCGTGCGCCTGACCGCCGGCGTGCGTTTCACCAACGATCGCAAGATCACCACGCCCTACCCCAGCCAGACCTTGCTCAGCGATTCGACCGGCACCGCCGGCCTGCCGCTGCTCTTCGGCGGCTATGTCGGCTACGGCTATCCCGCGTTGCCCAAGATCACCCAGACCTGGAACGAGCCGACTGGCCGCCTGGTGCTGGACTGGTCGCCGGATCTGTCGTTCACCGACAGCACCATGTTCTATGCCTCCGCCTCGCGCGGCTACAAGGCCGGCGGCACCAACTCGCCCGGCATCGCCGCCAATCCGATCGCGCTGACCTTCGAGCAGCGCAATCCGGAGTTCAAGCCCGAGTTCGTCAACGCCTTCGAAATGGGCATGAAGAACGTCATGGCCGGCGGCAAGTTCGTCTTGAACGGCACCTTGTTCTACAACGACTACAAGGATTACCAGGTCTCGCAGATCCAGGACCGGGCGACGTTCAACGAAAACTTCGACGCCAAGACCTGGGGTGCCGAGCTCGAAGCGGTATGGCGGCCGACCGAGGCGTTCCAGCTCAGCGGCAACGTCGGTCTGCTGCGCACCCGCATCGGCTCGAACCAGTACTCCATCGACGTGATCGACCGCACCGCCGGCAATTCCGATTGGGTGGTGGTCAAGCCCTGGCTGCAGCTGGCCTCCAACTGCATCGCGCCCAAGGAGTATGTCGAAGCGGTGCTGCAAGGAAGCTATCCGCTGGATCCGCCGTACAACAACGCCGCCAATGTCCTCAACAGCTTCTGCGCGACCAATCTGCCGCTGGCCGGCGGCGGCTTCGGACCCGGCGGCCTCTACGATGGCTCCTACGGCTTCACCTACGATCCGGCCAAGGACGCGCCCAATGGCGGCGCCGGCTTCGCCAAGAACGTCGGCGGCAACGAACTGCCCAACGCGCCGCACATCACCGTCAGCCTGAGCCCGCAATACACCTTCATGACCGGCAACGGCGATTTCACCGTTCGCGCGGACCTCTACTACCAGGGTCCGAGCTGGGCGCGCATCTATCAGGACAAGATCGATCGCCTCAGCGATTGGGGCAACGTCAACGTGTCATTGACCTGGAACAAGATCGAAAGCGATCTGTCGGTGCAGCTGTACGTGAAGAACGCACTCGGCGGAAAAGCCATCACCGGCACCTTCGTCAACAGCGACGACACCGGCCTGGGCAGCAACGTGTTCATCCAGGACCCGCGCATCATCGGTCTGTCGGTGCGCAAGGGATTTTTCTGAGTCAGCCATCGCATCGCGGCCGCGTTCGCGCGGCCGCGGCGAGCAAGAGACGCCCGACGGCCGCGGCAGCGCGCCGCAACCGCAGGGCAGCGCAGCCACGGCGCCCGCTTCATCCGTGACAGCACGTTTGGACACGTCCGTGTCCGTACACCTCGACGCATCACAGGAGAACAAGCAATGTCGAAGTTCAAGACGTCCCTTCTCACCCTCGCCACGGCCGTCGCCGTATTCGGCGCCACCTCGGCTTCGGCGGCGTCCTACCAGATCTGGAACGGTTCGGCGTGGGTCGACAGCGGCACCTCGCACTTCACCGGGCCGACCACGGCGGTGTATTCCGGTATCCAGGCTCCGTGCAACGCCGACTTCACCGTCACCCTGTCGGGCGGCGTGGCCAGCGTCACCGCCGCCAGCTTCAGCGGTTCGAGCACCTGCACCGGCATCGTCGCCAACGTTCTGCCGTGGCCGCTGTCCCCGCCGACGCCCTATAGCGGCCCCAACCCGGTGTTCACCGGCTCGCCGACCCTGGTTCCGGCGCTGTGGAGCGTGACCATCAGCGGCGTACGCATCACCCTGCCGCCACCGATCAGCGCCAGCTGCCCGAGCACCACCACCACGGGCTCGGTCCCCGGCGTGCTCGACGCCAACAGCTACTTCGTGTTCAACGCCAACCTGGGTCCGTGCGCCGTGAGGACGCGTACCAACCAGGCGCCGAACGCGCTGGTCGCCAACCCGGCGGTGCGCGTGGTTCCGTAAGCCCCACGCGACTCCGATCGGCGGCGGCGCTGCCGGTCGATGGTTCGGTTCGGCCGTATGCGCAGCGCAGGGAAGCGCGCGAGTCGCGCATGCGCCGAACCAACGCTTCGAGCGTCGCAAGGACTTGCAGGCCGGGCAGGCGCGTGTCCTGTCCGGCCCTCGCGGCCCTGGCGAAACCCCCGCTCGAAGCGGGGACATCACCGATCGCGCCGCCGCCGCGCCGAACGCTGCCGCACCCTGGGCAGCGTTCGGCGTCGCCGGGCGCGCGCGCCGGCCGACCTACTCAATGGAGGATTCACTATGCGCAAGACGTCGCTTTCTTTCGCTGTGGCGACGGCGGTGTTGCTGGTTGGACAAGCAACCTCGGCGACCGCCGGCACGCCTTCGGGCCCCTACGCGATGTTCCGGTTCTGCCCGTACACCAATCCGACGGTGACCACCTGCGTGATCAACCGGACCACGTCGGGTTCGCTCAACATCGGCAGCACCAGCATGCCGATCGACAAACCGATCGTGCTGCAGGGCGGAATCGAGAACATCGGCCCCTCGCCGTTGTACGCCGCGGTCGGTGGACCGACGCTGTCGGCGCCCTCGGCCAAGGTGCCCGGCGGCCTGCTCGGCATCGTCAATCCCGCGCCGAACTGGCCGGGCCCGTTGTGGACGGCGTTCTGGGCCATCGTCGGCGCGGTCAACGACGTCAACGCGACGCTCGAGCCGGTGCAGAACGTGCAGACCAACTTCGGCAATGCGCTGTACCCGCCCACCGACGGCAGCGATCCCACCGCCGCGCGACTGGCCGTGCGCGTGCGCCTGGACAATCCGTTCCTCGGCGGCAGTTGCTACATCGGCTCGGCCCAGGATCCGATCGTGCTGAAGCTGCAGACCGGCACCACCGCGCCGCCGGCGCCCAATCTTCCCATCGCCGGCAATCCGGGCGTGGTCACCAACGTGTGGACCGACGAACCGAACTTCATCGGCTATCTGCAGGTCGACGACACCACCCTGGTGGACAACTCCTTCGCCGTGCCCGCGGCCAAGGGCTGCGGCAACATCGCCTTGGGGCTGCCGATCCTGACGCCGATTCTCGACGCGCTGGTGTCGGGCGCGGTCAACCTGAAAGTGGGCTTGCCGGCCGCCGCGGGCAAGAACACCGCGATCATGACCGGCAACGCGTCGCTCTCCGCATCGGAGTACGTGCTGGCCAGCGAGCAGTAAGGAAGTTGGCTAGGATGCATCCCATCGATTGCGCTTTGGAGTGGATCGGGATGCACGGCGGCGATGGGATCGTGGATGCGATGCGGCCTTCGCCGGCCGCCGGACGGTCGTCGCGTTGATGCGCGGCCGCATGCTCGCCGCGGCCGTCGCCGGATTGTTCGTGGCCGGCGGCGTGTATTACGCCGGTCTCGTTCAAGGCCGTTCTTCTACCGGCGCGCAACCGCCGGGAACCCCCGCCGCCGAAGGATCGGCCGCGGAGGAAGACGGCGTGAAGCATGGAGCGCACTCAGGGACGAAACCCGGCGCGGGCACTGCAGGAAAGCTTCCCGCGCCGGGAACTCCATTGAAGTACATGTACGCGGATATGCAAGCGCGGGCCGACGCCGGCGATGTCGCGGCCGCGACCCGGCTGTACCGCGACGTCAGCCTGTGCCGCCGTTTCGAGCGCCTGGATCGCGATAACGCCAAGTTGTCCGATGAGTTGCTCGCGCAGGCGGTCGACTCGATGAACGCCGAGCAGTTGAAGAGCTATCGCGCGCAACTCGACGGCGTCGAATCGCGCCGGCAGAACATGAACTCGATCCGCGACCTGTGCGACGGCGCCGGCCAGGACGCACTCGACAGCCTGCTGCCGAACTTGCGCCGCGCCGCGCAGCTGGGCGAGCCGTATGCGCGCGCGTGCTACCTCGAACGCGGACCCAATTACGATCCGGGCAGCCTGCTCGATCATCCCGAACGCTTGGGATCGTACCGGCGCGATGCACAGGCGCTGATCCAGGCCGGGCTGGACGGCGGCGATTGGCGCGTGGTCGACGTATTGCGCAACGCCTACCAACCCGGCTCGTCGAATCTGCTGTCGGCCGCGGTCGGCACCGATCCGTATCAGCGTTACCGCTATCTCAAGCTGTTCGGACTCGGCGCGCCGGCGGGTCAGGATCGCGGAGAGATCGAAAGCGATCTGCAGCGCGCCGCGGCCAAACTCAGCGCGGCGCAGATCGCCCAGGCCGACGCCTGGGCAGGCAAGACCTTCAACGACGATTTCCAAGCCAAGCCGATCGGCGCGGACGGTCCGTTGTGGGATCCGTGCGTGTTTCCTTACGATTGAATGAGACGGCGACGGTTTCCATCGCCACTGCGGGACGATATGCGAAGCAAAGGCACCTTGTTGATGGCGATCGCCGCGCTGGCCGCGGTGGTCGGCGCGTACTTTCTCGGCCGCGCCGACGTGACGCGGCCGACCGCGCCGATGCATGTCGCCATCGTCGGCGCGACCGCGACGGATGCGGCCGGCGAATCCGCGACGATCGGCGCCAGCCCTCCGAGCGACGAACGCGGCCTGCTGCCGCCGCCCAATGCGCCGTTGAAGGACAGCTACGCGCGACTGCAGGCGCGCGCCAACGGCGGCGACAAGGACGCGGCCAGCCGACTGCTGCGCGATCTGGATCGCTGCAACCGGTTGCGCGGTTCGCAGTGGAAGAACGACGGCGCGACCAGCGAACTCACCGGAAAATCCACCGACGGCATGAGCGCGGCGCAGCTGCGCACCTATCAACTGCAGCTCGATGCGATGCAGCTGCGACAGCAGGCGGTGCGCAATCACCAGGCGCTGTGCGCCGGCGTCGACGACAAGCTGCTCGACACCTTGGTGCCCAACCTGGCCCAGGCGGCGCGCCTGGGCGATGCGCAGGCGCGCGCCTGTTATCTCGAACGCGGGCCGCTGTACGACGCGCGCAGCCTGATCCGCCATCCCGAATCCTTGCAGTCTTATCGCAACGCGACTTCGGCGCTGATCGACGGCGGCCTGGCCGCCGGCGACTGGCGCGTGGTCGATCTGTTGCAGCAGGCCTATGAGCCCGGCTCGCAGCAGCTGCTCGCCGGGCTGATCGGCAGCGACCCGGTGCAGCACTACCGCTACCTCAAGCTCTACCGTCTGGGCGCCGAGCCGCACCGCGTCGCCCAGCTCGATCGGCAATTGGCTACGGCCACGGCGAATCTGAGCGCGGCGCAAGTCGCGCAGGCCGACGACTGGGCGCAGACCGCGCTGCGCCAGAACTTCAAGGACCCATCGACCCAGGCCACGCCGCAGGGCTGGGACGCCTGCGAGTTTTAAGGTCGGATCATCCGCCCCGCTCGCGTCGATCGAAGCCGCCCTTGTAGGAGCGGCGCAAGCCGCGACCGCGACATCGCGTCCACGCCGCAAACGGCCAGTCCGCGGTCGCGGCTTGCGCCGCTCCTACACCCGCACTTCCATCGTCGATCGCTCTCGCGGACGCGGACGACGCGCCGGCATCGTCCGCGCCTTTCACCGATCACTTCACCAAACGCACCGTGGTATTGGTCGCATTGGCAGCATCGCCGTACTGGTTGATGACATGCGTGATCTCACCATAACCGCCACCCAGCGACACCGTGGTCATGTTGTGGAACATCGCGCCGTTCAAACCCGCTGCCGGCGCTTCGATCGCGCTGAACAGCTTGACGCTGCGGTTGACGTTGAAGAAACAGTAGATACCCACGCCCCAGGCGTCGTGGCTGGTCACCGAATCGGCGACCTTGTAGGAGGCGAAACCGTTGACGCCGTTGTTCATCCAGCTGGCCTGATTGGGCACGTCGTAGGGAATCTCGCTCTGATAGAAGTACACCCGGCCGTTGTTGCCGTTCCAGATGGTCTGATACTTGTGGAAGTGCTCGACGAACAAACCGTAGGCCGACACGTTGTTGCCGTTGACGATCAGGCCGTTGACCGTGGTGTTGAGATCCCAGCCCCAACCGCTGCCGTGATCGGCGCGCCACAGCCACAGGTGATCGGCGATCACATCGTGACTGTTGATCTTCAAGCTCACCGTCGCGCGGCCTACCGCGGCGCCGCCGACGCGGAAGAACACGTCGTGCAGCGAGGTGGGGTTGCCCGCGTGGCTGGCCGAGCTGCCGTTGGGGCCGACTTCCAGCAACACCTGCGAGTTGGTCACGCCGGCATCGAACAGCACGCCGGCGATCTTGACCCCGTCGACGTCGGCCACGTTCATCGCATTGACGCCGTTGTCGGGAATCAAGGTCGCCAGGCCGATACCGAGCACCACGGTGTTGGCGCGGGTCACCCGCAAGGTGTCGTTCAAGCGGTAGATGCCCGGGGTGAACAGCAGATGCTTGCCTTGATTCAACGCAGCATTGAGCGTTGCCGCGGTGTCGCGCCCGGCGCGGGCGATATGGAAGGACTCGATCGGAATCGACTGCCCGGCCGCGGCGCCGTTGCCCCAACTGGTGCCGCTGCTGTCGCTGCGCAAGGCCGGTACGAACACGCTGTAGCGGTTGGACGCGTCCACGGTCAAGAACGGCTTCTCGCGCACCACCGGCACGGTGGCGCGCACGGTGTTGGGCGGGTTGGGCCATGACGCGCCGTTCGGCGCGCCGCTGACGCCGGCGAAGACCATGTTCCAGTTCGAGCCGGCCCAGCTGCCCATTTGCGAGTTGCGGGTGAACCATTGCTGCTGGCCGCCGGAATTGATCTGGCCGTCGACGCGGCTGTCGGCGATAAAGCCGCCGCTCGACCAACCGTTGTCGTCCAGCGCCATGTTGCCGCGCACGTGGATGCGCCGGAACGGCGCGGCCTGCGACACCGCCCAGCGATTGAGGCCGCCGCTGGGATTGATCGCCAGATTCTCGGCCGCGCGCCAGAAGTTGTGGGTGGCGTTGCCGTCGAACCAATCGGCCTCGGCGTGCACTGCGCCGTTGATGACGACGTCGCCCGGCGCCGCGCCCAAGCCCAGCACCTGAGTGTAGAAACCGACGTTGACGTCGATGTTGTAGTTGCCCGGCTTGAACACAATCGCGTACCGGTCCGGGCCGAATTGATTTTCTTCCTGCAGCCGGAAGATGTCGTTGGCGGTGGCCTGCATCTGCGAGGCCGACGAAGCCGGGTCGAAGATCACCACGTTCGGGCCGAAATCCGGCGTCGCGACGACGTTGCCGATCGAGAACCAGTTGAAGTTTCCGGTGCTGCCGCCGGCGCCGACGCTGTCCATGCGCAGTTGGATCACGTGCGAGCCCGCGGACAAGGAGATCGGCGCCGACAAGGTGCGCCAGTTCTGCCAGCCGCCGGTGTCGGGCACGCTCAGCGTCGAGGTCGCGGCGACGCCGTCGACGTTGAAATGGAAGTTGCCGCCCGCGCCTTGACTGGCCACCCGCACCTGCACGGTGTAGTTGCCCGCCTGCAGAACATTCACCGTGTAGTTGAGCCATTCCTCGCCGACCGTCCAACCCACGTTGAAGCCGCCGCCGCTGTCGCCGCTGGCTTCGATGCCGACGCCCTCGTTGCGATACTGGCCGCCTGGATTGCTGTTGCCCGGGTTGTAGTAGCCCACGTTCTGGCCGCCCAGGTCGAAGTTCTCGGCCTGCACCGTGCCGGGCAACGCCCAGGCGCTGCCTCCGTACGGGGTTCCGGCGCGGGCCTGACCCGCGGGCCAACTCAAGGCGAATGCAAAACCGATCACAAGGCCGAATACTGTCTTCACGGGTTGGGGTCTCCGAACGAAATCGCGCTGACGGATGCAGCGGTGCGCGCCCGTTCTACCCGGATCCACGCGGCGATCTGCCGCCTGCGTAGCGGATTAGCCGAAGGTCGTACGCGCGCGACGCGAACGCGTGGCGAACTTGCTGATGCAGGTCGCGCTCGATCCGCGCAATCGGCCCGGATTCGGCCACCGGCCGTGCGGCCGCTGTGCGTTCGCACATTTGGTTACCGATGATCCGATTCGAGCCGCGAGCCGTTGCATGGATCGCATGCACGATTCACCATGGGCCGGACCCACGATCACGCGCGCAGTTGCGACCGCCAGGAGCGCCGAGCATGGCCGAGCACCCGCCGATTCCGCCTTCGATCCAGAGCCGGCTCAACGCCATCTGCATGGGCCTGCCCGAAGTCGTCGAAGAATCGGCCTGGACCGGTATTCGCTGGGTGGTGGCGAAGAAGAACTTCGCCCACGCGGTGATGATCGCCGAGGGCTGGCCGCCCGCCTACGCCGAAGCCGCCGGCAGCGCCGGCCCGATGCTCGTATTGACCTTCCGTCTACCGCCCGCGCGACTGGCTGCGCCGAAATTCTCCCGGCCGCCGTTCTTCCGTCCGGTGTGGTTCGCCAACATCGTCGGTATCCGCCTCGATGCGCACAGCGACTGGGACGAGATCGCCGATCTGATCACCGAAAGCTACTGCGTGCTGGCGCCGAAGAAGCTCAGCGCGCTGGTGGACCGGCCGAACGGTTGATCGCGCTCAGCCGCCGGCCTGGGTGCGCGCCTGGATCGCATGCACCACCGCCGCCATGTCCGACGCGCCATGGCCCAACTGCAGCGCTTCGCCGAACAACGCGTGGCATACGTCGAGCAGCGGCGAAGCGATCTCGGCGCGGCGCGCGGCCTGGGCGATCAACTGATTGTTCTTGAGCACGTCGGCCAGCGCGGCCTGGACCGAATACTCGCAGTCGACCAGCTTGGCCAACTTGATCTTCGACACCGCGCTCGCCATCGGCCCGGCGTCGAGCACGGCCTGCAACTGATGCAGGTCCAGGCCGTGGCGCTCGGCGAAATGCACCGACTCGGCCAGGCCGGTGACCATCGAGATCAGGAACAGGTTCACCGACAGCTTCATCCACAAGGCGTTGGGCACCGCTCCGCAGACGAAAGCCTGCGCGCACATCGGCGCGAGCAGGGGCTGTACCTCGCGTACCGCCGTGTCGTCGCCGGCGAGCATCGCCACCAGTTGGCCGTTCTCGGCCGGAATCCGCGAACCCGACACCGGCGCTTCGACGTAGCCGCCGCCGGCGGCGCGGATGTCGGCCTCCAGCTCGCGCGAATACTCGGCCGAGGTGGTGCCCATGTGGACCACGATGCGTTCGCGCAGATCGATCGCGAAGCGCGAACCATCGCGGCCGAGCACCGCGTCGATCGCCGCCTCGTCGGCGAGCATCACGATCACCACGCGCGCGCGCCGGAATACGTCGGCCGGATCGGCGGCCACGCGCGCGCCGGCATCGCCGAGCACCCGCAACGCGCGCGCCGAACGGTTCCATACGATCGGCGCCATACCCGCGCGCGCGAGGTTCAAGGCCATCGGTTGGCCCATCACGCCCAGACCGATGAAGCCGATGTCGGTGAGGGTGTCGGTAACGCTGTCGGTATTCATGCCGCCTCTGCGAATGCGCGTGCGCGCGATCGGGTCGTCGCCGCCACAGTCTAGTCACGATCCAGGCCCGGTAGCGTGCGCCGCGCCTCCAGGGCGCGCGCCGCGAGCGCTACGGCCACGGCCGGCAAACCGGCGCGCACGCGGCGGCCACGGACGCGGCGTATATTTCCCGGATCGACGTCATCGTGGAGCGTATCCGTGTGGGATCCCGGTAAATACCTCGACTTCGCCGACCTGCGCGGGCGGCCGTTCTTCGATCTGACCGCGCGGATCGGCGCGCAGACGCCGCGCCGGGTCGTCGATCTGGGTTGCGGCCCGGGCAATCTGACCCTGAGCCTGGCGCAGCGCTGGCCCGATGCGGCGCTGGAAGCCAGCGACAATTCGCCCGAGATGGTGCAGGCCGCGCGCGCGGCGGGCATCGCCGCCGAACTGCTCGACGTGCGCGAATGGACGCCCAAGCCCGATACCGACGTGGTGATTTCCAACGCGGTGCTGCAATGGGTGCCCGAGCATCGGCAGTTGCTCGAACGCTGGGCGCGCGAACTGCCGCCGGGCGCGTGGATCGCGATCCAGGTACCGGGCAATTTCGACGCGCCTTCGCACGCGCTGACCCGCGAGTTGGCCGCCAGCGCGCGCTGGGCCGCGCGCTTGGCCGAGGTCGGCCTGCGCGAGGACGACGCGGTCGATACGCCGCCGCAGTACGCCGAACGCCTGGCCGCGCAAGGCTGCATGGTCGACGCCTGGGAAACCACCTACACCCAGCGGCTGGCCGGCGAGAACGCGGTGTTGGAGTGGATCACCGGCACCGCCCTGCGTCCGGTCAAGGCCGCCTTGGACGAGCAGGAGTGGCAGCAGTTCCGCCGGGATCTGGCGCCGATGCTGGACCGCGCCTATCCGCCGCGCGGCGACGGCACGACCTGGTTCGAGTTCCGCCGGATCTTCGTGGTGGCGCGCACTCCGGGCGGCGGTTGACGCCCGCCGTTCGCGCCGGCGACACGGCAAAATCTCTCCGCCGCCTCCTTGCGGCGAAGAGCCAAAGCGTTACAGCGCGTCGCCGCCGAATTTGTGCGTGTACTGCACGAAGATCTGGCGGCCGAGCGTGTCGAACCAGGATATGTCGTAGTAGGGATAGGTGGTGTAGCTCGCATCCCTCGGCGGCAGCTTGTCGAACACATTGATCACCGACAGCGCCAGCTGCGCGTAATCGCTGAAGCGGTATTGCATCGACAGGTTGTAGCGGTAGGTCGCGTTGACCCAGAGATGGCCGCCGTCGGCCGGATCGTAGATCCGATTGTAGGAATCGTAGTTGGGCAGCTTGCCCAGGCGCTCGCCGTGCACGGTCGCGGTCCAACGATCCTTTTCCCAGCTCACGCTGGCACTGGCCTTGCTGCGCGGGATGTCGAAGCCGTTGTTGATCGCGAACTGATCCAGGGCCCGGTCGCCGGCATATTGCCGGCTCTCGTGCTCGCGCACCCAGCTGTAGCTGCCGTTGAAGCGAAAGCCGCCGATCGCGGTTTCGAGCCGGTAGCGCGCGTTGAAATCCAGGCCGTTGGTGCGCTCGTTGGCGATGTTGATCGGATTGACCGAGGCGCCGTAGAGGCGACCGTCGCTGCTTCGGACGATGCGCGCGAGCGCATCGACGCAGGTCGGCGAATTCGCGCTCACCGGCGTCCCATCGGGCCGCTGGCCGAGGCGGCAGCTGGCCTCGTCCTGGAGAATGCCGTCGACCCGCAGGTCCTGCACCTGATCGCGCAAGTCGATATCGAAGTAGTCCAGCGAGAAATCCAGATTCGCCAGCGGCGACCAGACCACGCCGGCGGTCCAAGAGGTGCTGGTTTCCGGTCCGAGCTTGCGATTGCCGCTGCGGGTCACGATCAGGTTTTCTTCGGAAAACGAGCACTCCTTCAGGTCGGTGCCGGGCTCTTCGTTGCGGCAACGGTAGTAGTCCATGCTGAAGGCTTCCGCGTTGCCTTCGCCGGCGAAAACGTAATGCAGATCCGGCGCGCGGAACGCGCTGCCGTAGGAGGCGCGCACCAGCAGCGATTGCAGCGGCCGCCATTCCAGGCCGGCGCTGTAGGTGAGCTTGTCGATGCGATTGCCGCTGTAGCGGTATTGGTCGTAACGGCCGGCGACGCTGAGATTCAGGCGCTCGAACAAAGGCACCCGCAATTCGCCGGCGGCGGCCCAGCGATCGCGGCTGCCGTGGCCGTCGGAATCGCGCCAACTGTAGTAGTAGTACTGCGTGGCCAGCGGATCCGGACGCAGCTTGTAGCTCTGGCTGCCGGCTTCCAGGGTGCCGGCGAAACCGACTGCGCCGGCCGGCGTGGCGAACAGCTCGGTGTTGGTGAAGGTCAGCGACAGCGTGTCGGTGCGGGACTTGGGTTGGTAGGTGGTGCGTGCGGCGATGGAATCGTATTCGCTGCGGGTCAGTGGGCGATACAGGCGCTCGGGATCGACGTCGAAGATCGCAAGGCCGTCCTCGTCCACGCCGAGCTGCGGCCCCAGAAACAGCGCATTACCCTTGGCCGCGACGATCTGCGGCCAACTGATCGTCGCCTGGTACTGCGAGTGGCTCAACGCGGATTCCCAATCCCAGTGCTGCCCCAGTCGTCCCTTGAACCCGGTGGCGAGACTGAAAGTCTTCTGCCGGTTGCGAACCGTGCCGGCGTCCAGGCCGCCCATCTCCTCGGGCGCGAACTGACGCTGCCAGTATTCGACCTGGTCGGTGGCCCGGTTGAAGAAGTAGCCCCGCTCGTTGCCGTCGGGCGCTTGATAACTCCAATGGCCGACATCGCGAAACATCGACAATTCGTGATAACCCAATTGCATATCGGCGAACCACTGCGAGCCGCTGTCCAAGCGATACCCCAGCGAAGCGTAAGCGTTGAGGCCTTCACGCTTGCTGGTGATGGTGCCGTAGCTGATCGCTTGCTCGCTGCCGCAGAAATACCCTTCTCCGCCGTCGGGGCCCAAGCGCGGGCGCGAGGCGCGGCGGGTGGTGCCACCGTTGAGATACGCCAGGGGTCCGCATGCGGTACCAGGGTCCAGGAATTCGTCGTCGCCGTTGGTGCGCAGAAAGCCGCGGCGCGCAGCGCGAGCCGATGCGGTCGGCGCGTCGCCAGTGGAGTCCTGCCGCGCGCGATCGTAAGCCCACAACGGGTTCTGCGCTCGCAGTTCCACGCCGTAGATCGCATCGAAACGTTCGCCGCTGTAGCCGCTGGACACGCTGAGGTTGAACGACTCGCCGCCGCCGCGGGTGGTGTCGCCCATGCGGAAATCGACCGTGGTGCCGTCGGCCTGTTTCTTGAGGATGAAATTGACCACGCCGGAGATCGCGTCCGAACCGTAGATCGCCGACGCGCTGCCGGTCAGGATTTCGATCCGGTCGACCATGCCGAGCGGAATGTTCGAGATGTCGGTGAAGTTGCTGCGGCCCTTGAACGGCATCGGGAAATCGGCGATGCGGCGGCCATTGACCAGTACCAGGGTGTGGTTGGGCCCCAGTCCGCGCAGATCGACCTGTTGCGCGCCGGGCGAAAAGTCGCCGCCGCTGTTGGACTGCTGGCTCTGCGTCTCCCCGCTGTTCTGGGTCATCGCGCGCAGCACGTCGGGTACGGTAGTGAAACCGTTGGCCTTGATCTCCTGCGCGGTCATCACCGTTACCGGCGCCGGGCCTTCGATCTGCGCGCGCGGAATGCGCGAACCGGTGACCTGGACGACCTGCAGGTCGACGGCGGCCGGCTCATCGAGGTCGAGGCTGGCGCCGCGCGGCACCGGTTGCGGCCGCGGCGCCGCCGGCCGCGCGGGCGCGGCGGCCTTGACGATCGCGATCGCACCAGAAGCGTCGCGACGCGCGGCGTAGCCGCTGCCCTGAAGCAGACGATCGAGCGCATCGGCGGGCGTCATCGTGCCCTGCACGCCCCGAGTGCGCAGGCCCCTGAGCCGATCGGCCGAATACACGAACTGCACGCCCGACTGGCGCGCCAGCGCATCCAGCGCGACGGTCAGATCGCCGGCCGGAACGTCCACGCGCCCACTTTGCGCTTGCGCGGACAAGGCCGCGCCGCACGCCAGAGTCAACCACATCCCCCGCAGACGTCTCACCATCGACTCTCCCCCTCCCCGGTCCGGCGCTCGACGGCACCGTCGATTTAACTCAGACGAACCCACCCGACAAATCCCGCATACCCGCGGGTGCAGTGCGGATCGCGTCTTCGAACTAATCAAAAACCCGCGTACCAAGCCCCGCTCGCGCGAGAGGGTTGGGATGAGGGCGCGCCGGCGCCTGCAAATCCGCCCCGCTCCGCACGCCGCCGAAGAAGAACCCATCAACTTCGTATCGAGCCCCTCTCCCGCTTGCGGGAGAGGGGTTGGGGTGAGGGTCATCGCCGAGCGCAGCCTCCCCGCCCTACTCAGCGGCTGTGCAACACGATCCGATCCTCCAGCCGCTCCACCCGCACCGGCATCGCCTGTTCCAGCAGACCGACGAACACCTCGGCATTGGACCAGCGGAAATTGCCCCCGACCCGCAACTGGCCCGCCGCCGCGTCGCCGATCACCAGCTTGCGCGCGTTGTAGCGGTTGAACTCCGCCGCCGCGACGGCCAACGGCGTATCGCGGAACACCAGGTAGCCATTGCGCCAATCGACGTAACGCTCTGCCTCCTCGACCGACACGCTGCGCACCAGCACGCCGTTGGGTCCGGCCAGAGCGATGCTGCCGGCCGGCAACAGCGTGGTCGGCTGGTCGTGGCCGCCGATCGGCTGCGATTCCAATCGCACCGTGCCCTCGGTGACCACCACCCGCAGCTCGCCACCATCGCGGCGGACCGAAAAGTGGGTGCCGACCGCGACCACGCGGCGGCCGCCTGCTTCGACCGCGAACGGTCGGCGCGGATCCTTGGTCACATCGAAGAACGCCTCGCCCCGCCGCAACTCGACCCGACGTTGTCCGCGCGAGAGAGCGACGTCGATACTGCTGTCGCTGCTGAGCGTCGCGCGCGAACCATCGGCCATCGGCACCGTGTCGGTGGCGCCCATCGCGGTGCGGTAGGACGCGTGTTCGACCGCGCCGTATTGCCACCATCCCCACCACAACGACACCGCCACCAGTACCGCCGCGGCGACGGCGACATAACGCGCGCCGTGTCGGCGCCGCGCGCGCGCACGCGGCGCGAACACCAGCGCGTCGGCGCGCGCCGGCATCGCCTCGCCATGGCTGTCCTGCGCTTGCTCCGTGCGCGCCTCGGCGGGCCCCGCGAACGGCGACGACGCCCATTGCGCGCGCGCGGGCGCCTCGCCGGCCGTCGTGCCGGCCGCCAGCGCCTTCAAGCGGTCGCTCTCGTCCCACGCCGCGCTCAACCGCACGAATGCGACCCGGTGCGCCGTGGACTGCGTCAACCAGGCATCGAGCTGCGATTGCGCCTGCGCCGACCAGTCGCCGCCGTCGCGGCGGACCAACCATTCGGCGGCGGCTTGCTCAATCTGTCTGCTTTCCGCCATGTTCGCGATTCCTGTCGTCCTGCGCCGGTACTGCGCCATGGGATTGCGCCGGCCGCGCGTCCGGCGCGACGTCTTCGTCGCCGCCGCGCAAGGCCTGCTCGCCGCCGTAGTAATGCTCCGCCAGCAGGCGCATGCCCTTGGCGATCTGTTTCTCCACGGTCTTCTCGGTGATGCCCATGCGCTGCGCCACCTGTTTTTGCGACAGTTCCTCCACCCGGCGCAGCCAGACCACCTCCCGGCAACGTTCGGGCAGGCAGTCGAACGCGTCGGCCAGGCGCCGCAGGTTCTGCCGGGCGCTGAGTCGGCGTTCGGGAGAGACCTCGTCTATCAAGACGTTCAAGGACTCGAAATCACCCACTGGCTCGATCGACACCACCCGCTCGCGCCGCTGGCGGTCGGTCATCAGATGCCGCGCGGTGGCGAACAGGAACGATTTGGGCTGGTGCGGGCGGGCGTGGCCGGCGGCTTCGTACACCCGCACATACACTTCCTGGCGCAGGTCGTGGACCTCGTCGGCCCGCGGCCAACAACGCCGCAGATAGTGGACCAGCGCCTGTTCGTGCACGAGGATTTCACTGGCGAACCAGGCGTCGAGGGCGGTCTGCATGCGCGGACATTAGCCCAGCGCCAGGGCCGCCGCCACGCTCGCGCCCGGCATCGGCGCGATCTGCGACGGCCGTGGGGGATTGGGCCGTCTTGCTTCGTCACGGCTTGGGATCGATGCGGAGAACGAGCGATGCGCAGTGGTTCGACCCCCGACCGGCCCCGCTGGCGCGCGATCGCGCTGGCGGCGTTGTGGTTGACGGCGGGCGGCGCGGCCTGCGCGCAGCCCGCAACCGACCCGGCGCGCGACGCCACCGCGCCCGATCCCTCGCGACGCGACGGCTATCGCTATTACCAGATCGGCGATGTGTCCGCGCCGCGGCCCGCGCCGACCCAGGCCGGGCTGATGCTGGTCGGCGGCGGCGAATGGCCGCGCGAAGCCTTCGCCTGGATGATCCAGCGCGCCGGCAACGGCCGCATCGTGATCCTGCGCGCATCGGGCACGGTGGAAGCGCAGAACGAATTCTTCCACGACATCGGCGGCATCACCGCCGCGCAAACCCTGGTGTTCGACGATCGCCGCGCCGCCAGCGATTCGCGGGTGCTGGAGATCGTGCGCCGCGCCGACGGCATCTTCATCGCCGGTGGCGATCAATCCAACTACGTGCGTTATTGGAAAGGCACCCCGCTGGCGCGCGCGCTCGACGCGCACGTGCGCGCGGGCAAACCCATCGGCGGCACCAGCGCGGGGCTGGCGATCCTCGGCGCCTACGCCTACGGCGCGATGGACGGCGGCAGTCTGGTCTCGTCGACCGCGCTGGCCGATCCGGCCGGGCCGCAGCTGACCTTGGTCGAGGATTTTCTGCACATGCCGCATCTGCAGCGGGTCATCACCGACAGCCATTTCGGCAAGCGCGACCGCCTCGGCCGGCTGATCGCCTTTCTGGCGCGGCTGTCGAACGAGCACAAGCGCCAGGACCTGATCGGCCTGGGCGTGGACGAACACACCGCGCTGTGCATCGATGCGCGCGGTCAGGGCCGCGTATTCAGCGGCAACGGCGGCAAGGTCTGGCTGGTGCGAGCGCAGCAACCGGCACAGGTCTACGCGCCGGGCCGGCCGCTGAGCCTGCGCGCGGTGCCGGTGATCGGCCTGGACAGCGGCAGTGCGCTGCGGATGCGCGATCTCAAGATCGAACGACCCGCGTTCTCCGAGCTTTATGATGTCCAGGCCGGGCAGTTGATCCGGCGCCAGCCCGGCGCCTGAAAGCCGTGGCTTCGACGCCGCGCGGTTCGCCCGATCCGACCCCGCCCTCAGCGATCTCGCCCTCACCAATGTGGAGCCGCAGATGAAGCAGCCGTTGCGCCCTCGCCCTTCTCGCCTCCATCGCCGCGCGCGCGTCGCCGCGCTGTCGATGGCCTTGTCGCTGGCGCTGGCCTTGCCCGCCGCGGCGACGCCGCCGCCGATCCAGCCGGTGCTGGTCATCCACGGCGGCGCCGGCGTCGAACGCGCCGGCCTGAGCGAACAGGACCAGAAGGACGCGCGTGCCGCGCTGGACAAAGCGCTGCGCGCCGGCCATGCGCAACTGGCCGCCGGCAAGCCGGCGCTCGATGCCGTCACCGCGGCGATCACCGTGCTCGAAGACGCACCCCAGTTCAACGCCGGCCGCGGCGCGGTGTTCACCCACGACGGCAAGAACGAACTCGACTCGGCGGTGATGGACGGCGCCAGCCTGCGCGCCGGCGCGGTCGCCGGCGTGCAGCGGGTCAAGAATCCGATCCTGCTCGCGCGCACGGTGATGGAAAAATCCAAGCACGTGATGATGACCGGCGACGGCGCCGAAGCCTTCGCCAAGGAACAAGGCGTGAGCCTGGTGGAACCTTCGTACTTCCGCACCGAAAAACGTTGGCGACAGCTGCAGAAGGCGCTCAAGGAAGAAGCCTCCGGCCGGGCCCACGCCGATGTCGAAACCGCGAAACACTTCGGCACCGTCGGCGCGGTCGCGCTCGACGCGCAAGGCCATCTGGCCGCCGGCACCTCCACCGGCGGCATGACCAACAAACGCTACGGCCGCGTCGGCGATTCGCCGATCATCGGCGCCGGCACCTACGCCAACGCGCGCTGCGCGGTGTCGGGCACCGGCTGGGGCGAGTACTACATCCGAGCCGTCGCCGCGCACGAGATCTGCGCGCGCGTGCAATACGCCGGACAGAGCATCCGCGAAGCCGCCGAGGGCGTGATCAACGGCGACATCCCCAAGGCCGGCGGCGACGGCGGCGCGATCGCGCTGACCAGCGACGGCCGCTTCGCCCTGCCGTTCAACACCGAAGGCATGTACCGCGGCTGGATCGGCGCCGACGGCGTGCCGCACGTGGCGTTGTTCAAGGATGAGAAGCTCGCCGAGCCTGGGGGCGAGTAGTAAGTACAGATACCTGCTTGGTTGCAGCAAAATTCAATCGAGAATGGTGCATGACAACCTGACACGACTAGACTTCTACGCGACCTTGTTGATTTCACTGGTACTTACTGCTGCTTCGACGCTGTTCATACCAAGCATCCGCTGCCATTGGTTCCGTCTCAACATTACAGACAGCGCGGCCATACAATAGAACTGTACGTCTCCACTACTTTCAATCTCAACGCCGCAACAAGGATGTCTATGATCCACACGAATCGCCGCGCAGATCTCGTACTCGCCGGCATCGCCGCGTTGGCTTATTGTTCTAGCGCTTCTTGCGATGGCTTGGTGGGAAGTGGCCTGTCCTATCGAGAGTCTATTCTGGTCGAACAGCCGATGCTAAGTTCGGTCAATTCGAACTTGTACATAGGTACGCACGACAAGACTGGCCCCTGCCGCGGCCCTTCGGTTCCCGGACAATTGTCGTACTACGAAATGGCCGGTGGGCGTAAAGTATCCTCGATTCCTCAGGATCAGATGAACATGGTGCTGTGGGCCGATGACGAAACCGTACGCCTTCATGCCGCCTCGTCTTCGACTCACTTCACCCCATGGACAGGTCTACAAGTCGATTCGCCGTACGCGCTTCATCAAGCCGCGACCGATGCCTTGTGGCCGGGCTCCAGCGGCTTTCAAGTCAAGGATGGCGAGATCGGCATAAACATCCACTCGCCTGACTTCCCAGTACACAACGAGTACTGCAAAGCGACCTCGGTTCTGCAATACGACTTCAGCCGTTGGCATTACCCATTTCGCTATTCTTACCAGGACGAGATCGAGTTTTCGTTCGATCTTAGGGTGAAGACCTCCGACCGCGACACCCTCAACAAAGGACAGCTCAACGTCCTTGGCTACCTTCTCATCAACGAAGCCACCAGCGGCCACCAGCGCACCATCTGTCTCGGCGCCGCCGCATTCGACCCGCGTATCGACCAAGCCGAGTTCAATGTCATGAACGATCCCGATTCGGGCTGCCTGATAGTCAACTTGCCGCTAGGTCATATCCCAGAGCTCAACCTGTCGGATCAGGCCACGACCGCAATGAGACAGGATGCTTCACCCGATTACTATCCGTACAAACTGACAGTCAACGCCACCGGCTTCCGTGAAGTACTTAAAAGATCCAATGAATTCCTCAGCGCCAATAAGAAACCCCTGCTGTCCTATCGCCCTGAGGACTACTACGTTTCGACTCTGGTATTCAATCCTGAGGCTTATCTACCGGATAACTCGAATACTTATGCCCACCTGGGATTGAGCGTCAAGAATCTGAAGCTCGTTGCGCGGCAGACTTATCCGCTGATGGGCTATGTCGATGAAATACGCCAGCAAGGCGCGAATTGGATCGTCGATGGCTGGGCCTGTGCGCGCGCCTGGAATACACCGATCACCGTGGCGTTGTTTGGTGGCCAGTCCCACGAACGGGGCGGCGATTTGTTGACCGTCGCCACCGCGAACCTGCCGAATCTGGCGAGCGAGAATCAAGTCTGCGGCACGACCACGGGCACGCCCCATCGGTTTCAAGCGACATTGCCCGCATCAGCGGTTTCCGCCACGAACACCGCGCCTCTTTACATCCACGCGGTACGCAGCGGCAGCCCTGACCCGTCGGTACTCCTAGCCAAGTCCGGGCAATATCAAATCGGTAACGGCGCGGTCTCGGTGCTGCCGACCAAGCAGGTCTACCGCTGGGTGTCGGGCAACGACCGCGCCTACAGCACCGATCCGCATGAGTACGACGGCACCGGCTATGTGCTGGACACCAAAGCATCGCCATTCCGAATCAAGAGTACCCCGTCGACTGGCGCTGTACCGCTGTACCGTTGTTCAGTGATCGGTCGGGTCGATCACTTCCTGTGGACAGCGGCCGACTGCAATGGCCAAATCCAGGAAGGCTTGCTCGGCTATATCGAGGCCAACGCCATTCAAGGCACGCGCCCCTTGTACTTGTTCTACCACCCGAGTTCGCAAGTTCACTTGTCGACGACGGAACTGGGCGAAGGCTGGAGTTCAGAGTACGAGCTGCAGTACACGCCGCAGGCGCAGTTCGGTTACGTCTGGTAAGCGCAGATGTAGCGAGCATGCGCAGTACCGATGAAGATCAGGGAAACCGGGGCGCGCGGCATTCGCCGGCGCCGTGGCCGTTGGACGTTCGAACCCAGGCGGCAAAGAGTAATGGTCACCGCGCCGCCCTGCGCGGGTTCGGCTGTTTCTAATTGTTCTTCTTGTTCTTCTCGTTCTTCTTCGCCAGGCGCGCCAACACCGCTGCGCTGTTGAGCTCACGCAACGCATCCTTGCCGATCCAGCGCGGTGCGGACTGCTCCGATGCGGCCAGCCGCGTGGCCGTGGCCACGGCCGCTCGGTGCAGGGCCAGGTTGCGCTTGCCGATCGAACGCAGCGCCCAGTTGATCGCTTTCTTGACGAAGTTGCGCTCGTCGCCGGCGTGGGTTTCGATCAGTTCCAGCCCGCGCAGAAACAACGCGTCGTCGGCGGCCTTGTCGTGCACGGTCTTGCTGGCGAGCAGCGCGAACGCGGCGCGGCGGACGTATTCGTCGCGACGCGGCGCCCATTGTTCGATCTTGCGCCAGGCCAACGGGATGCGGTCGAACAAGGCGAAGCAGATCGTGTCGCAAACCGCCCAGTTGTCGAAGTCGCGGCTCCAGGCGTCCATCTGCGCGGCGGTGACTTGGGCGGGATCGTCGACATAGGACGCGAGCAGTCGCGCTTCGTACCAACCGCTGCTCCACAACGCGGCGGCGAGGTCGTGGTCGCGGCCTGAACGCTTGGCGATGGCCTGAATCGAACCCATGGGCACGCCGAAAGCACGGTCGGAGGGAATGGCGTAGCGCGCCAAACCGTCGCGATAGGCTTCGCTGGACGAGGTCCTGAGTTGATGCATGGCATCGTCGAGACGGGTCGCCAGCGTGCGCGGGGATGCGGCGCCATGGTCTGGACTGCGCGCTGTGGCGGCCTTCGTTTTGACAGGTACGGCCGGTTTCGCCGGCAGAACTGTCTTGACCGTTTTCTTGCTCGCAACCTTCGACGCCGCAGGCTTTTTCGCCGCAGGCGGTTTCGCTACGACTTTCTTTGCAGCCGGCTTGCTAGCCCCGGCCTGCTTCTGGGTCGCGCGCGTGATCGTCGATCGGCCCGCCGCCTTGGCGATGGTGGAAAGAGTGGCGGCTCTGGCCATGTCGCGACACCGTCGTTGGAGTTGGAAACGAAAAACGGACCGCGGCACCAATGTAACCATGGCGCCGCGGTCCGTCATGTCCCACGACTGGTGTTCGGGTGTTTCAGCCGGCCGTTCGTCCGATCGGGCCAGGTACGATCAGGCTGGGTACGATCAGGCCGCGCCCGAATCGGGCTTGGCCGGCGCCGGCTTGAGCAGGCTCAGCGCCACCGAGGTACCGATGATCGCCGCCACGCCGAGCAACGACACCAGGATCGGCACCTTGTAGATATCGATCAGCAGCATCTTGGTACCGATGAACACCAGCACCAGGGCCAGGCCGTAGGGCAGCAAGTGGAAGCGGTCGGCCATGCCTTGCAGCAGGAAGAACATCGCGCGCAGGCCGAGCACGGCGAACACGTTGGAGGTCAGCACGATGAAGGGATCGTCGGTGATGGCGAAGATCGCCGGAATCGAGTCCACCGCGAAGATCACGTCGGTTACGCCGATCAGCACGATCACCGCGAACAACGGCGTGTACCAACGCTGGCCTTCGCGCAGGATCGACAGCTTGCTGTCGTGATACTCGTCGGTCAGGCGCAGATGTCCGCGCATCCACTTGAGCACCGGGTTGTTGTCCAGATCCGGCGCCTTGCCCGCGGCGAGCAGCATCTTGACGCCGGTGATCACCAGGAACGCGCCGAAGACGTAAAGGATCCAGTGGAACTTGGCCAGCAGCAGGGCGCCGGCGAAGATCAGCACCGCACGCAGCACGATCGCGCCGAGCACGCCGATCACCAGCACGCGCTGGCGCTGTTCCTCGGGCACGGCGAAATACGAGAACAGCATCAGGAACACGAAGATGTTGTCGATCGCCAGCGATTTCTCGACCAAGTATCCGGTTAAGAACTCAAGCCCGATGCGGTTGCCTACTTCAGCGCCAGCTTGCTGGCTCAACCACCACCACAGGCCGGCGTTGAACAGCAGCGCGAGCACGATCCAGCCCAGACTCCACCAGGCGGCTTCCTTGAAGGTGACTTTGTGCGGCCCGCCATGGCGCATCAGCACCAGATCGACGAGCAGGGCGACGACGACGAAGGCGGCGAATGCGCCCCACAACATCGGACTGCCGATGGTTTCCATTTGAATCTCCCGATGAAAAAGCTCTGCGAAGAGCCGTGCTCCGCGAAGAGCCAGCCTGATGGCCGCAAGCCGCGAAGCGTCGTCCGGAGGAGATCGGGAGACGTGCCTTCGCCGCGTTCGGCGAAGGTCTTGCTCGCATCCGTCCGGCGCGTGGCTGGGGTTCGGACGCCTGTCGCACCGGAGCCGTGGGCCCGTAATGACGATGCGGCAGTTGGGAGCTACTCCCCTTCTGCAGGCACGATAGCACGCGGGCGGCTGAATTGCAGTTCACAATCCGCGACTTAGCGGATCTCGCCGCCGTATTCGCGGGGCTTTCGAGGCCGGGTGCGGTGCAGCGCTTGCGCACGTCAATTCACGAATCGCGCCGACGTGAAAGGCGCCGTGGCTGCAACACGACGGCGATTCGATCTGCGCCATTCAGACCGACCCGACCTGCACGGCCGCATCACCGCCAACAGCGATGGTTCGTATCCGCGCGTACCCGAACCTCGTGCCGACAACGAGTTGCGCAAACACGCGCTTGCTCGATAGCGCCGCGAACAGGCGCATCGCGGCGACGGCGCGCAGGCGGCGATCGCATCGCCTGCGAACCTGCCCGATACGATCGGACACGCCGATCGGATTGGCTCCGACCGAACGCCGGGCATTTAAGAGCCAACACTCGTTCAGGTACCTGATCGGCCCGCATCGGCGCGGGTGCCGCAACGCGTATCGCTTGTGTCGCGCCGGGTCAGTTTGTCATGGTCCGGCCGGTCGGCATCACAGTTCACACGCGACGAAACTCAAGAAATAGTCTTTATTTTTCAGTTTCTTACATTCTTTTTCATCACACCGTCTTTACGTAATGCCCTCGTAAATACAAGGACGTCAGGGGGCGTCATACATGAAAAACATCGAGGTTTTCAGCATTGCCACCGCGCGAATCTGCGCGGCGGCGCTTGAGCGGCATCCCGTCGTAGCCCGATTCAACGCCGAGGAATCGGCGCGTCATCTTCCGGGTGTGGACCCGTCCAATCGCGAAGCCATGGCCGCGGCGGTGCTCGCCTGCGGCGCGACCTTCGAGTGGCTGATGGACGAGGGGTATCTGCGCAGTACCGCTTGCGTCAAGGAGTCGTTGAACGGCGTTCCGTTCGTGCATCTGGCCTTGCGTTACCGGTTGACCGAAAAAGGTCTGGCGATTCTCGGAGCGCACGCCAGCAACACCACCGACGAACACAAGACCATCGGCGATCGCCTGATCGCCGCGGTCAAGCTCGGTGGCGCCGAACGCATCAAGGAATCGGTCAAGTTGATGATCGGCGCGGGCGCGAGCGCGCGGCCCGCGTTGCAAGCGTTGAGTTGAATGCCGCGGTCCGGCAGCGGACCGATAGCGATGGACCTACAGCGGTAACGACAACGCCCGCGATCGCGGGCGTTGTCGTTGTCGTTTATCGCGCAGCCGATAGCGCCGAAGCGCATCGCGCGATTCAGGCCACCGCGTTACGGCGTGGTGTAGCTCAGGATCAGCTGCGGCGCGTTGGCGCCTTCGCGCGAGGACCAGTCCACGCCGTCGGTGACGCCCGAGGCCGGCACCAGGATGACGCCGTTGTTGGCGACTGCGCCGGAGGCCCAGTTCTTGACCAACTGCAAGCCGGCCGCATTGAGCGTCACGTATTGCGCGCCGGTCGCGTTGGGCGTAACCGAACCGAGCTTGGTGCCCAAGGTGGCGCCGCTGTAGGTCGCGTTGGCTTCGGTCCACGTGGCGGCGACCTGGTACAGATCGTAAGCGCCGCTGGATTTGTCGCTGACCTGCAGCTTGATCTGCGCGCCGGTGAGGTTCAGACCGGCCGCGCTCGACAGGTTCCAGCCCATCAGCCCGCGCAGCACCTGGCCGCCGTCGCTGCCGTCGGCGAACAAGGTCGCGGTGTTGTCGCGGGTGCCGCCGGATTTCACCGTGACGTCGCGCACCGCGTTGAGCGTCAGCGATTGCGAGGGGCTGCCGCCCTTGTTGCAGGTGCCGGTGAAATGATCGGTGTAGCTGCTGCCCGCGCGCGGCACGAAGTCGCCGGTGTAGCCGCTCGCGGTCAAGCTCAGCTTGAGCACGCCGAAGGTGCTGTCGTTGCTGGCCTCCAGCAACGGATGGCTGCCGCTGATGTCGTAGAACGCGCGACCGCCGGTGCCGACCAGCACTTGGCGGATGCCGTCGCTGGCCGCGCCCTGACTGGCGTTCATCTTGCCGTAGCGCTGGTAGTTGTGGTCGTGACCGACCAGCACCAGATCGGCCTTGGCCGCATACAACGCATCCCAGAACGGCTTGACCTGGCTATAACCGCTGTAGCTGCCGCGGCTGACCAGCGGGTGATGGAAGTACGCCGCGGTGCAGGGCTTGGTGTTGGCGGCCAGATCGCTCTTGAGCCATGTGACTTGCGCGGTGGCAACCGTACCGCCCGACATCGTGTTCAGGGCAATGAAATGCCAGTCGCCGACATCCCAGCTGTAGTAACCCTTGCTGCGATCGCCGGCCGGGCCGGTCTGATTGCCGGCGCCGTTGAAGTAGTCGAAGTACCCCTTGGCGCCGGACGTGCTGTAGTCGTGGTTGCCCGGCGACGGGCTGGTCAGCGCCTTGAAGCGGCCCCAGGTCGGCGCGTAGCGGTTGTTGTATTCGCTCAGCGTGCCGCTGTTGTAGGCGTTGTCGCCGGCGGTGAACACCGCGGTCGGATTGATCGCGACGATCAGGTCGGAGGTGCCCTGGCAGGCGTTGCCGCTGGTGTCGCAGATATCGCCGGCGCCAGCGACCACCACGGTGGCCTTGTCCAGCGGCACCGCGCTGTACTCGTAGCGATCGAGCTGGAAGCCGCTGGCGGGCTGGCTGAAGTAAGGCTTGATGTCGACGCATTCGCCGCGCAAGGCGCGGGTGGTGAAGCTGCGATCGTTCCAGTGGCCGCCTTCGAACACCAGCTTGTCGCCGCCGCTGCTGGTGAGCACCAGCGAGTCGTAACCGGCCAGCTTGAGTTCCTTGAAGCCGATGCGCAGCCAGCGGGCGCCGGTTTCGCAGACCCGATCGGCCGCGGCCTTGGCCAGCGGCGTGGCGCGCAGCGATGCGGTCGCCGCGGCGATCGGCTTGCTGTGGGTGTCGTCTTCGGACAGTTGCAACGTGCGCTGGCCGGCCTGCGCGGGCGCGAGCGCGGCGGCGCCGATCAGCAGGGTGGCGATGGCGCCGTGGGCGGGCGCGCCCTTGAGCTTGGAATTCACTGGCTGTCTCCGGAGACGGGAGTGGCTGGGAAGGATCGGGCCAAGCCGCCTGCAAGCGGCCCACGATGGCTGCGGAGTGTGGCCGGAAAACTGCTACACGATTGCGACGGATTTCGCGGCCGTTGCGTGGCTGGCTGAGGCTGCGGTCACAAGTTGGGCGCTTGGCCGACGATCGGTGACGGAAGATGCGCCTGGAGCGCGGGCGTTTGCTGCGGCCGAGCGTAAAGCGTCGGGGCTGAAGCCCCTCCTACAAAAGGCCTCGATGGTCCGAAGTTTTTTGTGGGAGGAGCTTCAGCCCCGACGCTATTGCTTCCGGCCGAATCGATACCCGCCCTCACTCATCGTGCGTCGGCGTGCCCTGCCCGGCGATCTCCAGCAACTCGATCTCGAAATCCAGCACCGAATTGGGCTCGATCTGTCCGGCCATGCCGCGCTCGCCGTAGGCCAGCGAGGCGGGAACCCAGAAGCGGAACTTCGCGCCTGGCGTCATCAGCTGCACCCCCTCGGTCCAACCCGGCATCACCTGCGCCAGCACGAATTCGGCCGGGTGATCGGTGTCGTAGGTGCTTTCGAACTTGCTGCCGTCGAGCAGCCGGCCGACATAGTTCACCCGCACCGTGTCGCTGGCCTTGGGGTGCGCGCCCTTGCCTTCGGCGAGCACCCGGTACTGCAGGCCCGAAGCGGTGGTCTTGATCCCTTGCGCGGCGGCGTTCTTTTTCAGGAACGCTTCGCCCGCGGCGAGGTTGCGCGCGGCGATCGCCTTGACGTCGGCGTCGTGCTTGCCGCGCAGATGCTCGCTGAAGCCTTCGCGGATGCGCTGGCTCTGCGCCTGGTCGAACAGCGAGGCGCGTCCGGCCTGGGCGTCGCGGATTGCGCGCAGCACCAACGCTTGGTCGAGTTCGCCGCGGATCGGTTCGATGCTGGCGGCGAAATCGCGGCCGACGATGTAGCTGATCTTGGCTTTCTCGCTGCTGACCTCGGCCGCGGTCAGCGCCGGCGCGGCGGCCGCGGCGGCGCCGCGGTCGCTCGGCGAGTTGCAGGCGCTCAGCGCGAACAACATCGACAGCGACAGCGACATCGCGGAAAGACGAAAACGGGGACGCGGCATGACTATGCTCCAGGAATGGCGTAGACGAACGCCGCGATCAATCCGTCACCGCGAAGGTCAGCATCATACCCATGTCCTCGTGTTCGAGGTTGTGGCAATGAAGCATGTAGCGCTGGGTGCCGGCGAAGGGTTGCGAGAAATCGATGGCCAGCCGCACGATCTCGCCCGGCCACACCACCACGGTGTCGTTGAAACCCAGATCCTGCGGATTCAAACCGCCCGGCGCGACCTGACGGCCGCGGATGTCGGGCGGGCTGATCGCGCGCGACAGCACCCGGAACTGGAAGCCGTGCAGATGGATCGGGTGCGGCATGCTGGTCATGCTGTTGCGGATTTCCCAGACCTCGCGGCTGCCGCGCTTGATCGAGAACGACGGCTCGTGACCGCTGAGATGGAAGTTCCAGTCGTTGATGAACCAGCGCCCTTCTTCGTCCATGCGCAGACGCAAGGCGCGCACTGGCCAGCCGGCGGTGTCGGGCATGGGATCGATCTTCGACAGCGCCTGCAGGTCAGGCAGTCGCGCCGGCGGACGGTCGCGCGGCGCGCACTCGATCACCCGCAGCTCCATCAGATCCAACGCCTCGCCCATCGCCGCGGCGCCGGGGTGGTCGCCCATCGGATCGGGCAGGAACGCGCCGGACTCGTCCTCGTTCTCCATCGCCACGTAGTCCAGGCTGCGCAGCAGCACTTTTTCGCCCGGGGGCAGCGCGCCGAAGTCGACCAGCACATCGACCCGCTGGGCCGGCGCGAGAAACACGTCGTCGACCGGCCAGGCGCGTTCGAGCAGGCCGCCGTCGCAACCGATCAACTGCATCGGCAAGACCTTGTCGCCGTGCATGAAACACGGGCGCAGCATGCGCGCGTTGGCGACGTTGGCCAGGCGGAACCGGTACCAGGCGGGAATCACTTCCAGGTACGGTTCGGGCGTCCAGTTGATCAGCACCCGGTTGCCGATCCAGTCGTCGGCGCCGTCCTTGTAGACGATCGCGTTGTCGGCGCCGACCTGCTTGTCGCTGATCATCAGCGGCAGATCGCGCTCACCCCAACGCATGCCCAGTCGCGCGCGCAGCGCGAGTTCTTCTTCGTCCTCGATCAGCAGCAAACCGGCCAGGCCGCGCTGCAACTGCACACCGGTGCGGCCGTGCGGATGGGCGTGATACCAATACAGTCCGGCGCGATTGTCGATGCGCAGGCGATAACGCCGCCGCGCACCGGCCTCGACCGGATGCAGGCCGCTGCCGTCGTTGGCCTCGTCCACCGACAGGCCGTGCCAGTGGATGGTGGTGGCTTCGGCCAGACGATTGTCCAGGCCGACGTCGATGACCTCGCCGCGGCGCGCGCGCAATACCGGATTGATCGCCTCGCGTCCGCCGACGGTGGCGACATAGGACCACAGCGTGGTCGCCGCACCCGGAAACAAACCTTGGGCGATGCCGCGCGCGGCCAGTTCGAGCGGCTGCTTGAGATCGATTTGCGCCATCAGCCCGTCGCCACCGGGCAGGCGCAGCGGTTGCACGAAGCGCGCATCGGGCGGCAGCAACTGCAGATCCGGCGCCGAGGCCAGGCGATGGCCGTGGCCACCGGTCCAGCGCCACATCGCCACCGGCCCGGCCACGCAGGCCGCGCCGCCGACGGTGAGGCCGATCAGGAAACGGCGGCGTTGCGGATCGCTCATCGGTACGCGGTTTCCGATTGGTGGCGGGTTGGGGCCCTCGCACGCGACCGGCGCGAAGGACCCGACATCATCCATGCCGCAGATTGCAGTTTCCGCTTTGGCGCTGCGCTTCTGTGACGTGGATCAATGCCGGTGGCCGCAGCGGCTCAGCGCGCGGCGGCGGTCACAGCGAATCGTCGAGTTTGGCCTGCCAGACCCGGTCGCCCATTTCGTGTTCCTCCACGCCGGCGAAGAAGCTCTCGCCCAGCGCGTCGTAATCCGGATCGCTGACGCCGCGCCAATCGAGAAACTTGGGCCGGTGCACGGCGAAGCCCTGCGGATGGGCGGCGTTGCGGTAGGGCACGGCCATGGTCGCGGCCAGATCGCCGGGGTAATCGCGCACGCTCAGGATCAGCGCATCGGTGCGGCCCGAAGGCAGGGTGACGTAGCCGTCGTGGACCAGGACCGCGTGGCGGGCCTGATCCGGGTTGAGCGACAGCCGCGCGCGCGCCTCGCCGACGCCGGTCTCGATCTGCTCGCTGGCGTAGCGGACCATCTGCCGTTCGCCCTGCTCGGTTTCGAAGGCATAGATCGGAATCAGGTCTTCGCCATCGGCCACGCACCATACCGCGTGTGCGGCGAAGAACCCGGCCAATCGGATCGCTTGATTCATTCCCTTCCCTCGACATCGCTGCGCTCGCCCCCCGGCGCGGCCACTGTACACGTTGAGGGCGGATTCGATCAGGTCTCGTGTTTTTGCGTTGACGCAGTCGTTTCGCGGCGCAAGCCGCGACCGCGAAACCTCAACGACGTCGCGGGCCGAATATCGCGGTCGCGGCTTGCGCCGCTCCTACAGGAGGCTGGCCGATGCCTTCGCGGGCCGGGCGGGCGCCGGCAACGGCTCGCGGCTCACCCACTTACGGAACGCCACATAGAACACCGGCGTCAGGAACAAGCCGAACACGGTCACCCCGAGCATGCCGGCGAACACGGTCACGCCGGTCGCCACGCGCACTTCGCTGCCCGCACCCTGGCCGAACAGCAGCGGCACGGTGCCGGCGATGAAGGCGATGGAGGTCATCACGATCGGACGCAGACGCAGGCGGCAAGCCTCCAGCGCGGCCTCGACGATGCCGCGGCCCTGCAGTTCCAACTCGCGGGCGAATTCGACGATCAAAATCGCGTTCTTGCACGCCAGCCCCATCAGCACCACCAGGCCGACCTGCACGAACACGTTGTTGTCGCCGCCGCTCAACCACACCCCCGCCAACGCCGACAGCAGCGTCACCGGCACGATCAGGATCACCGCCAGCGGCAGGGTCCAGCTCTCGTACAACGCCGCCAGCACCAGGAACGCCAACAGCACCGCCAACGCAAACACGATCAGCGCCGCCTTGCCCTGAGTCGCCTGCTGATAGCTCAGGTCGGTCCATTCGATGCGCATGCCGTTGGGCAGGGTCTTGCGCGCCAGCTCGGCCAGGGTGTCCATCGCCTGGGTCGAGGACAGCAGACGCGGATCGGCCTCGCCGGCGAGGTCGGCGGCCGGATAGCCGTTATAGCGGATCACCGGATCGGGCCCGTAGGTCTGGGCGAAACTCACCATCGAACCCAACGGCACCATCTGCCCGCTGTCGTTGCGCACGCGCAATTGACCGATGTCCTCGATGCTGTCGCGATGCGCACCGTCGGCCTGGGCGATGACCTGATAGGTGCGGCCGAAACGGTTGAAGTCGTTGACGTAAGCCGAGCCCAGATAGGTCTGCAAGGTGTCGAACAACTCGCTCAGCGGCACGCCCTGGGCCTTGGCCTTGACCCGATCGACCTGCGCATCGAGCTGCGGCACGTTGGCCTGATAGGTGCTGATCGGATAGCCCAGTCCGGGCACTTGCGAAATCGCCGCGGTGTAGTCGTTGAGCGCGTTCTGCAGCGCGCCGTACCCTTGTCCGTCGCGGTCTTGCACGTACAGCGCATAACCCGAGCCGGTGCCCAGGCCGAGAATCGGCGGCGGCATGAACGAGAACGCCACGCCCTCCTGCAAGGCGGCGAATTTTTCGTTGAGCTCGGCGTTGATCTGCTCGGCGCTGCGTCCGCGTTCGGGCAGCGGCTCGAGTTCGAAGAACAAGGTGCCGGTGTTGGGAGTGTTGGTGTATTGCAGCGGATTGAGCCCGGGGTAGCTTTCCGAAGCGTGCACGCCCTCGGTTTTCATCGCGATCGCGCTCATCTTGCGGATCATCGCGTCGGTACGCGACAGCGACGCGCCTTCTGGCAGCTTGACTCCGCCGATCAGATACAGCTTGTCCTGGGTCGGAATGAAACCACCCGGAACCGCCTGGAACATCAGCCCGCTGCCGAGCAACAGCGCCAGATACACCGCCAGCACCGCGCCGCGACGGCCGAGCAGGCGGCCGATCGCGCCGTGGTAGCGCTGCGATCCGCTGCGGAAGAAGCGATTGAACGGGCGGAACAACCAGCCGAACCCGCGTTCGATCAGCCGCGTCGGCGCATCCTGGGCGGCGCCGTGCGGCTTGAGCAGCTTGGCCGCTAGCGCGGGCGACAGGGTCAGCGAGTTGATCGCCGAGATCACCGTGGAAATCGCGATGGTCACCGCGAACTGCTTGTAGAACTGACCGGTCACGCCCGACAGGAACGCCATCGGCACGAACACCGCGCACAGCACCAGCGCGATCGCGACGATCGGCCCGGACACTTCCTTCATCGCCTGATGCGCCGCATCCAGCGGGCTCAGTCCGGCTTCGATGTTGCGTTCGACGTTCTCCACCACCACGATCGCGTCGTCGACGACGATACCGATCGCGAGCACCAGACCGAACAGACTCAGGGTGTTGATCGAGAAGCCCAGCACGTACAACGCGGCGAAGGTGCCGACGATAGAGACCGGGACCGCGATCAGCGGGATGATCGAGGCGCGCCAGGTCTGCAGGAACAAGATCACCACCAGCACCACCAACAGCACCGCCTCGCCCAGGGTCGTCGCGACCGCGCGGATCGAGTCGCGCACGAACACGGTGGGATCGTAGACGATGCGGTACTCCAGACCGGGCGGGAAGCGCCGCGCCAACTCGTCCATGCGTTCGCGCACCGCGTCCGACAGCGCGATCGAATTCGCACCCGGCGCCTCGAACACGCCGATGGCGACCGCGTCGGCGTTGTCGAGCTGCGCGCGCATGGTGTAGTCGCCGGCGTCCAGATCGACCCGGGCCACATCGGACAGCCGCACGATTTCGCCGGCCGCGCCGCTCTTGATCACGATCTGTTCGAACTCGGCCTCGGTCTGCAGACGGCCCTGGCTGTTGATCGGAATCAGGAACTCGTTCGCGCCGGGCATCGGCTCTGCGCCGAGTTGTCCGGCCGAGACCTGCACGTTCTGTTCGCGGATCGCCGCGACCACGTCGCCGGCGCTGAGGCCGCGCGCGGCGATGCGCCCGGGATCTAGCCAGATCCGCATCGCGTAATCGCCGCTGCCGAACATCTGGGTCTGGCCGACGCCGGGCAGGCGCGCCAACTCGTCCTTGAGTTTCAAGGTCGCGTAGTTGCGCAGATACAGCGAGTCGTAGCGGCCGCTCGGCGACACCAGATGCACCAGCAGGGTCATGGTCGGCGACTGCTTCTGGGTGGTCACGCCTTGCCGGCGCACGTCCTCGGGCAAGCGCGCCTGCGCCTGGCTGACCCGATTCTGCACTTGCACCTGGGCCTGATCGGGATCGGTGCCGGGGCGGAAGGTGACCGTGGTGACCAACACGCCGTCGGTGCCGGCCACCGACTTGATGTACATCATGTCCTGCACGCCGTTGATCGCTTCCTCCAGCGGCGTGGCCACGGTCTGGGCGATGACCTTGGGGTTGGCGCCGGGATACACCGCGCGCACCACCACGGTCGGCGGCACCACTTCGGGGTATTCGCTGACCGGCAGTAACGGCAGCGCGATCAGGCCGGCGGCGAAGATCAGGATCGACAGCACCGCGGCGAAGATCGGGCGATCGATGAAGAAGCGGGAGAAGTCCATGGCGGCATCCGGACGCGGCGCGCGGCCGCAAGAGGTCGCGGCCGGCGCCGATGCGCCGGCCGGCATGCGAGTACGACGGGTTTGGTATCGAGCGGCGACCGCGATGGGCCGCCGCGATCAGGCGGCGATCGGTTCGGCCAACACGAGGTCGGGCTTGCGCTCGATGCGCACCCCGAACTCGGCCAGACGCTGCAGGTGGTAGGCCGGATCGATCAGTCCGTCCGGCGTATACAAGCCCGGCGCCACCGCCGCGCCGCCGGCCAGTCCGAGCAGGCGCTCGATGCCGAGCGCGATGCCGAGCGCGGTGATCGGCGCCTGGCCTTGCGGGTGCACCAGTTCGTGGCGGCTGCGCACCCAGGCGCCGTCGCGTCGCTCGCCTTCCAGCTCGATCACGATCTCGGTGGAAAAGGCTTCACCGCGGCGCCGGCTCGCGGTTTCGCCCAGCGCCAGATCGAGGCGGATCGAATGCGCGTCGGTCGCCGCGGCCAACGTGACCACGTCCATCGGCGAATACGCCGCCGCTTCGACTTGGGTGCCGTCGACGCTGAGAAAACGGCTCGCCGCCGCGGCGTCGCGCACCCAGCGCCAGCGGCCGTGTTCGAGTATCTGCGCGGCCGCCGCGCTGGTCAGGCGTTCGTAATCGGCGGCCGCGGCCGGGCCACCCATGTCCTGCTCGTCGAGCAAGGCGGCGATGCGGATCGTGTCGAGACGGCGGAAGTCCTGGGCGAAATGCAGCACGGGCAAGGTCGCCGCGCCGGCCAGCCAATGGCTGGCGAGCAGGATCGGCGCGGCGGCCGGGTGGCGCAGATGGCGGGCGACTTCCGGCGCGATTTCGAACGAGCCGCTGGAGGTGCTGATGTAGGGCAGACCATGGCGCTGCGCGTACTTGAGCGAGTTGAGCGTGTCGTCCTTGACGAACAACACCACCGCGGAGAACCGCGTGTCCTCGCCCAGACCCAGATCGGCGCGCTGCAGGTCCACGCGCACGCCCTGGGCGTTGCCGACCTGGGCGGCGACGGCCTCGGCCCGCGCCAGGTCGCGGCCGGCGATGGCGATCGGCAGATCGGGGTGCAGGCGGCGCAGCGCATGCGCGCCTTGCGCGCCGACCACGCCGGAACCGCCGATGATGAGAACGGGCTTGAGAACGTTTGCGTGCATGACAGCAACTCCGATGGGGACGTGGCCAGCGCGGGCCCGGCATGGGCACCGCCACAAGCTACGATTGGTAAGTTACCAATAGTAAGATACAATCTCCCTGGCGCTGTCAAGCGTTTTATCCGAGCACTGGAGACCCGTCGCATGAGCCCGACCGCCGCCCCGTCCAAGCGCCTGCCCAAGGCCGAACGCCGCGAACAATTGCTGGAAACGGCGATGACGATCGTGCGCGAGCAAGGCACCGACGCGCTTACGCTGGGCTATCTGGCCGAGCGCGCCGGGGTCAGCAAACCGATCGCCTACGAGCATTTCGGCACGCGCTCGGGCCTGCTGATCGCGCTGTACCGGCAGATCGACGAACGCCAGGCCGCGACGCTCGCGCAGGATTTCGAGCGCACCTCCAAGCGCCTGGCCGATGTCGCCGTGCTGATGGGCGACAGCTACATGAGCTGCTTCCGCACCGCCGGCCCGGAGTGCCATGCGATCTTCGCCGCGCTCAAGGGCGACGAGGAAATGGAGCGCGTGCAGCGGGACATGACCCAGGGCTACGTGCGGATGTACCGCGATCTGCTGGCGCCGTATTCCAAGGTCGGCGACGCCGAACTGCTGCGCCGCTGCGTGGCCATCATCGGCGCGGGCGAAGCGCTGTCACGCGAGATGAGTTTGGGACGGATTGAAGAGACGCAGGCCGCGGCGACGTTGGCGAATCTGATCGCGGGCCTGGTGGCACGCGCCTGAGCGTGTCGTTGCGCACGATCGGCTCGACGACGATTCGTACGCCTGCACGTTGCGGTCGATCCGCTATGCTTGCGATCTTTGCGAATGTTGCTTCGGTAAGCGCGCCCTGTGCAGATGTAAAGCGTTTGCACAGCGTGGCCACAGCCACACCGTGTTGTTCGGTTGAGAGAATGGAATCCCGTGCCATGAAAATGAAGTTGCATGCATGCGGTCTGGCGACCGTCTTGGCTCTGATCGTGGGCTGCTCGGCTTCGCCCGGCGAACCACCTGCTGCCTCGCCCGGCAAGCAAAGCGTGGCCGCGGATGCGGTCGCAGCCGAACCCGCACAAACCGCCGAGCCCCAGACCGCGCCGGTAGCTGCGGAACCTCCCGCCACGCAAGCGCCGGCCGCTACGCGCGCCTCTTACGACGAATGCCTGTCGCACACGCAAGGCGTCACGCCGGCGATCCAGGAATGCATAAGCGCCGAGCACGCATATCAAGACAAGCGGCTCAACGATGCCTACAAGACCTTGCTGAGCCAATGGCCCGCCGATCGCAAAGTGGATCTGCGCGAACGGCAGCGCGCGTGGATCAAGCAGCGCGACGCCGATTGCGCCAGTGACGACGAGCCTGAGCCTGGACAGGGGCAGGTCTTGGAAGCCAACTCGTGCCTGGTCGATGCGACCGCCGCACGCGCCGGCGAGCTGGAACGCATGACCGGCGGCGCGCAGTAATCGCTCACGGCGCGGTCCGCGCCGGCATGAAGCGATTCCGGCGAGTCGCACCCGCGGCGCGGCCCTGGGGTTGACCCAGGCGCGTTCGGCGAGGATCATGCGCCCGCCAACCCCTTTCCGCCCCAGAGGCCAACCCCTTGGACAGTCGATCTAGACCTGCGCTGCAGCGCAATCGCTGACGGATCGCCACAGGTCTGGGATGTCCCAGGTCGGCGCCGTTCGCGAAGAACGGAGCCGCAATCGCCGAACCGCAACCCGATGTAACGGGGTTCGCGCGTCTCTAACCCGCACTGCAGTTTCTCTCTGAAGACACCTGCCCAGGTGGCCTTTGGCGTTTCCGTGTCTCCGGAGATCGCCGATGCCCCCGAAGATCGCATCCGTCCTGTTTGCGGCGCTCTCGCTCGTACCCGTGTACGCGGCGCGCGCCGGCGCCAGCCTGTACGTCGATGACGCCGCCACCGTCGCGTCCGGCCGTTGCCAGCTGGAAAGCTGGCTGCGCGCCGCCGCGCCGTCGCGCGAGTCGACCCTGGTCCCGGCCTGCGACGTGGCCGGCAGCGAGTTCGGCCTGGGTTTGAGCGACTACGCGCAGCCGCGCGCGCCGGCGATCGCCGCGTTCGGCGCCAAGCGCGTGCTGCACACCGCGGCCTCGCAGCGCTGGGCGCTCGCGGCCTCGGTCGGCGCGAACTGGGATCCGCGCCATGGCGCGTTCGACGGTTGGAATTTCAATCTCCCGCTGAGCGTGGCCGATACCGCGCTACGCGGCCAGTGGCATTTCAACCTGGGCTGGAATGCGCCGCGCCACGGCCGCGCGGCCGTCACCGCGGGCATCGGCCTGGAGCATGCCTTGCATGCCGATTGGAGCGTGCTGGCGGAACTGTTCGCCGATCACCGCGGCGGCCGCGTCGCTCAACTGGGCCTGCGCCGCGGGTTCGGCGCCGGTCATAGCGTGGATGTGTTGATCGGCGACCGCAACGACGACCGCCGAAGTCCGTGGCTGACGCTGGGCGTGAATCTCCTGCTGCCGCGCTGAGCGCGCGCCGGCCACCGCACATCGCCGAGGTGAACCATGTTCTTCAAGCCGTTGCTCGCCCCACTGTTCATCGGGCCGCTGTTCAAAGCGCCCGGCTCCGACAAAGCCTGCGTCATCGGATCGTTGTTCATCGCATCGCGCACGTCCGCGTCGCGGCGCATCGCTTACGTGACATCGGCCGCGCCGATCGTAGTACCCGCGGATCTGCGCGCCGCCAACGACCCCGGCCGCGTACTCGCGCATTGGCGACGCAACGCCGTCACCGGTCGGCTCGAATGCCGCTGGCGCGTCGCCCGCGCCGACGACGCGGGCATCGGCGAAGAACCTCCACCTGTCGCGCGTGCCGACCCCGCCTTCGCAGTCGCCGTGTCCGGATTCGTCCGCGGCGCCGTCAGATCCGGCCGTACCGAGGTTCGCCATGCTGTCCATCTTCCGTCACCGCCCGCACTCCCCGCTGGTCGCCGCGCTGATCCGCGCGCGCGGCTGGCCCAATCTTCATGACCTGATCGCGTTCACGCTGCTGATCGCCGGCGCCGCGCTGCTCGGCCACGGCGCGGCGCAGATGCGCGAACCGCTCGTCGGCCTGGCCGCGCAGCCGGTATCGCTGCAGATCGCCCACCTGCCCGAGTACGCGCTGCGCACCACCTTGCGCATGTTCGCGGCGATGCTGGCCTCGCTGGTGTTCACCTTCCTCGTCGCCACCTGGGCGGCCAAGAGCCGGCGCGCCGAACAGGTGATCGTGCCGGCCTTGGACATCCTGCAATCGGTGCCGGTGCTGGGCTTTCTCAGCTTCACCGTGAGTTTCTTCCTGGGCCTGTTTCCCGGCAGTCAGCTCGGCGCCGAATGCGCGGCGGTGTTCGCGATCTTCACCAGCCAGGCCTGGAACATGACGTTCTCGTTCTATCAGTCGCTGCGCTCGGTGCCGCGCGATCTCGACGAGGTCGGCCGCGGCTTCGGGCTCAGCGCATGGCAGCGCTTCTGGCGTCTGGAGGCGCCGTTCGCGGCGCCGGGCCTGGTGTGGAACATGATGATGTCGATGTCGGGCGGCTGGTTCTTCGTGGTCGCCTCCGAAGCGATCACGGTCGGCGACACCACCGTCGAATTGCCCGGCATCGGTTCGTATCTGGCCTTGGCGATCGCGCAGAAGAATCTGGCCGCGGTGGCTTGGGCGGTGGTGGCGATGGCCGTGCTGATCGCGCTCTACGACCAGTTGTTGTTCCGCCCGATCGTGGCCTGGGCCGACAAGTTCCGGGTCGAACAGACCGCCGGCCAACAGCGGCCGGCCTCGTGGGTGTACGACATGGCGCGGCGCACCCGCGTGCTCAAGCGCGCGCTGCGACCGCTGATCTGGCTGTGGCAACGCGCGCTGCTGTGGCGCTTGCGTCCGCGTGCGATCGCCGCCGCGCCGCACGCAGCGACGAACCCGCGCCTGGGCGACCGCTTGTGGCTGGCGCTGGTGCTGGCGACGGCCGCCTGGGGCGCGTGGTTCGCGTTCGACTACGGCCGCCGCACGTTGACCCTGGCCGATGTCGCCGAAGCCTTCGGCGGCGGTCTGGCGACGTTGGCGCGGGTCGTGGTGCTGATCGCGGTCGCGACCGTGATCTGGGTTCCGATCGGCGTGTGGATCGGCCTGCGTCCGCGACTGGCGCAGCGGATGCAGCCGTTGGCGCAGTTGCTGGCGGCGTTTCCGGCCAACGTGCTGTTTCCGCTGGCGGTGATGGCGATCGTGGCGACCGGCGCCAATCCCGACGTGTGGCTGTCGCCGCTGATGGTGCTCGGCACGCAGTGGTACATCCTGTTCAACGTGATCGCCGGCGCGAGCGCGTTTCCCACCGATCTGCGCGAGGCCTCCAGCGTGTACCGGCTGCGCTCGTGGACGTGGTGGCGGCGGGCGATCTTGCCGGCGGTATTTCCCTATTACGTGACCGGCGCGCTGACCGCCTCGGGCGGTTCGTGGAACGCGAGCATCGTCGCCGAGCTGGTGCACTGGGGCGATCAACGGGTGCAGGCCTACGGTCTGGGCGCCTATATCGCCCGTGCCACCGAGGCCGGCGATTTCCATCGCGTGGTGCTCGGCGTGGCGGTGATGTCGCTGTTCGTGACGCTGTTCAATCGCCTGCTGTGGCGGCCGCTGTACGTCTACGCCGAACGTCGCTTGCGCCTGGATTGAATCGCCCGGCGCGGCGCAAACACACACTCGCGCGGTTCGCCCGCGCCTCATCGCCCATGCGGCCCTCATCGGCTGCCAGTCGGAGTACGACCATGAACTTCTCCCATCGCCTCCACCCCGCCGCACCCGCGCTGATCGAAGTGCGCGGCCTGCGCCAGAGCTACGACAAGAGCGGCGCGGCACCGCTGCTGGTGCTCGACCGGGTCGATCTGAGCCTGCGCTCGGGCGAGATCGTCGGCCTGCTCGGCCGTTCGGGCTCGGGCAAATCGACCCTACTGCGCGTGATCGCCGGATTGATCCGCCCCAGCGAAGGCGAGGTCGCGTTCTGCGGCACCTCGCTGGCGCGCGCGCCGGCCGACATCGCCATGGTGTTCCAAAGCTTCGCCCTGTTTCCTTGGCTGACGGTGCTGCAGAACGTCGAGCTGGGCCTGGAGGCGCGCGGCGTCCACGCGGCGCAGCGGCGCCAGCGCGCGCTCGCGGCGATCGATCTGATCGGCCTGGACGGTTACGAAGGCGCCTACCCGAAGGAATTGTCCGGCGGCATGCGCCAGCGCGTCGGCCTGGCCCGCGCGTTGGTGGTGCAGCCGCGCGTGTTGCTGATGGACGAACCGTTCTCGGCGCTGGACGTGCTCACCGCCGAAACCCTGCGCACCGACTTGCTGGATCTGTGGTCGGAAGGCCGCATGCCGATCGAGGCGATGCTGATGGTCACCCACAACATCGAAGAAGCGGTGCTGATGTGCGACCGCATCCTGATTTTCGGCTCCAACCCGGGCCGGGTAATCGACGAGATCCGCATCGAGCTGCCGCAACCGCGCGATCGGCTCGACCCGGCGTTTCGCGATCAAGTCGACCGGATCTATGCACGCATGACCGGCTCGCCGCGCGCGTCGGCGCCGCGCGAGGGCGGCATCGCGCGCCAGGGTCTGGCCATGGAATTGCCACAGGTCTCCAGCAATCTGATCGCCGGACTGATCGAAGCCGTCGCCGCCGCGCCCTACCACGGCCGCGCCGACCTGCCCGCGCTGGCCGCGCACCTGCGCATGGAGGTCGACGAATTGTTTCCCATCGCCGAGAGCCTGCAACTGCTGCGCCTGGCCGAACTCGACGACGGCGACCTGCATCTGAGCGAGGCCGGGCGGCGTTTCGCCGACGACGACGTCGATGCGCGCAAGCGCTTGTTCGCCCAGCAACTGGCGGCCTGCGTGCCGCTGGCCGGGCACATACGCCGCGTGCTCGACGAACGCGCCGCGCATCAGGCGCCGGCGCGGCGGTTCCGCGACGAGCTCGAAGACCACATGTCGGCCGACTACGCCGCCGCGACCCTGCGCGCAGTCACGGCGTGGGCACGCTATGCGGAGTATTTCGCTTACGACGAGGACGCCGATCGCTTCAGCCTGGACGACCCCAGCTGAGCCGCCAACGCGCTGTCGAACTCATCGCCCCGCAACCGCCCGACCGCATCGAACGGAGTCGCCCATGCGTTTCATCCAGACCTTCCAGCTGTTCCCGTTTCTCGACACCGTGTTGAGCCTGGCCGCCGCCTTCGTGCTGGGCACCTTGATCGGCGCCGAGCGCCAGTACCGCCAGCGCACCGCGGGCTTGCGCACCAACGCGCTGGTCGCGGTCGGCGCGGCGGCGTTCGTCGACTTGGGGATGCGCCTGGCCGGCAGCGTCGAGGCGGTGCGGGTGATTTCCTACGTGGTGTCCGGCATCGGCTTTCTCGGCGCCGGCGTGATCATGAAGGAAGGCATGAACGTGCGCGGACTCAACACCGCCGCGACCTTGTGGTGTTCGGCCGCGGTCGGCGCCTGCACCGGCGCGGACATGATCGCCGAGGGCGCGCTGCTGACCGGATTCGTGATCGCCGGCAACACCTTGCTGCGGCCGCTGGTCAATGCGATCAACCGCATTCCGATCAATGAGCAGACCTCGGAGGCGACTTATGAGGTGCGCCTGACGGTCGAACCGGAACTGGCGCCGGCCGCGCGCGAAGCCTTGGTCGAACATCTGGAGGCGGCGAACTATCCGGTCGGCGATGTCGATCTGGACGAGCATGGCGAGACGTCGGTGGAGATCGTCGCGACCTTGGTCAGCACCGCGGTCGATGCCGGCGAACTCGATGCGGTGGTGGAGCGATTGCGTCGTCTGCCGGGAGTGACGCATGCGGCTTGGGAGTCGAGCACCAGGGATTGAAGAGCCCGGCGATCGGCGCGAAGAGCGTCGGGCCTGAAGGCCCTCCCACAACAGACTTCGTGGCCACGAATACTTTTGTGGAAGGGCCTTCAGGCCCAATGCTTTTCGCTCAGTTGTCCGGCGCTCTCAAAGCGATCTGTTCGGTGGTTCTTTGGTCTCGCGAAGTCTTTCACTCACGATTCGAGATGACGGCGATCGGCGCGAAGAGCGTCGGGCCTGAAGGTCCTCCCACACAAAGACCTCGCCATATCGCGAGGCTTACGCCAATCGCGATGCTGGCGGACGTCGGCCGTGGAATGCGCTTGCATTCCGATGCAGATCACGGAGTCTTTTGTGGCAGGGGCTTCAGCCCCTACACCGCACTCTCAACGCAATCGCGCCCTCAAACGCTCTGCGCCGCGCGCGCCAGCAGCATCTCGCGTTCGCGCGCGTTGCGCGTCAGCGCGGCGGCGCGCTCGAACTCGGCGCGCGCTTCTTCGCGCCGGCCCAGCTTGAACAGCAGATCGCCGCGCACCGTCGGCAGCAAGTGGTAGTGCTTCATCGACGGCTCGTCGATCAGGGTATCGGCCAGTTGCAGGCCGGCCGCCGGGCCGAACGCCATCGACAGGGCGACCGCGCGATTGAGTTCGATCACCGGCGAGGGCGTGCGCAGCGCCAGCCGTTGGTACAGCGCGGCGATGCGCGGCCACGGCGTGTCCTGCGCGCTGACCGCGCGCGCATGACAGGCGGCGATCGCCGCCTGCAACGCATAGGGATTGTTGGAGCCGCCCAATTGCACCGCGCGATCGAGCGCGCTCAGGCCGCGTTGGATCTGGATCCGGTCCCAGCGCGAGCGGTCCTGGTCCAACAGCAGGATCGGCTGGCCGTCCGGGCCGGTGCGTGCCTTCGCGCGCGAGGCCTGGATTTCCATCAGCGCGACCAGACCGTGCACTTCCGGCTCGTCGGGCATCAGCCCGACCAGTATCCGGCCCAGGCGCAACGCATCCTCGCACAGGCCCGGACGCATCCAATCGTCGCCGGCGGTGGCCGAATAGCCTTCGTTGAAGATCAGATAGATCACTTCCAGCACCGAGGACAGCCGCTGCGCCAGTTCCTCGCCGCGCGGCACCTCGAACGGCACCTGCGCGTCGGCCAGGGTGCGCTTGGCGCGCACGATGCGCTGGGCGATGGTCGGCTCGCTGGCCAGGAACGCGCGCGCGATCTCGTCGGTGGTCAAGCCGCCGAGCAGGCGCAGGGTCAGGGCCAGTCGCGCCTCGGTCGACAGCACCGGATGGCAGGAGATGAACACCAGCCGCAGCAGATCGTCGCCGATGTCGTCGTCGAGCTTGTCGAAGAACGCGTCCTCGACCTCGTCCTGGCTGGATTCGATCTCATAGCCGATTTCCTCGTGCTTGCGATCGAGCAGCTTCTTGCGCCGCAGCCGATCGATGGCGCGGTTCTTGGCGGTCTGCATCAACCACGCGCCCGGATTGTCGGGTACGCCGCTCTCGGGCCATTTCTCCAGCGCCACCACCAGCGCGTCCTGGGCCAGTTCCTCGGCCAGACCGACGTCGCGCACCATGCGGGTCAGGCCGGCGATGAGCTTGGCCGATTCGATCCGCCAGACGGCGTCGATGGCGCGGTGGGTGTCGGTGGCCGTCATGGCGTCGGATGACACCACCTCGCGCGCCCGCTCGCAAGGGTCGGACGACGGGGACGCGACCCCTCGTCGCTTCAGGGGCCGCGATCTGGCCCTGCTTCCCGTAGGAGCGGCGCTAGCCGCGACTGCGACATTGGGCCTGCGACGCAAGCGAGGTTTCGCTGTCGCGGCTTGCGCCGCTCCTACAGGGGGCGTCGTACCGATGCGGCGACCGTGCTCAGCCGATCTGGCGCGCGACCTGTTCGCGCAGACGGTCTTCGGCCGCGCGCAGCTCCGGGGTCAGCGCCTCGCCGAAGTCGGCCGGGTCGAACACCTGGCGGATCTCGATCTGCGACTGCGCGCCATCCAGATTGGGCACGCGCTTGACCCACTCCACCGCCTCTTCCAGCGAACGCGCCTGGATCAGCCAGAAGCCGGCGATCAGCTCGCCGGTCTGCGCGAACGGGCCGTCCACCACCACCCGCGCGCGGCCGTCGAAATGAACGCGCGCGCCGCGCGAACTCGGATGCAGTCCTTCGCCGCCGAGCAGCACGCCGGCGCGCACCAGTTCCTCGTTGTAGGCGCCCATCGCCGTGAGCAGCTCGGTGTCGGGCATCGTTCCGGCCTCGCTGTCGGCGTTGGCTTTGACTATCAGCATGAATTTCACGGTCGTGGTCCTCGTCGGGCGGCCGGCGCCCCGGCGGGGCGCGTCGCGGCGGCTTATCAGGACGACGAACGGGTCAGGGCGGAATCGACATGGCCGGCGACGGAGAAGTGCGAACGGATGCCTCCGTTGCAAAAGGGGCGGCGCCCGGCGCGTATGGAGGTCTGAGTGAACTTCAGCGCGGGGGATTTGCGTTGGCTTGGGTAAGGCGGTGGAGCAAAAGCAAATCCCCCCGGGCTCCTCTTTTTCAAAGGGGGGAAACGGCAGGCGGGGCGCCGGGGCCGATCGGTATCGGCGCGAACAAAGAAACGGCCCGCTCCGCCGCGAGGGGAACGGGCCGGCAAGCGCGCATCCACGGGGAGCAGACGCGCGAAAACGCCTTAACGGCTGGAGAGTGGGTTCATTGGAAGGTGTACTTCACCCCCAAGGTGAAATAACGGCCGATCGCGCCGCTGGAATGCATCGGGTTGTAGTTGATCGCGCCGTAGGTCAAAGGATCGAGCGGAGCGATCTTGTCGGCCAGGTTCTGGATCGAGCCGAACACTTCCACGCCGTCGTTGGCCTTCCAGCGCCCGGACAGATCGAAGGTGGTGAACGAAGGAATCCGGCAACCGCCCGGCGCGGCGCTGCCGTCGGCGTAACGGCTGGCGCAAGGTCCGCCCTCGAAGCGCACGTTCTTGAAGCTGGACACGTAGTTGGCCACGCCGCTGAGGCTGAACTGACCGATTTCCCAGGTCGCGCCGAAATTGATCTTGTCCTTGGGCGTGCCGATGCAGTTGGTCACGTCGCAGTTGCCGTGGGTGCCGGCGAATTCGATCGTGCTGCCGTCTTCTTCCTCGCGTTCGAACTTGCTGATGTGGCTCCACTGCAGGTCCAGGCTCAGCTTGCCGTGCGCGTCGAGATCGAAGCGCTGGCGCACGTCCAGGTCGACGCCGCGCACCGTCGTGGAGGCCGAGTTGACGTAGTTGGCCAACGCCGCGAGCAAGCTGCCGCTGTTGGGCTGGCCGGGCAGGTTGTTGCCGCTGCGGATGACGTGGCCGGCGGCGATCGCCGCATCGGTGGTCTCCACGTTGATCTCGTTGGTGCGCTCGATCTGCCAACCGTCCAGGGTCATGGTGGTGTTCGGCGTGGGCTCGAACACCAGGCCGACGGTGTAGCTCTTGGATTCCTCGGCCTTGAGGTCGGGATTGGGGCTGGTGATCACCGCGATCTGAATATCGCAATCGCGCACGCTGGCGCCCGGCGCGGGATTGCCGCCCGGACAACGCAGCGAGTCGGCGGCGGCGGCGAAGCCGGCCAGACCGCCCTTGCCCGACTCGGCCGGATTGGGCGCGCGGAAGCCTTCGGCATAGGTCGCACGCAGCGCCAGTTGCTGGATCGGCTGCCATTTCACCCCGAACTTCGGCGTGGTCGCGTTTTCGCCGCCCTTGTAACTGTCGAAACGCACCGCGCCGGACAGCTCCAGGCTTTCCAGCACCGGCGCCACCACTTCGGCGTAGGCCGCGGCGACTTCCTGGCTGCCTTCGTAGGCCGAATAACCCAGACCGATGATGTCGCCCATATCGGTGTAGGTCTGCGGCTTGAGTTCGGCCTTCTGCCGGCGCCATTCCGCGCCGAGCGCGACGCCGAGCGAGCCGCCCTTGAGATCCATCAGCGAACGCGAGCCCTTGATGTCGAACAGATCCAAGGTGGTCTTGCCGTCGGCGTGGATGGTCGGCGAGATGTAGTCGTACAACGCCTGCGAATTGAGATTGGCGTTCTGGCCGATGCGCCAGTAGCCACCGGGGCCGGTGCCGTTGGTGAGCGCGTCGCGCACCGCGCCGTAGCGCAGGAAGCCGTCACGGGTGTTGGTCAGATCGCTCTGCGAATGCAGGTAGGCCACGTCCATGTCCCAGGCGCCGGCGGTGCCCTTGACGCCGACCAGGAAGCGGCTGAACTCGCTGTCGCTGCGGATGATGCGCGGACCGACGTCGAACGCGGCGTAACGCAGATTGGCGCTTTGTCCCGGGAACGGGTTGTCGGGATGGTTCGGCCCGAGCACCACAGCGCCGTCGCCTGAGTCGGCGTTGACCGGGCCGCCGGGATAGCCCCAGGCGCCGGACACGGTCGATGGGGTGTTGTAAAAGGTGCTCTTCTTCTTCGAGTACCCGGCTTCAACGTAAGCCTCGAAATTGTCCGAGATCGCGAAGGTGCCGCGGCCGAACAGATTCACGTACTTCTCTTCGGGCGTGAGGCTGTTGAACTGGCCGGACTGCCACAGGCAGCCGCCGCGCGGATCCTGCGGCGTCACCGGCGAGAGCTGCGCGCAACCCGGCAAACCCACGTATTGACCGGTGCCGGGATTCTTGACGCTGCCGGCCGGCGACTGAGTCGCGTCGCCGTCGAGGATGTAGCCGTTCATGAAACGCTTGGTCTGGCTGTAGCCCCAGCGCCGCGCGTCGCCGGTGCCGATCCATTTGCGATCGCGCCGGTCGGAAACTTGGATCTCGTCGGTCTGGCTACCTTCGATATTGAAGAACACGTTGTAGCGATCTTCGGCCAGGCTGCCGAAACCGAAGGTCGCCGAGGCCTTGGCCTGGGTGCCGTCGCCCTGGCCGGACACGCCGACCGAGCTGCGCACGGTGACGCCGGTGAATTCCTTGCGCAGGATGATGTTGACCACGCCGGCGATCGCGTCGGAGCCGTAGATCGCCGAGGCGCCGTCCTTGAGCACTTCCACGCGTTCGACCGCGTCCATCGGAATGGTGCTCAGATCGGTGAACACTTTCTGGCCGTCGTCGGCCAGGCCGTAGGGCGCGGTGCGGCGGCCGTTCAACAACACCAGGGTGGAACCGGCGCCCAGGCCGCGCAAGGACACGCCGGTGCCGCCGGCGGCGAAGCCGGTGCCGTAGCTGCGCGGCACCGAGCCGGAACCATCGGTGGTCAGGGTCTGCAGATATTCGGCGATGGTCGCCTTGCCGGTGCGATCGATTTCTTCGCGGCTGACCACCTGCACCGGCGATGCGGTTTCCATATCGCCGCGGCTGATGTTGGAACCAGTGACTTCGATGCGTTCGAGCGTGGTGGTGGGAGGCGCGTCCTGCGCTTGAGCCGCGAGCGGCGCGACGCTGACGATGGTGGCTGCGAACAGCGCGCGGCGGATGGCGCGGCTGAGTGTGGCGTGCGGCATGGTCGGCTCCTTTGGGTGGTTGCCTGCAATCGTTGCGATGTCGGCGATCAGTTTCGAAAAGACCTGCATGCGCCGTTGTGCTGCGCGATCAAGAACGCTGCGCGCGATTGCGGTACCGGATGTGCGCCGGTTGCGCAATCGCAGGAAAATGCCGTTTTTTCTGGTGTTTTCGAACGCCCCCTTGGATCGATCGCGACGGCGCGACGACATCCCCGGCATGCGTGACGCGCGAAGATCGACGTTAATACTCGAAGCGCGCGCGGACTTGGACGCAAGTCCGCTTAGGCCGCTTGCGACTTTGCGGAGTGTGTCGAACAGATGCGCGGCCCGATGCGGCGGCGGGTTCGCGGTAGCGATTCGCGTGGCGGGCTCGTGAGGCGATGCGCGAAGTCGTCGGGTTCGGCGCGATGCGATTCGCGTGGATGCTTCCGGCGGCCATCGACCGCACCGGAGCCACGCGATCGGCTCATGCACGCAGCGGGCGACGAGGGCGCAGTGCGCGCGGCATCACTCGCGCACGTGTCGGCGCACGGTCGAAGCCGACGGGATGGTTGCGACAGGCACGCATGATTCATCGCGCAGCATCATCGCGATCGGATCCGCGCAAACGCGCGACGTATCGTCTGAACGACGCCGACGGCGACCGCGAATCGCGCGAAGCCGCTTCAGCCGTTTCCGGGCGCGCGCTGCTTGGACGACGGCGCGGATGTCGAGGCCGCAGCGTCCGACCGGGACGGCGCGGCGCGCGTGTTGACGGTGACCCGGATCGCGCTGGCCAGCGGACTGGGCAGGCCGCAGCACGGCGCGCGAGTCGGCCCGGCGTCCGCGCCTGCGCGCTTGCTGCGGCCGGGCGCGCCGGCGTCAGCCATGGCCACGGCTCCGGACGGGTGCGATGTCTCCGCGAGGGCTAGTCAGGCTGTTGTCCATGCGCTGCCTCTGCGGTGGTCTGCAACTGGACCAGATAATCGTCGAGCCGCTGCAGGCGCTGGTCCCAGAACTCGCGGTAGCGGTCCAGCCAGCCCGAGACCTCCTGCAGGCGCGCGGTTTCCAGCCGGCACGGCCGCCACTGCGCTTCGCGGCCGCGTGCGACCAGGCCGGCGCGCTCGAGCACTTTTATGTGCTTGGAGATCGCCGGCAGGCTCATCTGGAAGGGTTCGGCCAGCTCGGTCACGCCGGCCTCGCCACTGGCGAGGCGGGCCAGGATCGCGCGCCGGGTGGGATCGGCGAGAGCGGCGAAAGTGGTGCTGAGCGAATCGGCGGGCATTGAACTGAACCAGTAGGTTAAATAGCTCGGATAATAGATGCCCGGCACAGCCAGGGTGTCAAGCGTCCCGTGACGGCGCCGTCCAGGCACGGCCTGAATTCGCGCGGCTTACCGTTCAGCATATTCATGAACGGAATCGACCAACGCAGCGCCCGGAGCGGTGCACGATCACATAATAAATGTGACGATGATCGCACTAATGGAGAAGGGCTGATTCGGCTGCATGTCCCGTTAGTCGTTCCGGCCAGGGCCCTGCGGTATCCGATGAATCTTCCGTACTCCAACGCGATCCTCGCTTGCGCGCGGCCGAACGCCAGCGCGGTCGTGGCCGCCTTGTGCGCAAGGGAATGGCGATGCGCATAGGCCTGGATTACCGCGCCGCCACCGCCGCGCCCGGCACCGGCGTGGGGCGCCAAATCCTGGCCTTGGAATGCGCCCTGCGCCGACGCACCGATGTGGAAACGGTGCTGTTCACCGAAGCCCCGCTCGACCACCCGCACCGCGCCATCGCGGTTGCCGCCGACCTGCCCGCGGTCGCCGTGGCCGACCCGCCCGGCCTGCGCCGCCGCTGGCGCTACCAGGCCGGCTTTCTGCCGGCGGCGTTGCGCGAGGAGCGGGTGGACATCTACATCGCCACCGCCAACGGCGGCATGCCGGTGTGGCGCAAGCCGGCGCAGCTGCGTCAGGTGTTGCTGTTGCACGATCTGTTTCGGCTGACCCAGCGTCAGCCACGCACCTCGCCGTGGCGCGCGCTGGCCTGGCGGCTGATCGACGAAGCCCGCATCGGCCACGCGGTGGCCGCCGCCGACGCCATCTGGACGCCGTCGCGCTACACCACCGCCGAATGCGGCCGCCTGTATCCGGCGCATGCGCACAAGCTCTACGTGCTGCCCGACGCGGTCGCGCCGCTGCCGGCTCCGGCCGATCGCGGCCGTCTGCAACGGCCGCTGCCGCCGCGCTACTGGCTGCTGGTCGGCACCCGCGAGCCGCGCAAGAACGCCGATCTGTTTCTATGCGCGTGGCTGGATGCGCGCCGCCAGCACTACGACACCCCGGATCTGGTGGTGGTCGGCGCGCCCGAACACGTCGCGCCGGAGTTGCGGCGCCTCAACGGCGTGCACTGGTTCACCGACATCGCCGCCGCCGAACTGGCGCGCCTGTATCTGGATGCCGAACGGTTGTGGCAACCGTCCTATGCGGAAGGCTTCGGCTTGCCGGTGCTCGAAGCGCTGGCCGCCGGCACGCCGGTCGCGGTGGCCGAGGGCAGCGCGCTGGAAGAAGTGGCGCCGATGGACATGCCGCGCTTCGATCCGCACGACCGCCACCAATTGGCGCAGTTGATGATCCGGTTGAGCCGCGAATCGGTGGTCGGCAGCGCCGAACAGCGGCGCGCGTTCGCCCAGCGCTTCGCGCCCAATGCTTATGCCGCGCGGGTGGGCGCGCTGCTCGACGAGTTGCTCAAGCCGGCCCGGCCCTAGCCGCCGTCGCGGCAGACACGCTTATTCGTAAGGCGCGTGCTGCAGGCCTTGCGAAACGATCAGGCGATTGATGTGCGAGATCACGTGACCGCGCTCGGGCCGCGGCGTCACCGTCAGCAAGCGTTCGATCAGGCTGTCTACGCGCGGCCAGAACACCTCGTCGTCGCGCCATTGCCGTCGCCAGATCGGCAACGCGGCGCTGAGCTGACACAGATCGCCATCCAGTTCGGCACGGGTTCGGTGCATGGTCACTCCCCTCGCAGCGACGGGACGCGCCCGTCTTTCAGCGTTGCGGCGGCGGCCGAAGCCGCGCGTTTGGACACTACAACCGCCACTGCCGGGGGACGCAGAAACGGGCCGGTCGGAACTCGCCACGTTTGCCAACGCGGACGACGCGGTTCCGGAAGCTCCCTGACACGAACGTGCTCCCATGCAGTGTGCCCCACCTTACTGCACGAAGTTTCTGTAGAAAAGGTGAATTTAGTCACGGCTTTTACGCTTTATGGCCGTTCAGCGGATTGGGGAGCCAGGCGGCGGCCACGGTTCCGTGCGCTGCGACGGCCGTCCGCCGTCGATGGCGCGCCCCAGGGCCCGGGTTGCGTGGCCGCAGGGTCCGACTCACGGCGAACGGAACGTGCGGCGATCGCGTGCGCGTGGATCGCACTGTTCCGGTGTCTCGCGTTGACCTGAAGTTTGGTTGAGGTCCCAAGGTAGCGACCATCGTCCCAACCCGATCGCCCGCATGAAATCCCTGGCTTTGACCTCGCACCCCAACGTTCCTTTGCCCTTGACCGGCACCCTGGAGCGCACCGACTGGCCGGCGGTCGCGGCGGTGTTCTTCGCCGGCCTGGCGGCCGCGCTGCAGGTCGGCAAGACCGCGATCGCGCTGCCTGCGCTGAGCCTCGACCTCGGCCTGGACCTGCGCATGGGCGGGTGGTTGATGTCGGTGTTCGGCGTGCTCGGCGTGATCGCCAGCCTGCCGGCCGGCGCGATGGTGGCGCGACTGGGCGATCGCGGCCTGCAAGTGGCCGGCCTGAGCGCGATGGCGGTAGGCAGCGCGCTGGGCAGCCAGGCGCACAGCCTGAACGCCTTGCTGGCCACGCGCGTGCTCGAAGGCGCCGGCTTCCTGCTGTTCGCGGTGGCCGGCGCGAGCGTGCTGCAGCGCCTGTCGCGGCCGCAGGACCGCACCGTGGTGTTCGCGATCTGGAGTTGCTACATGCCCGCCGGCATGGCGCTGGCGTTGGCCACCGGCGCGGCGCTCGACGGCTGGCGCGGTTTCTGGGAACTCAACGCGGTGTTGTGCGCGGCAGCCGCGGTGTTGCTGTGGTTCGGCGTGCGCGCGGGATCCGCGCCGGTCGCGGCCACGGCGTGGCGGCAGATCGCCCGCGATGCCTTGGCGGTGGCCGGCGCGCGCGGTCCGTTGTTGCTGGCGCTGATCTTCGGCCTGTATTCGCTGCAGTTCTACGCGATGCTCAGCTTCCTGCCGACCTTGCTGATCCAGCGCATGCAGGTCTCGACCGCCGACGCCGGCCTGCTCAGCGCGATCGCGGTGGGCTCCAACGTGATCGGCAATCTCACCGCCGGCGCGCTGCTGCGCCGCGGCGCGCCGCGTTGGATCCTGATCGCCATCGCCAGCGCCGCGATGGGCGCGGCCGCGGTCGGCGCGTTCGCGCTGGGCCTGCCGGCGCCGTGGGTGTTCGCCTTGTGCGTGCTGTTCGCGTTGGCCGGCGGTTTGCTGCCGGCCAGCACGGTCGGCGGTGCGGCGCAGTTGGTGCCTCATCCGGCGCTGATCGCGGTGGCGATGGGGCTGCTGATGCAGGGCAGCTACATCGGCCAGGTGATCGGCCCGTGGCTGTTCGGCAGCGTGGTGCAGGCGGCCGGCTGGCCGATCGCGTCGATCCCGGTCGCGCTGGCCGCGCTCGGCGCGGTCGGCGCGGCATTCGCGTTGCGCCGCTCCTTCGCCACCGAAGCCGCGCGCGCTGGATGAAGGGCCGCGCGCAACGGCGGCGCGCGGCTCAACACGCGGTTCAACACTCCGTTCAAATGGTAGCGGTCGCCCCGGCCGTATCGGCGGCCTGCGCGCGCTGCTGCACGAGACGCTCGCGCAGACGCAGGAACGGACGCTCGACCGAGTAGTACAGCAACGCGCCGCCGAGCAACGCCGCCGCGGCGTAGGCCGCCAACGCGAGCGGGCCGTTGGCTTCCAAAGTCGCGCCGTGGGCGCGTTCGAGCAAAGCGAAGCTCGCCTTGTGGGTCAGGTACAGACTGAACGACGCAGCCGCGAGCCAGGCCGCGCCGGGCACGCGCAAGCGTCCGGTCCAACGTTGTTCGGCCGCGCCCGCGGCGACCAGCAAGGCCATGCCGAGCGAGACCAGCGGGAATGCCCACACCGACGCCTGCAAGCCGAGCCGATCCCGCGACACCGCGATCGCCGCGCCCACGCCGATCAGGCCGAACAAAGCCAACAGGCCCGAGCGGCGCATCATCGCCTCCCAGGTCCGCGGCCGGTAAGCGCGGATCGCCGCCAGCGCCACGCCGAACACCAGACCGTCCAGACGCATCCAGGTCGGGTAGTAAACGTTCTCGACCCAGGCGTTGGCGCCGTCGGGCAAGCTGAGCTGCCACGCCCAGGCGCGCAGCGCCATGCCGCCGCCGACCAGCACGGCCACCAGCACGGCGGCCTTCCACAACGCCGGCTTGCGTGTCAGCCACAGCGCCAGCAACGGAAACACCAGGTAGAAATGTTCCTCCACGCACAACGACCAGGCATGCGAGAACGCCTTGTTGTTCCCGTAATCGATCAGCAAATTGACGCTGAAACTCAAGAACTGCCAGGCCGGCTGCAAACCGGGCTTTTCGCGGAATTCCGGCCACCACAGGTACAAGGCCAACACCACCCAGAACGCCGGCAATACGCGGAACGCGCGGCGCAGATAGAAATCGCCGAACGACAAACGCCGGCCCTGGCTCAACGGCCGCAGCGCCTGCCAGCCGATCAGATAGCCGCTCAGAGCGAAGAACAGATCCACGCCCATCCAGCCGAACTGCGACATCGGCGGCCATGGCGAACCCAGGCGCGCGGCATGGAAGAACATCACCCATACGATCGCGATCGCGCGCAGCAGATCGAGGCCAGGCAGTCGGCTCATGGAAATTCCGGAGTTGGGGGAAATGCGCGGATGCTGATCGCGTCCGTCGTTCGACATTGCATCGCAAGCCTGGCGCAAGTCGAAGTCTGCGCTTGCACGGCATGCGCAACAAGACGATATGCACGCCCGAATCGCCTGCATTGACGCGTTTGCGCAGGCAATTCGCGTATGCGCGTCGCCGCTATAGATTCTGTTTGTATCTGGCGAAAGCAGCGTTTGTGCGACGGCGTCGATCGCGATGTTCGGCATGGCGATCGCGTGCGGATTTCATCGCATGCGGATTTCGTCCGTCGTGCCGCATCGCCATCGAGAACGCCGGAGCGATACGGGCTGTCGCATCGGATTCGTGCGGCGACGCGCGCGCGTCGGCCGGCGGCGACTGGATCCGCCGTGCGCGCCATCGAACGCGCATGCACCTAGGGCCGCCCCGAGGATGCCGCCGCCGTGCGTCGGCAGTACCGTCCAGACAACGTCCCGGCAGTATCGGGCGATTGCGCGCGCGGTGCGGCCATGGCTATCGACTTCCCTAGCAATCCGTTGGGCAACCTGCTGTCGGGCCTGGGTGGCGGCGGCAGCGGCATGCCAGGCATGCCCGGAGGCCTGCCGCTGCCGGGCCTGAACGGCCCCGGCGTGCCGCCCGGGGTGCCGGGATCCGGCGACGGCGACGACGACGGCGGCCGCCCGCCGATGTCGGGCAATCCGCATGGAACGCCGGGCAGCCCCAGTACGCCGGGTACGCCCGGTAACCCAGGGCTGCCGGGCAACCCAGGCCTGCCGGGCGCCACACCGACGCCCGGCGGCGTCAGCGGCGCACTGCCGGGCAACAACGCCCCGCTGATCCATCCCGACAACCCGGTCAGCCGCCTCCTGCAGGGCCAGTCGCCGTCGCAGAGCAACTACAACAATCCCTTCGGCGGCACCACGCCCACCCAATACCCGGCACCGACCCTGTCCGAACGCGCGCTCAACGCGACCCAATACGCTTTGCTCGATCGCGGCGCGGTGCCGGCGGCGACCAGCGCGGCGGCCAGCGCGGGCATGCAGGGACAGGCGCTCCCGGCCGCAGTCTCGGCCTCGGCCGCGAGTGCGCTGCCGGGCGGCGCGACCGCCGGTGGCGCGGCCATGGGCGCGGCAGCGCAGAGCGCGGCGGCCACCGCCAATCTGAGCGGCACCGCGCCGGCGACCGTCCTCGTCGCCACCGCCACGCCCAATGCCATCGCCGCCTCGCCGATGGCCACAGCGCTGTCGCAGGACGCTCTGGCCATGCAGCAGGGCTTGCTGGCACGGCTGACCGGCGGCGCGCATGCGCCGGCCGGCACCACCGCCGCCAACGCCGCACCGCCGCCCTCAGAAACCACCGCGACCCTGCCCGCGATCAACACCCACACCGTGAGCAACGATCCGCGCACCCTGCCGGCCGCGGCCAACGACCGCGCGGTGCAACAACGCGGCGACGGGCCCAATCAACTGGTCTACACCGGCGATGCAGCGGTACGGCGCGGTGCGCGCCGCGGCGGCGTCGACGGCGCCACCCGGACCCATTGGCTTTGGCGTTTCGGTCGCGGCGGCACCCACCGGCCCAGCCACGGCGACGATCCCGAAATCGAAGCCACGCGCGCGCTGCAATGGTTGTTCTGGGTGCTGACCATCGTCGCCTACGTGTGCCTGGCGATGGCGGTGGTCTTGTTGCTGCCCAGCGGCAGCCTGGTCAGCCAGCGCATCGAAACCGGCGGCAGCGGAGCGGCGCTGATGCTCGGCGTAGCGGTCGCGGCCGGCGCGTGGTGGCTGGGGCGTCGGATCAACCGGCGCCGCTGAGGTCGCGGTGCGTGGCGTGCTCGAAGCGCGGCCGTATCCAGCGCCTGAGCCCGCGCGCGTGCTGCGCAGGGGCGCAACGCGCTTTGTAGCGCCACTGCTTTGTAGGCTATGTGTTCAAGCCGGCGAATGCCGGTCGCGGGCCTTATAAGCCCTGCTTATCGACGGTCGCGCAAACGCAGCGGATCTATCCGCGTCGCCGCACGACCCGCTGCGGGCTCGCATGCGTCCGCGATCCGCCGACGGCCAACCGCATCGCTCTCAGCGCCGCACCAAGCCGCTGCCGCTGAGCTGGAACTGGCGCAAATCCAATCCCTGATGCTGCACCTCACGGCGCATGCGCTCGCTGAGCGCGTCCAGTTCGGCGCGCGCACCGGTCTGGCGATAGACCTGATACGCCATGCCGTTGCGCACCGCGGAATAGGTCAGGCGTTCGGCCAATTCCTGTTTCTGCCCGTCGGTCATCCTGGCCAGCCCCGGGTTCGCCAACATCGCGCGGCGCAACTGCTCGCGCACCGCGCGCTCGCCGCCGGGCACGTCCTTGGCGTTGCGGTCGTTGGCGACTTCCCAGGCCATCACCAGATAGGCCGCGGCGACATCGCCCAGGTCGTCGCGCGAATAGCCGTAAAGCGTCAACAGCGCTTCGAAGCGCTCGCGCATCTGCGCCGGAGTCAGCGACAGCCCTTTCAGCGCGAGGCCGGCCTGTCGGCCCTGCAAGCGCGCGCTCAGCGCCGCATCGCGGCGAAAGCGCAGCGCCGACGCAGGCGCCGGCCGCGTCGCCTGCGCGCCGCGCGCGAGTGCAGTCAGCGACTGCTCCCATACATTGCCGGCCGCGGTCGGGACGGACCGGGTGCGCCCAGCGTTGAGCGCGCCCTGTTCGGCCGACAACACGTTGCCGGTATGCACCTGATGCTGTTGCATCAGCACCGCCTGACCGGCGGCGTCGAACTGCGCGCGGGCTGGCACGGACGAGACCGCGGCGAGCAGACCGCACGCGGCGATCAACGAACGGGTAAACACGGACTCGGCGAATACGCGCACCGGACACCTCCCGCGGCCGGACCCGGAGGAGCCCGGCGCAAAAACGAAAAACGCCAAGCAAGCTTGGCGTTCTTCTGCAGCCACGCAAGCCGCGCAGCGCACAGTTCTCGACATGCGCGCGCTGCGGTGCGATTGCTCAGCGCTTGCTGATTTCCTTCAGGCCGCCGCCGATGGAGTCGATCGCGGTCTTCACCGCATTGCTCTCCATGCCGAAGATCTGGCTCTGGACCTGGAAGTTGGTCATCGCCTGCATGTATTCCTTCGACTGCTGCTCGCCCTTCTCGGTATCGAGGTCTGCCTTGTAATTCTTAACCATGTCGTTCTTGGCCGTGATCATCGCGGAGACGCGCTCGCCGAGGATGTCGCCCAGCGCGCCGGCCAGCACTTCGAACCAGGAACCGCCCTTGCCGCCCTTCGCGCCGCTCACACTGCGGGCTTCGCCCGACTGGATGCGCTCGTTGGTCATGGAAATGCCGAGATCGGTAGTGGTCATTTCGTTGCTCCCTGTTTAATCGGTTGCCCGTCGATGGGGCGGTTCTTTTCGGATTCCGGCGCCGGCCCTCGCGTTTCGGGAGCGCTCGGCCGGCGGTGGTTTACGTCTTAGGTACGCATTCTCCATGCCGGGCCGCACGGCGTAAGTCGGGGCGTGCCCTAGCTAGGGTTTACCCCAGGGTCAACCCCAGGGACCGGGCTTGCGCGCCGCAGCGACCTTGCCGATCTGCGGCGGCAGGCCCTGCACCACCTGCACGGCGGCATCGGCGCCGCGGGTGCGCTTGATCTTGCCGATCTGCTCGTGCAGCCACTGTTGCGCCTTGGCCTCGCCTTCGCTGGCCAGCCGGCGCACGAACTCGTCGCCCAGGTCGCGGGTCTCGCCTTCCATACCACCGAAGGCCTGGTCGAATTTCTGCAGCAACGCGTCTTGTTCGGCCTCGCCCAGGCCGAGCTGGGCGACGCTGTCGGTCCAGGCTTGGCGGTCGAAGCCGCGGCCGCTGGCCTCGGCATTTTCGAAGGCGTCGCGGAAGTGCTTGAGCAGGAAGTCGCGGTCGGCCGCGTCCAGATTGGGCCGCTCGCGCAGCGAGGCTTCCAGTTGTTCGATGAACTGGCGGCCGGCGGCGGCAGTTTGGGCTTGGGAAGACATGGGCGATCCGCTCCTGCAGGTTTGTCCGTAGTGAATGAGGTCCGATCGCGGCGGCGGCGAAAGCGCGCCGTCCGCGCCGGCCGAGTGCGAGTATCGGCGCCGGGGCGGCGCCGATTCCCGGCGCTCAGTCGTGGAAATGCGGATCGATGCTGAGCTCGCCGAGGTTGCGCTCGGCGAAGCGGCGCATCAGCTCGGGCCCGGCTTCGCGGATCGCGTCGAAGCTGGAGCGCGAGCGCGAATCGGCGCGCAGCGACCAACCCGCGGCGGTCTTGGTCAGCAGCAGATCGGTACCGGGCAAGGTCTGGTCGGACAAGCGCATCAGCACCTGGCTGTCTTCGCCGTTCGCACCGCCCGAGCCGACCGCGAGCTGGCGCACATGCCGCTCGATCAGATCGGCGAACGCGGCCGCATTGGAGTTGGGCTGCATCGGCGCGGCCGGCGCGGCGTTATCCGAGCGCATCGCTAGCTGTGCCTGCCACATCGCCGAGTTCTCGGCCGAAGGTTGGCTGCCGTCGCCGCCGCCGCGGTCGAAGCCGACCGAATAGCGGCTGTCGTCGCGCGACTTCTCGCCGACCGCATGCTGCTGCCGGGCCATGTTGCCGGCGGCCTGATTGCGGCCGAGATCACTGGCCAGACGCTGATCGGTTTCTTCGGCCAATCCCTCGCCTTCGGCGGAGAGCATGCCCTTCATGGTCGGGCTGTGCTCCTCGCCGGGCAGGCCCTTCTGGCCCAGCGCCTGGCGCTGCTGCATCAGGGTACGGAATTGATCGACCGACTCCGGCGCCGGCGGCTGTCGCGGCGCGGGCTGGCGCTGCGCCTTGTGCGCCTCTTGCGCGGCTTCTGCGCGCTTGGCGTCGTCGTTCGAGGAGCTGTTGCGTATCGTGCTCATGGCGACCTCGTTCAAAAAGGGCCGTTGCTGGCGTTCTGGCGCGCGGCCAGCAGCAGATCGGCGGAGAGGGCTTCCTCGCGGCGCTGGGTGATCGCGTTCTGTTCCTTGCGCCACACGTCCTTGCGTTTTTCCAAGGCGTCCAGCCGCGCCTTGGCGCGGAAGAAGGCTTTGCGCGACTCGTCGAGCGCGACCTCGGCCTCGCGCAGCTTGCCCTGCGCATCGGCCAACCGCTGCCGCGCGGCGGTGGTCAGTTCGGCCAGATGATCGATATGCGCTTCGCGCTGCGACATCGCCATCGCCCAGGGCACGCCCGGCGGCGGCGGATCGAGCAGACGCAGGCGCTGATCGGCGCGCTCTTGATTGAGCGAGGCGATCTCGCCCTCGATCGCGGTGCAGGCGTCGCGCCGGTCCTGCACCTGGCGCTGGCGTTCGAGCACCAGCATGCGCGCGGTCTCGACCCGATGGGCGCGCAGTTGCAGCAGCGTGTGCAAGGGATAGCGTTTCATCCGAACAACCTGCGCAAGGCATCGACGGATTGTTTGTAGTCGGCCAGATCGACCGCGGACTGCTTGAGCAGTTTGCGGATCGGCTCGATCTTCTCGATCGCGATATCGGCCTCGGCGTCGCTGCCGCGTTTGTACTCGCCCAGTTGCAACAGCAGCTCGATGTCCTGGTGCTTGGCCAGGTACTTGCGCAGTTGTCCGGCCGCGCGCTGATGGCCTTCGTCGGTCACCCGCGGCATGGTCCGGCTGAGGCTGGTCAGCACGTCGATGGCCGGGTAGTGATACGCCGCGGCGAGCTTGCGCGACAGCACGATGTGGCCGTCGAGGATCGAACGCACTTCCTCGGCGACCGGATCGTCGCCGTCCTCGCCTTCCATCAGCACGGTGTAGAACGCGGTGATGCTGCCCTTGTCGTTGTTGCCGGCGCGTTCGAACAAACGCGGCATGGCGCTGAACACCGACGGCGGGAAGCCGCGCCGCGCCGGCGGTTCGCCGATCGCCAGGCCGACGTCGCGCAAGGCGCGGGCGAAACGCGTCACCGAGTCCACCAGCAGCATCACCCGCTTGCCGCGGTCGCGGAAATATTCCGAGATCGCGGTGGCGACCCAGGCCGCGCGGCTGCGCTCGAGCGCGGGCCGGTCGGAAGTGGCGACGACGATGATGGATTTCTTCAGCCCCGCTTCGCCCAGGTTGTCGTGGACGAATTCGTTGACCTCGCGGCCGCGTTCGCCGACCAGGGCGATCACGTTGACGTCGGCGTCGCCGCCGCGCGCGAGCATGCCGAGCAAGGTGCTCTTGCCGCCGCCGGCGACGGCGAAGATGCCCAGGCGCTGGCCGACGCCGGCGGTCATGACCGTGTCGATCGCGCGCACGCCGGTGGCGAAGGGACGGTCGATCAAGGTGCGCGTCAAGGGATTGGGCGAGGCGGCGTAGATCGGAATCTGCACGGTCGGGCCGAATCCTCCGCGGCCGTCGATGGGATCGCCGTTGGCATCGAGAATACGGCCGAGCAACCCGTCGCCGGCGCGCACCGAAGCTTGGCGGCCGGTGGCGATCACTTCGGTGTCGTGGGCCACGCCGTCGAGCGCGCCCAGCGGCGTGAGCAAGGTGTATTGGCGCGACACGCCGACCACTTCGGCGGCCAGGCGGAAATTGCGGTCGCGCGGGCTGCGCAGTTCGCACAGCTCGCCGATCATCGCCTTCAGCCCGGTGGCGCGGATCATCGTGCCGTAGGCTTCGGCGACCTTGCCGATGCGCACCACGCTGGGCACGCGCGCCAGGGCGGTAAGCAAGGGATCCTGCTGCGCCGGCGCGGGCACCGGCTGCAGGATGGTGCGCTGCAGGCTCGTGCTCATCGCGCGTCTCCGCGCGGACCGCGCTCGACCGACCGCATGAGCGCGCGGGCGTTCATTCGGCGTGCTCCGCGCCGTACTCGGCGCCCGACAGCGCGACCCGAATCGCTTCGATCTGCTGGGCCACGCCGGCGCGCACTTCGCCGACTTCCGAAACCACCACGCAGCTGAGCTTGTCCAGGCTTTCGTCGTCGACCAGTTCGATCACCCCGACCACCGGATGCGCCTGGCGCACCAGGCCCAGGCCCTTGGCGACTTCCTCGCGCACGCTGGGGTGCACGCGGATCAGCAGGAACTGCTCGGCCTGCGCGGCTTCCACCGCGTGCATGACCAGCGGCGGCACCACGCTGCGCGCATCGAATTCGGGCGAGATCCGCGCGACGATCGCGCAGGCCAGTTCGGTGACGCGGCTGCCGGCGTCGGCGAGCACGCGCGCGCGGCGTTCGTTGAGGTCGGCCAGCTGCTGCGCCATCTGTTGCTGCGCGCGCGCCAGGCCTTCGGCGAAACCGGCCGCATAACCGGCTTCGCGCGCTTGTTTGATTTCTTCGCCGGCCAACGCGTACAGCTCGTTGACCCGCGCCAGCATCTGGTCGAGTTCGGCGACCGCGTTCCACTGCTTGGCCGGCACCACCGTGCCGGCGAGCGCGCGCTCGAACTGCTTGCGCTCGAACACCGCGACCGTGCCGCCGGCGCGGCCCAGATCGCGCCGCGCGCCGCCGTCCGACGCGCCCGTGGCCGCCGCGTTGGCGGCGGCGGACGGGAAATCGGAATGGAGCGGATCGGCGTGCATGGGAAGTCCGTTGAAAGGCGGCGCAGGACGACGGCGCTCAGGCCGTCAGCGGCCGCGCGCCGTGATGAGTATGGAGTCGTTCGACGACTTCCGGCGGCACATGCGCGACCAGCGCCGGCGCGTTCTCGTGCGCCTCGCGCGGCAGCAGCAGACGCGACCAGTCTGCCAGACCGGGATCGCGCCGTTCGGCCCAGATGCGCAGTTCGGCGCGGCCGCGGCGATCGAGCAGATCGAACAGCGGCTGATCGCCGTCGCTGGTGCGCAGCGCGTGGTCGATCTCGGCCGCCAGCTGCGCGCCGAGCGTGGCCTGGACCTTGCCGTCCCACACCAGGCTGTCGAGCGCGAGCAGATAGGAATTGTCCAGCGCCAGCTTGAGCCGGCGCACCGGTTCGCGGCGCACCTCGGCGCGGATCGCCGGGGCGTAGGCCAGCGCACCCAGATCGCGCACCAGCCGGGCCACCCGTTCGCGCGGCCAACGCATCGCGGCGGCGCCGAAACCGGTGCCGGGTTGCGGCGCCAGCAGCGCCGGCGCATCGGAGGCGGCGAGCCAGCGCGCGAGCAGGCGCCGGCCGATGACGCTGTCGCGGGCCGCGGCGAGCAGCTCGGGAGCGATCCGGTCGTTGCCGGTCCCGTGCCAACTCGGATCGATCCCGCCCAGGATCGTCCGCAGCGCCGCGGCGGTGCTCATCCGTTCCAGACCCCGCTACGCGCATTCGACGGCTGCGGTTGCGGCGCCGGTGCGAAGCGCGCGCGCAGGCGGCCGAAGAAGAACGCCACGATCGCCAGCACCACCAGCACGCCGGCGCCGATGATCACCGCGCTCAGGTCGATCGAGCCGATCACCGCGTTGAGCGGGCCGCCGGTCTGATGCACCTTCGGCGGCGCGGTGACGGTGAAGAACTTCACCGTGACCTTGTTGACGTCGTCCAGGCCCTCGACGCTGTCCTTGACGAAGACTTTGATGTCGGTCTCGCGGTCGCGCAGGCTTTGTCCCGGACGCTCGAAGATCAACACCGAGGCCGAGGAATCCTGCACGTTGCCGCCGAGCGGATCGCGGTCGGGCAAGGCGATGTGCACGCGCGCCTCGACCACGCCGTCGATGCGCGTCAGCGTGCGCGACAGTTCCTGCGACAGGCCGTACAGATAGCGCGCCTTCTCTTCCAGCGCGGAGGACGCGAAGCCTTCCTTCTTGAACACCTCGCCGAGCGAACTGTACTGCGCGCGCGGCAAGCCGCGCGAGGTCAGCACCTGCATCGCGTACGGGATGTCGCCGCGGTTGACCATGACCTCCCAGCCGGTCTTGCTCGGCGAGGGGTCTTTTTCCGCTGGAATGCCCGCGTCCAGCAGGGCCGCCATCAGTTCGTTGGCCTGTTGTTCGTCGAGTTGGCTGTACAACGGCGTACGCGTGCAGCCGACGATCAACAGGCAGGCCAGCAGGGCCGCCATGACTCTTACCGCTTTGAAGCCTGACGCCCTACCCATGCATCCCCCGTGTTGTGGTGTGCCTTGCGTGTTACGACTGCTGACGGAACAACTGCTGGATGCCGTCCGAGGTGCGGTTGGCGACGTTGGAGGTCAGCTGCGAGGTGAACATGAATTGATGGCAGCGCATGGTCATCTGGATCATCTCGCCCGGCGTCAGATCGGCCGCGTTGGCCGACATGGTCTTGGTCGCCGCACCGATCTTGTCGGCGCCGCCGTTGAGGTTGTCGAGCGCGGCGAGCACGGCGCGGGTGCCCTGAGAGGGTTCGGTCGATCCGGCCTGCGCGACCTGCGCCGGAGCGCCGGTTTGCTGGGTGCCGCCGCTCGGAGCGCCGCGGTCGAACGCGGCCGCGAACTCGCGGATGTCGTAGGCCGAGGCCTGCGGCGACTGCGCCGGCGATGCGGCGGCCGGCTGCGCGGCTTCGGCCGCGACTTGAATGGCTTCGATCATGGTCCTGCTCTCCTGAAACGTTGGGACCGAACGAACAACGAAGAACGGCGCTTACCGAAACGGTCGTATCGCGGCGTCGGCAGCGGCTTCGGGCCGAGCGACGCACGGATCGCGAGATCCGGGCGCCGTCGCGGCAGGAAGCGGCGGACGTCGCGCCGCGCCCCGACTCAGTTCTTCTGCGCCAGGGTCTTGAGCGCGTCGGCCACGCTGTTCTGCGAGGTCGAAGCGTTGTTGGAAATGAACTGCATGCGCAAGCTCTCGGCGGTCAGCGAGATCATCGCCGAAGGCGTGTCGTTGCCGCCGCCGATCGCACCGGACAGATCGGTGATCTTCGCGGCCTGATTGTCCAGGGTCGAACCCCAGGCGCGGGACATCGCCTCGTACCAGCTGCCGCCGCCACCGCCGCCGGCACCGGCGGAGATGCCGCCGCCACCCGACGAGCCGGAGCCGGCCTGCGCGTTCTTACCGTTACCGACGTTGTTGCTCTTGTTCACGTCGGCGATGAAGCTGGTCACCAGGCCGGCGGTGCCGGCGCCCGGATTCACTGCATTAGTCATGACGTCTCTCCTGCTCGTTGCGGCGAGGCCGCTGAATGGCGTGGAACAACGGATGGCACTGAAACTGACTGCGCGATACGTACGGTTAGGTATGGCATTTTACGGATGCATGGTGCCATGTTGGATTTAATCGGTGATTCGGTGGTGAAACCACCTAGTGCTAACCCGGGGGTGTGGTTCCCTTATTGGCGGTTGCCGGGACGCGCGGGCGCCTCGGCGACGGCGGCGGGCGAGACCGGCTTGGTCCCGGGCTTGGCGGCCGGGGCCGGAGCGATCGGGGCCGGAGCCGGCGGAGTCATGGGCGCCACGGCCGGCGAGGTCGTCGCCGCCGAAGCGGCCGGCTTGGCGCCGGGCGCCGCCGGGCCGCTGGCCGCCGGCGTCGCTGCAGTCGCGCCGGCCTTGGCCGGATCGGCCGCGGGCGCGGTGCCGTTGGCGATCGCCAGCTCGGCCGCGGTCAACGGTTGCGCCTTGAGCTGTTCGGTCAGGCCGGTGAGTTTGTTCAGCGCCCAGGCCTTGTCGCCGATCGCGATCAGGCTGCGTCCGTCGGGCATCACGTCGCCCACCGCGTATTCGGCGCCGTCGATGTCGACCACGTGCGGGTTGGTCCCGCGCACGATCTGCACGATCCGGGTCGGCTCGGTGACGATCGGCTTCTTCTCGATTTCCGGCGTGGCCACGGTCGGGCCGGCGACGGCCGCGTGGGTCTCGTCCAGATTGCGCGGAATCAGCCGGCGCACGCCGTTGACGTCCTGCATCGCGCGCGAAGCCACCACACGCTTGAAGTGCCCCTCGTCGGCGAAACGGCCGCTGACCTCGACATCGCCGTTGCCCAGATAGCGCGTCTGCGTGCTCAGCCCCTGACTGCGCAATACCTCGCGCACGTCGGCGGCGATGTCGTCGCCGGTACGCAGATCCAGGCGCGCTTCGACCTCATCGGTGACCAGGCGCTTGCGGATCATCTCGCGGATCGACGCGTCCTTGACCGTGCCCGCCAGCACCAGGCTGCCGTCTTCGTTTTCGATCAGACGGCCGCCGGCGATCGAGAACTCCTGGATCAGCGGCTGCACCAGTTCCTTCGGCGTGGGCTGTTTCTCGAAGCCCGGCATCACCGCCGCGGCGATCGCCACCGACACCAGCGACAGCGCGGCCAGGCCGGCGATCAGCGGCAGATGGCGCATGCCCGACTTGGCCGGCTTGGGCATGTCGCCCTGGTTCGGCAGCATCGTCGCCCAACCCGGATCGTCGGCCGAACCGACCGCGAACGAAGCCCCGCCCAGATCGACCCGCTGCATCGCGGTGAGTTCGGCCGGATCGCCGGGATTGAGCGTCTGCCCGTCGATCAACAACGGCGCGTCGAGCGCGCGCAGCGACACGCTGCCGCCCATGCGGGTCAGGAAGGCGTGGCGCGGCGCGACGCCGGGATCGGACAGGACGATGTCGCAATCGCCGCTGCTGCCGATCAGCACGGTTTCCTGCGCCGACAACGGCCGGTTGCCGCCGGTGTGCAGGCCGGAGACCACGCGCAGCACGCTGATCACGGGCGAGACGCGGATGTCGCCGCGCGCCTCGGGCTTGGCGGGATGGGCGGTGCCGGCTACGTCGCCGGGTACGCTTTGAGTATGGTCGGTGGAGGACATGGCGGACTCCTGTCAGGCGCCGTCGCGAACGACGGCGTAGGCAGCCGGGACGCGCGATACGCGCGGGCCCGGCGGCCGATGAAGGGGGCGAAGCGAGCGGAGATGTCGGTTCATTCGTCTCAATCCTCAGGCGTTGACCTGGCCTGCCTGCACGATGCGCAGATCGGGGGCGAGTTCCTGGTAGGACAACACCGGCAGTTCGAAGAAGTCGATCTCCAGCAGCTTGCGCAAATGACGGCGAACATCCAGTGAACACAGCAGCACTGGCTTAACGCCTTCAGCTTGGCGGGCCAGGTGCGAACGCACTTCCGCGCCCAGGCGTCCGGCCAGTTCGGGCGAGATCGCCAATTGGGTCGCGCCGCCGGCCACCCGCACCGACTGGCGCAGGCGATCTTCCAATTCAGGATGGATCAGCAGCACTTGCATGGTGCGTTCGCCGTCGGCGTAACGGTCGGCGATCTCGCGCTTGAGCGCGACGCGCACGTATTCGGTCAGCAGCACCACGTCTTTTTCGCGGCCGCCGACATCGGTGATCGCCTCGAAGGCGTCGCGCAGATTGCGGATCGGCACGCCCTCCTCGACCAGCCGGCGCAGCACGTCGGCGACGCGTTGCGGCGCGACCACGCGCAGCATTTCCTTGATCAGGTCCGGATAGTCGCGCTGCATGCGCCCGAACAGGTTGGAGGTTTCCTGGATGCCGATGAAGTTGCCCATGCGCCGCTCCAGCGCACTGCGGCAATGCTCGATCACCGTGCTCAGCGCGTCGCGGATGCCGGTGCCGGCCTGACCGGTCCATTCGCCGGCCAACACCGGGAAGAACCCGGCCAGCTTGGGCGCGTTGGCGTCGCCGACACGGGCCGGACGGAACTGCGCGTTCGGCGAGATCCGGCCGAAGGCGATGCGCGCGCCGAACGCGGTCAGGCGGAAACCGCCCATGCCGTCGCCGTTGTCCAGATCGGCGGCGATCTTGATCACCGGCACCGGCAGCGGCACGCCGTATTCGTCGCGCAGACGGCGCGCGACGTCGACGATGCGTCCGCGCGCGACGTTCTCGCCGAACGTGGCCGCCAGCGACGGCGACAGCTCCAGTTGCAGCGGCGCGGGCGGCGCGATCTCGTCTTCGTTGATGGCCTTCTCGTCGACGCCGCGCTCGCCCTCGGGCACCTTGAACGCGCGCCGCAACACGGCCGATCCATGGCGGTAGCGCCAGGCGGCGAAGCCCAGCAGCACCGCCGACAGCAGCAGGAACACCAGCTTCGGGAAGCCCGGCACGAAGATCATCAGGAACGCCAGGCAGCCGGTGATCAGCAGCACGCGCGGCTGACCGGTGACCTGACGGGTGATCGATTCGCCCAGATGGCGATCGTCCTCGTCGCCGGCGGTGCGGGTCACCACCAGGCCGGCGGCGATGGTCGCCAGGATCGCCGGAATCTGCGAGACCAGGCCGTCGCCGATGGTCAGGATGCTGTAGGTATGGGTCGCGTCCGCCAGCGGCATGCCCTTCTGCAGCACGCCGATGGCCAGGCCGCCGAGCAGATTGATGATGATGATGACGATGCCGGCGATGGCGTCGCCCTTCACGAACTTCATCGCGCCGTCCAGGCTGCCGTGCAGCTGGCTTTCCACTTCCAGCAGGCGGCGCTTGCGCTTGGCCTCGTCCTTGTCGATCAGGCCCGAGCGCAGGTCCGAGTCGATCGACAACTGCTTGCCGGGCATCGCGTCCAGGGTGAAGCGCGCCGCCACTTCGGCCACGCGCTCGGCGCCCTTGGCGATGACGATGAACTGCACCACGGTGATGATCAGGAACACCACGAAGCCGACCACGAGATTGCCGCCGGCGACCATGCTGCCGAATGTTTCAACGATATGACCGCCGTTGGCCTCGAGCAGGATCGAGCGGGTGATCGCGATCGACAGCGCCAGCCGGAACAAGGTGGTCAGCAGTAGCACGCTGGGGAAACTGGAGAACGCCACCGGCGTGGGGATGTACAGCGAGATCAGCAGCAGGCCGAAGCCGATGGCGATGTTGACCGCGACCAGGGTGTCGATGATCGCCAGCGGCAGCGGCAGGATCATCACGCCGATGATGGTCACCGCGGCGACGGCCAGGACCAGATCACTGTAGCCGGCGCGGCGACGCGGCTGCGTGCCGGGCGGAACGGCGGTCAGGGAACTCAACAATGCACGCATTCGGTCAGCCCCTGACCCTGGAGTTGGACGTCCCCGATGGAGACTTCGCGGCGGCGGACGGACGCGCGGAGGCGGTCGCGCCATCCCGCGGGGTCGATCCGCAGGTCGCGATCATGTGATGGATTGCGCTGTCTCGAACGCTGAAAGCAGTCACTGCTCTGCCACGTACCCCTGAGCACCCACGCATGGCGCTGTCCTCAAACACGATGCCGGTTCGGACGGCCGATACTAAGTGCTACTTGTCACCCGTTGTATGAACAAAAACGTTCTTATGCGTGTTCTGCACAATTGCGTTCTTCTGCAATCCCCGGCACTACATTCGCGCGCATTCATCCCTGTTTTTGTGAACTTGTGCGCAATTGCGTCATCGCATTCGACTAACGTACGCGCGAAACGATCACGATTCGCGCTGCACCGGGGAGGCCGCGTCGGAGGTGGAGGAAGTTGCGGTTGAAACTGTCGTGTCGGCCGCGGGCGCCGCGGGGGCGATATCGGCCGGATCCAGTTCGGCGATCAGGTTGATCGCCTGTCCGCCCACGCCGACCGCCAACGCCCGTCCGCTGCGCGTGCGCAGCACGACGATCCGCTCGCGCGGACCGATCGGCAGGATCTGCAGGATCGACAGCGGCGCCTCGCGCGCGGTCAGGCCGTGCCGCTTGCGCAGATACAACAACACCGCGACCAGGCCGCCCAGGACCACCGCCACCGGCAGCAGGATCGCGATGAATTCGAAGAACAGCGAAGGCGGCGCCGCTGCCGCTGCCGGCTTGGCCGGTGCGGCTGCGGAGGCAGCGGCCAGCGCAGCCCAGGGCGCGCAGGCCAGGACGGCGCAACAGCGGACGACGAAACGCAGCAAGGGTAGGGTCGGCATGGCGAGTCGGTGCGGAACGCAGGATCGGATCGGAACGGACGCAAGGATGAGCTGCGGCCGCGCGGCGGCGACATACCGTACCAGCCCATCGCGCTTTCAGGCGGCCGGCCGCGGCGCGGACGGCTTCACATCGTCGGCCCGAGCCGCATGGCATTGATGTAAATATGGCCTCCGCCCCGTCCAACGCTCACTCCACAGGCGCGCCGGCGCGCGATGCCGCGACCCAGGCCGCCGGCCTGCTCGGCGCGGTGCCCTTCGCCTGCGCGATGTTCGGCGACGACGGCGCGCTGCGCGCGGGCAACGCCCGCTACGGCGAGGAATTCGGCGAACTGCCCGAGCACGATCGACGTGACGCGCTGCTCGCCCGCCTGCACGGCGACTCCGGCGCCGGCGAGCGCCCACGCGAAGTGCGCGCGCCGCACAGCGGCCGCTGGTACGCCTTGCACTGGGGTCGTGCCGAGCACGAGGGTGCGCCGGTCGACGTGCTGACCGCGGTCGACATCAGCGAGCGCATCGAAACCCTGGACTCGCACAAGACCCGCCAGGAAAAACTGCTGTTCACCTCGCGCCTGATGTCGGTCGGCGAAATGGCCGCGACCCTCGCGCACGAGCTCAATCAGCCGCTCGCGGCGATCATGAATTATCTGAACGGCAGTCTGCGCCTGGTCGAACAGGCCGGCGGCCCGGTCCAGGTCGAACGCGCGCTTCAAGCGGCGCGCACCCAGGCCGAACATGCCGCCGCGGTCATTTCGCGAGTACGCGAATTCGTGCGCGCGCGCGAACCGCGCCGCGACGCCCACGAACTGAACAAAATCGCTGAAACCGTATTGGAACTGCTGCGCCTGGAAGCCGAGCGCCTGCAACTGCGCATCGACCTGGGCCTGCCGGCCAACTTGGCGCCGGTATTCGCCGACCGGGTGATGATCGAGCAGGTGCTGCTGAACCTGGTCAAGAACGCGATAGAGGCCATGCGCGAGATCCCCACCGCGCGGCGCGAACTGCGCATCGACGCGCGCATGAACCTGGACGACCAGATCGAAGTGCGGGTTTCCGACCGCGGCGCCGGACTCAGTCCGGCCGAACAGGACCAACTGTTCTCGCCGTTCTTCACCACCAAGACCGACGGCCTGGGCATCGGCTTGGCGATCTGCCGCTCGATCATCGAGTACCACGAAGGCCGGCTGTTCTTCGAACCGCGCGAAGGCGGCGGCAGCGTATTCGGCTTCACCTTGCCGCGTTATGAGGCGCGCGCTTGATCGGCGCCGGTACGCCGCGCGATCGGCAGGGGGATGGTGAGATGACAAAGATCAGCATCGCCGCCCCCGTCGTCCGGGTTATACCGTGCGACTGGCGCGCGACCGGGCGAGGTGCGTTCGCGCCCTGGCCGAATCGGTTCGCACCGTTTTCGCATCCAAGGTTCACGCAAGGACCGCTTCGCGCTCGCGCGGGGCGCAATGCCGGGAGTGAGGCCGCATGACCGAAGCACGCATCTACCTGGTCGACGACAACGACGGTTTTCGCGACTCCACCGCGTGGCTGTTGGAGACGGCCGGGTTCCAAGTGCAGGCGCACGCTTCCGGCCCGGCGTTTCTGCAGGCCTACGCGGGCGAACGCCATGGCGGAGCGGCGACTTGCCTGGTCTCGGACATCCGCATGCCGCTGATGAGCGGGCTGCAACTGCAGGAAGAACTGCGCCGGCGCGGGATCGCGCTGCCGCTGGTGTTCGTGACCGCGCACGGCGACGTGCCGCTGGCGGTCGAGGCGATGCGCAAGGGCGCGGCCAACTTCCTGGAAAAACCCTTCAGCGACGAGGCCTTGATCGACGCGATCCGGGCCGCGATCGCCAATGCGCGCAACCACGCCGGCGGCGATGCCGGCGACGACCGGCTGGCCAAGTTGAGCCCGCGCGAGCGTCAAGTCATGGACCTGGTGGTGGCGAGCAAACCCAACAAGATCATCGCCGACGTACTCGGCATCAGCGTCAAGACCGTGGAACTGCATCGATCGAACATGATGAACAAACTCGGGGTACGCTCGCTGCCCGAATTGATGAAGGTGGCGTTGGGCCATGGCTGAGCCGCACGGCATGATCGAGGACGAGGTCGCCACGGCGCACGCGCCGCAACGCGAACAAGCCGCGCCGGAAGGCTTGCCTATCCGCGGCCGGGTGCCTTCGGTACCGCTGTGGCAGGCGCAGGCGCTGTGCGGGTTCTTCGGCGCGGCGCAACGCTGGCCGCTGCGCGAGGGCGGCTGGCTCAGTTTCGCCCAGGCCACGCCGATCGACGGCGAAGTGGTGACGCTGGAAGGCGACGGCGCGCGGGTCAAGCTGCAACTCGACAGCGGCCTGTCGCTGGACACCGACACCGGCCTGCACTGGAGCGACTACCAGGGCCGCTCGCGCGTGCTGGCCTGGAGCCTGGCCCACGAATCGCAGCTGATGCGGCTGAGCCAGGCGCTCGACATCGCGCTGATCCCGGTGGTCGACGATGGCGATACCTCGCTGCAAAGCCTGCAGGCGCTGACCTCGGCCGATCTGGACGGGCTGTGGCTGGCCTTCGTCATCGCCGACGCCGGCGGCCAGCCGCGCGCGCGCGGGCATCTGCGCATTCCGCCGGGCTGGGTCGACCGCCTGCTGCTGCGCGCGGAGATATTCGAGCGCCCGCGCGGCGAGGACATCGACGGCTATCGCGACTGGTCCGACCTGCCGATTCCGATCGCGCTGCGCTGGAACGGCCCGCAACTGCGCTACGCGCAATGGCGCCAGTTGCGTCCCGGCGACGTGCTGGTGATCGGCAATTACCAACGGCCGCCGCCGGTGCAGGCGCAGGTGCCTGGCTTCGCCTGGCCGCTCGCCCCGGACGCCGAGGGCTGGCGCATCGACGGCCCGCCCTTGACCCTTTCCACGCATCAGGAGACTTCCCCGATGAGCGACACCGAGTCCGCCCCCGAAACCGCCGAACCCACCGGGCCGGACGTTCCGGTGCGCCTGGAGTTCGACCTGGGCCGGCTGGAATGCCGCTACGAGGATCTGGCCGGCTTCCAGCCCGGCTACGTGTTCGCCCTGCCCTCGCGGCTGGAAGGCGCCAACGTGGTGATCCGCGCCAACGGCCGCGACGCGGGCCGCGGCGAAATCGTCGCGGTCGGCGACACGCTGGGTGTGCGCCTGATCTCCTGGAGCTGAGCCATGGATTTCAGTTCGTTCTCGCCGGCATTGGTGCTGCTGACGGTGATCAGCCTGGCGCTGGCGCCGTTCGTGGCGGTGATGGTGACCTCCTTCACCAAGATCGTGGTGGTGCTGAGCCTGCTGCGCAACGCGCTGGGCCTGCAGCAGGTGCCGCCGAACGTGGTCATCAACGGCCTGGCGATCGTGCTGTCGATCTACGTGATGTATCCGGTGATCCTGGAAACCCATGCCGCGATCAACGCGCGTGCCAACGGCACCACGGTCGCGGCCACGCAAGGGCAGCCGCCGGGCACGGCGGCGCCTGCGGGCGCGGCGACGCCGGATCAAGCCAATCCGGCCGCGGCCACCACGGCGGCGCCGGCCAATACCGCCGCGGTCGCCGCAGCGCCCGTCGCTACGGCGACGGCTCCGGCCGCTCCCGCCGCGACGCCGGCCGCTCCAGCGGCCACCGCCAACGCCGCGAACGCGCCGTCCGCGGCGACGCCCGCGAACGCGGGCGCGAAGAAACCCGCGACCGCGCCCGGAGCGCTGCTCGGCGGCGGCAAGATGGACGCCCAGCGCATGCTCGCGCTGATGGACGCCGGCAAGGAGCCGTTGCGCGGCTTTCTGATCAAGCACTCCAGCGACGCCGAACGCGCCTTCTTCTTGCGCAGCGCACAACGCCTGTTGCCGACCAACGCGCGCAGCGACATCAGCGTCAACGATTTCATCGTGGTGATTCCGGCCTTCACCGTCAGCGAGCTCACCGCGGCGTTCCAGATCGGCTTCCTGATCTTCCTGCCGTTCCTCATCATCGATCTGGTGGTGTCCAACATACTGCTCTCGCTGGGCATGATGATGCTCTCGCCGACCACCGTCTCGCTGCCGTTCAAGCTGTTGTTGTTCGTGCTGATCGGCGGCTGGGCCAAGTTGGTGCACGGGTTGGTGTTGACGTATGGCGCTTGAGGCGGGGATTCGGGATTGGAGATTCGGGATTCGCAAGGGCGGCATGCACCATGCCTGCGATTCCCGCGTCCTGATCTCAACCCTGCTTTCCTAATCACGAATCCCTAATCACGAATCCCGGCTCCCTATGGGCGACATGCTCGAAATGACCAAACAGGCACTGTGGCTGACGCTGTTGCTGTCGGGCCCGCCGGTGGCCGCCGCGGCCGTGGTCGGTCTGGTGGTGGCCTTCATCCAGGCCGCCACTCAGCTGCAGGAACAGACGTTCGCCTACGCGATCAAGTTCACCGTGATCGTGGTGACCTTGTTCGTCACCGCATCGATGATCGGCGGCACGCTGTACACCTTCGCCGACCGCATCTTCATCGATTTCCCGGGCATGGTCCGGCACTGATGCGCGGCTGCGAGATCCGTCGGCGGCGCGGTCGCGGCGCGCGATGAACATCGACTCCTACGGCAATGTGCTGATCGCGCTGGGGCTGGTGCTGCCGCGGGTGATCGGCTCGTTCATGATGCTGCCGCTGATCACCACCGAGAACATGCCGCCGCTGGTGCGCAACAGTTTCATGGTGAGTCTGGCGATCGTCGCCATTCCGGTGGCGATGAACGGCGTGCCGCTCGATCAGTTGAACGCGCTGGATTTCGCGCCGGTGGTTCTGAAGGAACTGTTCATCGGCGTGTCGATCGGCTTCTGCTTCGGCATGGTGTTCTGGGCGCTCAGCGCCGCCGGCAACGTCATCGATACCCAGGTCGGCATGACTCTGGCGCAGGTGATGGATCCGATCCAGGGCCATCAGGCGTCTTTGCACGGCAACTTCTTGTCGCAATTCGCGGCCTGGCTGTTCATGGCCAGCGGCGCGTTCCTGGTGTTTCTGGATCTGCTGCTGTCGAGCTACGCGATGTGGCCGGTGGTGTCGTTCTTCCCGAACCTGCAGGCGGCGGGGATGGAGTTGTTCGTCGGTCAGTTCAGCTATCTGATGACCGCATTGCTGGTATTGGCCGCGCCGGTGATGGTGGTGCTGCTGCTGATCGACCTGTCGTTCGGCCTGGTCAACCGCTTCGCTCCGCAGCTCAACGTGTTCACCATCACCATGCCGATCAAGGCCTGGCTGGCGACCTGGATCATCCTGTTGATGCTGGGCGTGTACGTGGAGATCGTGCTCGACCGGCTGGCGGGCAATCGCGGCCTGTTGCAGGCGCTGCACAGGGTGTTCGGCGGCTGAGGCAGGCGGGTCTTGTAGGAGCGGCGTAAGCCGCGACCAACCGCAGCCCGGTACGCAAGAGCGGCGGTCGAAGCTGGGAGGTTTGAGGGCTCGATGTAAAGAGCACAGTCGGAGATTATCGCTCCGGCGGATTGAGTGGTATGCGGCGTCTAATGTAAAGAGCGGCCGGAGATTATCGCTCCGGCGGGGTGCGTGGTATGCAGCGTCTTCGGTTAGTCGCGGCTTGAGCCGCTCCTACAATCGGACCTCAGGCTGCGTCGGTTGTTCGCAAAACTGGGGCGTGCGGGCTTTGCGCGCTCACTCCACCGGCGGCGGCAACTCGATCTCGCTGGTGTCGCCGTCGCGCAAGCGGCGCACGCTCTCGGCCCAGTGCAGCACCTCGGCCACGGCCTCGAAGAACTCGTTGCCGATGTACTCGTCCAGTTCGGCGCGTTCGTTGAGGCCGCGCGCCAGCTCGACGTTCTGCAACACCGGCACGCCGGCCTCGATCGCCGCGCGCTTGATCTGCTCGGCCATGTAGCCCTCGCCCTTGGCCACCACCATCGGCAGATCGGTGATGCCGTGCTCGTACTGCAGGGCGATGGCGATGTGGGTGGGATTGGTCACGACGACGTTGGATTGGCGGACGGCATTGAGCATGTTCTGCTGCGACCACTCTTGATGCAACTGCCGGCGCTTGCTCTTCACGTGCGGGTCGCCCTCGCTCTCCTTGACCTCTTGCTGGATGTCGCGCCGGCTCATCCGCAACTGCTTGATGTAGGCGAACTTTTGATACCACACGTCGATGGCCGAGACGAAGAAGAACACGAAGATCGTCCAGATCACGATCCGCACCAGGCCGTACCAGATGCCCGAGCCCATCGCGTCGGCCGGCGCATAAGGCAGCAGCATCAGCTGCGCCAGCATCTTGTAGATGACGAACACGCCGATGCCGATCAGCGCGGAGCTCTTGATGGTCGACTTGACCAGCTCGACCAGGTTGTCCATCGAGAACATCTTCTTGACGCCCTCGGCCGGATTCATCTTGTCCAGGCTGGGCTTGAGCTTGCCCAGGCTCAGCACCGGGCCGACCTGCAGGAACTCGATGACCACGCCCAGGAACACCGCCATGGCCAGCAGCGGCAGGGTCAACCACAGCAGCGCGTCGAAGGCGGCGGCGCCGACTTCGCGCAAGGCGTCGCCGAAGGGTTGGTTGATCGCCTTCAGGCTGGTCTCGAACAGCCGGATCATCTTGGTGCGCATGAAATCCAGCATCAGCCAGCCGCACACCACCCAGCCGAGCAGCAGCACGGTGCTGGTCAGCTCCTTGCTCTTGGCGACGTTGCCTTCCTTGCGGGCGTCGCGGATCTTTTTTTGGGTAGGCGGCTCGGTCTTGTCGGCGCCCTGGTCCTTCGACATGCGCGACTCTGCTGCGAGAGGATCAGGAGGCTAGCATGCAGCCGGCGACGCGGAAGTGGCGGGTGTCAGCAATCGCGCGGGGCCTTCGCATGACCGGGGTCCACGCGCAGGGCCAAGCGAACGACTGTTGTTGCGCAGCGCGGGCTGACAACAGGGCGAAGGCTCGCTGCGCGAGCTCCTGCCCTGCGCCGACTCGCCCGATCCGTCCGTGTCGGCGCCAGGCCCCTGGGCTGGCTTCCCCGCCCAAACTCGCCCCGAAGCGCCGCCACGGATGAACGGGCCCCGCCCGACCTAGGGTCACCCCGAGTTGGCCCTTTGCCCCCCGGGCGCTACATTTCGCCCATCCCCCCGACTTCACCCGTTGCCCGCCCCGCATGAGCACTATCGGCCCCGACTCGCGCATCGACCGCACCGGCTTAGACAGCCAGGCTGCGCTTGAGACCCTGCGCAGTCGCGAGCCGGCGGCTCAGGATCCGATCCACCACAGCGCCGCGGCCTCTCAGAGTGTCCCGGCCTACGCCCCGCCGGCGGTCGATGCCGGCGAGACGGTGCTCAATGCCGACGCGTGGCGCGACGTGCCCGCTGGCGAACGCCTGCTGGCCGGCGATGCCGGTCTGGAGCGCGAACTCGGCGCGATGGACCTGTCGGCCGCGGCCGATCGCGGCACCGACGCGGTGCTGGACTCGCTGACCGCCTGAGCCCACGCCCGGGCTTGATCGCCTTGGGCCACGGCCGTCGCCGATTTTCGCATCGCCGCCCGCAGGCCCGCTGGGCTAGGCTAGTGATCTCTCCGCTCCCCGTACGCATCGCGCCGTGAACGACGCTGTTCCCTCTCCCGAAGCGCTGCGCGCCGCGGCCGACCGGCTGATCTCGGCGCTGGCCGCGCACAGCGACCCGGAGTACCGCCTGACCGTGCTCAAGCGGGTGGTGCGCCGATTGGGCGAAGAGCGCTATCCCTTGTTCATCCGCCTGCTCGGGGTGGTCGCCGAAAGCGACGACGTGCGCGCCCAGCGCCTGCTCGCCGACACCTTCGGCACCGCGCTGCGGCGCATGGACCTGCCCGGCGGCGCGCTCAGCTCCTGGGGCGCCACGCGCCTGCCCGATGCCACCGGCCCGGTCGCGGTCAGTTCTTTGTCCGGACATTTCTTCGGCGCCACGCCGCGGCGCCAGTTGGGCCCGGTGGAGTATCTGACGGTCTGGTATCTGCAGCGCACCCAGCGCACCGCACTCGGCGCGGCCACGTTCCGTACCGCGCTGTCGCGCCTGATCGCCCTGCTCAACCGTAACGAGGATGCGCGCACGCTGTACCCGCAAAAGCTCGCCTCCGACGCGCAGAACGAACTCGAAGGCGCCTACACCCGCGCCACCCGCGAACGCCTGGCGGCGATCGCCGCGGCCTGGCGCGCCGGTCTATCGCCCGACGCGGTGGCGCAAGCAGCCTTGGACGCGGACCCTTCGCCGCATCCCAGCGGCTGGGTGGTGCGCGATCTGTGATCGCGCCCGCGCCGCCGGCGCGGATATACAAGGGACTTGCGCATGGGCATGTTCGACACCTATCACCCCGACGGGCCGTTGCATTGCCCGGTCTGCGCCGCACCGCTGCACGAATGGCAGGGGCGTGACGGGCCGAACGCGCTGTTGCATTGGCGCCAGGGCGAGTCCGATCCGTTCGCTTGCGATCAACAAGACGAGGACCTCGTCGATCCCGACGTCGGTCTGACGGGCTGGTCGTTGCCGCCGCGCTTCAGTTTCTATTGCTACGATTGCGCGTGCCCGTATCCGGTCGATGCGATCGGCGAGTGCGAGCACGGCGTGTGGCGCCGGACCGTCCTCGTCGACGCCGCCAACGCGCGTCAGCGCAAGCACGAGACGCGCGCGCAGTGGTCGGCGCGGCAACGCTGGCTGCGCGGGCTCGCACGCCGCTGAACGCGTCGCGCTGCGACACTGGGCCACATCCGCGCCCGCCGCGTCGGTGCTGCAATGCAGCCCTTCCGTATCGACGAGGTGGCTCGTGCGCGATCATCGAACCTCGGCCGCATCCGCGTGGCTGCTAAGCGTAGGAGCGCTGTCGACAGCGTCGCTTTCACGCCGTCGCGTGCTCGCCGGCCTCGGCGCGATGGCGATGCTGTCGGCCTGCGGCCGCGCCCGACCGCTGTCGCTGCACGGCATCGACCTGAGCCACCACAGCGGCTTCGGCCAGGATTTCCGTCTGCTCGACCCGCAAGGGCGCGAACGCAGCCTGGCCGATTTCCGCGGCAAGCCGGTGCTGCTGTTCTTCGGCTTCACCTTGTGCCCCGACGTATGCCCGACCGCGCTGACCCGCGCGGTGCAGATCCGCAAACTGCTCGGCCGCGACGGCGACCGCCTGCAGGTGCTGTTCGTGACCCTGGACCCCGAACGCGATACACCGCAGGTGCTGCAGACCTACACCCGCGCCTTCGATCCGGATTTCCTCGGCCTGTACGCCAGCCCGCAACGCATCGCCGAGACCGCCAAGGCATTTCGCGTGGTCTACGCCAAGGTGCCCACCGGTTCGACCTACACCATCGACCATTCGGCGCTGAGTTACGTCTACGACGCCGGCGGCACGCTGCGCATGGCGCTGCGTCACGAGCAGAGCGCAGCCGACTGCGTGCACGACATCCGTCAAATCCTGTGAGGCCGCCATGCCGATGAACCGCTCTATCGCCGCGCTCGCGGCCGCCGCCGCCGCCGCCGCCGCCGTGCTGAGTCTGTCAGCCGCAGCTTACGCGCAGGTCAAAGCCACACAGGTCGCAGCCGCGCAGGTCGCGATCCAGGAGCCGTGGGTGCGCGGCACCGTACCGCAACAAAAGGCCACCGGTGCGTTCATGCGCCTGACCGCCGCGCGCGATCTGCGCCTGGTCGCGGCGCGTTCGCCGATCGCGGGGACGGTCGAAGTGCACGAGATGAAGATGCAGGACCAGATGATGCGCATGCGCCAGATTCCCGCGTTGGATCTGCCCAAGCACCGCGCGGTGGCGCTGGCGCCGGGCGGCTACCACATCATGCTGATCGATCTGAAGCAGCCGCTGAGCGCCGGGCAGCGGGTCGCGATCACCCTGGTGTTCGAAGATGCGACCGGACAGCGCAGCGAGCAGACCGTGCAGGCGCCGGTGCGCGCGCTGGGAGCGAATCCGCCTTGAGCTTGGGCGTCCTGGGCGCCTGAGCACGAACCGTGCGGGTGGAATTGCGGCGTTGCATGAGAACGGCGGGCGAGCGCTGCCGCGTTAGTCCCACGCATTCGTGAGTGCGTGAGCTTTTGTGGGAGGGAGCTTCAGCCCCGACGCTTTTCGATCAGGTCGATGCGGACCCGAATCATCGGATCGAAAAGCGTCGGGGCTGAAGCTCCCTCCCACAACAGAGTTCCTGCATTCAAGAGGTCAGTGGCCAGGCCGCATCGGCGACTACAGCCCGATCGCGCTGCGCTCCGGACCGGGACGCTTGCCGAGCTTGCGCTGCAGCGATCGCCGGTGCATGCCGAGCAAGCGCGCGGTCGCCGAGATGTTGCCACCGGTGTCGTTGAGCGCCTGCTGGATGTGCTCCCACTCCAGCCGACGCAGCGGCGTCATCGTATCGGGCGCGTCGGCCAAGGCCGGCGTATCGGTCGATTCCAGGCCCAAGGCACCGAGAATCGCCGCGATGCTGGCCGGCTTGGGCAGGTAGTCGTCGGCGCCGCGCTTGATCGCGTCGACCGCGGTGGCGACGCTGGCGTAGCCGGTCACCAAGACGATGCGCATGTCCGCGTGCAACTCGCGCAGCGGGCGGATCAACTGCAGGCCCGACTCGCTGCCCAGCTTGAGATCGATCAACGCGAACGCGGGCGCCTGGGCGAAGGCATGGTCGAGCGCTTCGCGGATCGTGGCGGCGGTGCGCGCCTGGATGCCGCGTCGCGCCAGGCTGCGCTGCAAGGTCGCGGTGTAGGCCGCGTCGTCGTCGACGATCAGGCCGTCGACGCCGGTGCCGTTCACAACGGCACGGGAGAAGGTCGTTGCGTTCATGCGCGGCATCCTAAACCCGACGGCGCGCGCCGGGCGTGCGGCAAACTGCCACAGGGTGAGTGGACGCCGCTTGCGAGCCACCGGCTCGCGCGTCCGCGAACGCCCAAACGCCATGCGCTTGGGCCGGAGCGAAAGCTGGGTGACGACGCCACCCAGCTTTGTCCAATCAGACGATCACCGCACGGCAACCATCACTGCCGCTTGCAATCCACCACTTGCTCGGCATCGGTGCCGTAAGCGACTTCATGCAGGGTGATCGACGTGCCCTTGCCCGCCTGCAGGCCGAACGGAACTTCCAGCTTGCCCATGTTCGCGCCAGCGGTGCGCACGCACTTGAGCGGCACGCCGATGCGCTGCCACTGGCCCTTCGGCAAACCGCGCAGGATATCGCCGAGCGGCATCTTGGCCTCGCACTTTGGTCCGCTGCACACCGCCAGCAGGTTCGCATCGCCCGCGCCGACCGCATCGACCTTGAGCGTGATCAGCAGCTGCACATCGCCGTTGGTTTCGCGGATCAGTTCGATCGGCGCATCGGCGACCCATTCCACCCGCGCGTCGTTCTTCCAATCCATCCGCCACGCGTCTTCCTGCGCCTTGTAGTCGACGGCGCTTACCTTGACCGCGCCGTCGGCCGTGGCCAGCGGCGGCTTGATCGCATCGGCTGTCTTGCCCTGGGAGTTCACCCGCAGCTTCCAGCCATGCGGCAGCGCGCCGCGGCCGAGAAACTGCATCGAGCGCTGATCCAGATCGGCCGTGCCCGGATCTTCCGACAGCGCGCCGGTCTTGATCGGTTTGGCGTAGCTTTGGCCGTAACCGAACGCGAACTGCGGCGCGTAATCCTTATCGCCGACGTTGACGATCTGCACCGCTGTGCGCGGCCAGGAATACGACAGCTTGCCCTTGAAGTCGTGCGCCACGCCGCCCTTGGCATTGCGCAGCAACACGTCGGCGATGCCGCCGCCTTCCGAACCCGGCAACCACGCCGCGACGAACGCGTCGGAGGCGTTTATCTCGCGATTGGTCCACAACGGCCGGCCCGACAGAAACACGCTCACCACCGGGATGCCTTCGGCCTTGAGCCGCTTGAGCGTGTCCAACTCGGCGTTGCGCGAGCCGCGGAACGACACTGTGCGCAGATCGCCCTGGAATTCGGCGTAAGGGTCTTCGCCGTAGACGAAGATCGCCACGTCCGGCTTGCTCGCGTACTTGCCGTCCTTGGACAGCTCGGCCTGGCCGCCGGCCGCCTGAATCTGCTCGCGCAGGCCGGCCCAGATCGACTGCGCGTTCGGGAAATCGCTCGGCTTCAACCCGGTGCCCTGCCAGTTCAAGGTCCAGCCGCCGGCCTGCTTGGCGATGTTGTCGGCGCCATCGCCCAGCACCAGCACGCGCTGCTTGGGCGAGATCGGCAGCACGTTGGCATCGTTCTTCAGCAGTACCAGCGACTCGCGCACCGCCTGGCGCGCGATCGCGCGATGCTCGGGGCTGCCGAGCAGTTCGAACTTGCCGCCGAGCGGACGCTTGGACGGCGCGCCGGCTTCGAACAGGCCCAGCCGCAGCTTGACCCGCAGGATGCGGCTGACCGCATCGTCCAGGCGCGCCATCGTAATCTCGCCGCTGTTGACCTGCTTGAGCGCGTTCTCGTAATAGCCGCGCCAGCTGTCGGGCGCCATCAGCATGTCCACGCCGGCGTTGAATGCGGCCGCGCAGTTCTCGTTGGTGCAACCGGTCACCTGGCCGTGCGCGTTCCAATCGCCGACCACGAAACCGTCGAAACCCAGGCGTTTTTTGAGCACGCCGGTCAACAGATCGGCGTTGCCGTGCATCTTGCGGCCCTGCCAACTGGAGAACGAGGCCATCACCGTCTGCGCGCCGGCCTTCAGCGCGGGCGGGTAACCGGCGCCGTGGATGTCGCGCAGTTCTTGTTCGCTGATCTTCGCATCGCCCTGGTCGCGGCCCTCGAAGGTGCCGCCGTCGGCGAGGAAGTGCTTGGCCGAGGCGATCACGTGCGCGCCGTCGAGGAACTGCTTGCTGCCGACCTTGCCCTGCAGGCCTTCGATCGCCGCGGCGGCGTAGCTGACCACCACCCGCGGATCCTCCGAATAGCCCTCGTAAGTGCGGCCCCAGCGCTCGTCGCGCGGCACGGTCAGGGTCGGCGCGAAGGTCCACTCCATGCCGGTGCTGCGCACCTCGGCCGCGGTCGCCGCGCCGATCTTGCGGATCAGTTCGGGATTGCGCGTGGCGCCCAGTCCGATGTTGTGCGGGAACAAGGTCGCGCCGATCAGGTTGTTGTGGCCGTGCACCGCGTCGATGCCGAAGATGATCGGAACGGCGACCTTGCCGTCGCTGTCATCCATCGAGGCGTTGTAGAACTTGTCGGCGATGTCCAGCCATTCCTGCGGCGGCGCGGCGTAGTTGCCGCCCGGTTCGGAGATGCCGCCGGGTTCGGAATTTCCGCCGGCGAGCACCGAACCGATGTGATATTTGCGTACATCCTCGGGGGTGGCGCTGTTGATGTCGGCCTGGACGATCTGGCCGACCTTCTCCTCCACGCTCATCCGGGCCAGCAGCTGCGCGATGCGATTTTCCAGCTTGGCGTCGCGCGGGATCGGCGGCTTGCCGGCCGGCCAATGCGCCGGATCGATGCTCGCCGAGGCCGCAGGCGCGGGGTCGGCGGCGGCCGCCAACCCCGGCAACAGGGCCAGGGCGATGGCGCAAACCAGATGCCGGCGCCGGGGATTTCGCGACTGGATCGAAACAATCGCCGTGCGCTGGTCTGCGCTAAGCTGTGCGTTCATGCAATGCTCCTGTGGCCTGGAAGGTAATGCGCGGCTTGCGTGTGAATAAAGCCAAAGCCGTGCGAAACGGATGAGTATTGGCCGCGCGTTCTGGCAAAATGCAGGCAACACGCGGTAAAGGAAACGACCGGTTATGCGGGTTCGCATCGAAGATGTGGCGGAAGCGGCAGGCGTGTCGATGAAGACCGTCTCGCGCGTGCTCAATCAAGAGCCCAACGTCAGCGAGGACACGCGCAAGCGCGTGGAAGCCGCCGCGCGCAAGCTGCAGTATCGCCCCAATCCATCGGCGCGCAGCCTGGCCGGGCAGCGCTCGTTCCTGGTCGCGCTGCTCTACGACAACCCGTCCAGCAACTATCTGATGGAAGTGCAGGCAGGCATGCTCGATGCCTGCATCGCCCAGCACTACAACCTGATGCTCGGGCCGGTCACCTACGGCGACCGCAAGTTCCTCGCCAACGTCGACGAGATCATTCAGCACTCGCGCGCCGACGGCCTGGTGCTGACGCCGCCGCTGACCGATCACCCCGGCCTGATGAAGCGCCTGGGCCAGCTCGGCATTCCCTACGCCAACATCTCGCCCAAGCTGCGCTCGGGCCGCATCGGCGTGGTGCTCGACGAGGAACGCGCGGTGCGCGAGATGATGGCGCACCTGGTCTCGCTGGGACATCGCCGCATCGCCCACATCAAGGGCCATCCCGAGCACGGTGCCAGCCAGTGGCGCCTGAACGGCTACCGCGACGGGCTGGCCGCGGCCGGCATCGAGTTCGATCCGGAGCTGGTGGTGGAAGGCGACTTCCACTACGACACCGGCGCGATCTGCGCGCAGCGCTTGCTGCTGATGGACGATCCGCCGACCGCGATCTTCGCCGCCAACGACGACATGGCCGCCGGCACCATCCGCACCGCCAGCGAGATGGGCTTGTCGATTCCCGGGGACGTGTCGGTGTGCGGTTTCGACGACACGCCGATCTCGCGCCAGATCTATCCGCCGCTGACCACGGTGCGCCAGCCCACGCGCGAGATGGGCCGCCTGGCGACCAATGAACTGTTCAAGCGGATCAAGACGCCCGATGGCGGCCAGATGATCACCGCCGGTTACGAGCTGCAGCTGCGCCAGTCGACCGGTCCGATCGGCAAGGGCCGCGCGCGGCGGCGCTGAGAAACCGCGCGGCCGGAGCCTCGGCCCGGCTTGCGCGAACGCCGTCGCGATGGCGACGGCGTTCGAAAGATGAGCGGTGTGCGCTCGCGTGTTCACCAGAACAGCGCGTACAGCGCGATCAGGATCGCCACCACCGCGACCGCCGCCACGTTGAACGACGGCGAAGTCGCGTAGCTGACGCCGTCGTTCTGGATGCGGTCGCGGCCGGCGCCGGACGGAGTCGCCAACGACACGATCACCGCCAACGCCGCGGCGAGCAGAAACACCACGCCGACCCGGTTGACGAACGGAAACTCCGGCCATGCCAGCTTCAGCGCCACCGACAGCGCGAACGAACCCACCGCCGCGGCCAGCGCGCCGGCTTCGTTGGCGCGCTTCCAGAACAGGCCCAGCACGAAGATCACCACGATGCCCGGAGTGAAGAAACCGGTGTATTCCTGGATGTACTGGAAGCCCTGGTCGAAACCGCCGATCAGCGGCCGCGCGGTCACGATCGCGATGGCGATCGCCACCGCCGCGGCGATGCGCCCGACCCGCACCAGACGCTGCTCGCTCGCTTCGGGGCGGTGCTTGGCGTAGAAATCCAGGGTGAAGATGGTCGCGACCGAATTGATCTTCGATGCCAGCGAAGCGACGATCGCCGCGACCAACGCGGCGAACACCAGGCCCAGCACGCCGCTGGGCAGCAGCGACATCATCGCCGGATAGGCATCGTCGGAGCGGCTCAGCCCCGGCGACAGCATCACCGCGGCGATGCCGGGCAATACCACGATGATCGGCAGGATGATCTTCAATCCGGCCGCGAACACGATGCCCTTCTGCGCCTCGCGCAGATCCTTGGCGGCCAGCGCGCGCTGGATGATGTACTGGTTGAAACCCCAATAGCTCACGTGCATCACCCACAAGCCGCCGAGCAGCACGCCGATGCCGGGCAGATCCTTGTAGTGCGGATTATCGGGCGACAGGATCATCTTGAAGTGATCCGGGTGCGTGGCGATGAGCTTGTTGAAACCGGCGACCACGCCCGCGCCGTCGCCGATCTTGCTCAAGGTCAGTCCCGCCACCAGCAGACCGCCGAGCACCAGCAAAGTCACCTGCACGATGTCGGTCAACGCCACCGCCTTGAGCCCGCCGTACAACTGATACGCCAGCGCGAACGCGCCGAGCAGCGCCAGCGCCAGCATCTGGTCCATGCCGGTGACCTGGGCGACGGCGAGCGAACCCAGCCACACGATCGAGGTCAGGTTCACGAACACGTACAGGCCCAGCCAGAACACCGCCATCAGGGTGCGGATGCGGTTGCCGTAACGCTCCTGCAGGAACTGCGGCATGGTGTAGATGCCGTTGCGCAGGAACACCGGCAGGAAGAACTTGCCGACCACCAGCAACGTGGCCGCGGCCATCCATTCATAGGACGCGATCGCCAGACCCAGCGCGTAACCGGAGCCGGACATGCCGATGATCTGTTCGGCCGAGATGTTGGCGGCGATCAGCGAGGCGCCGATCGCCCACCACGGCAGCGCCTTGCTGGCGAGGAAGTAATCCTTCGCGGTCTTCTCGTGCCCGGCTTTCTCGCGCGACACCCATTGCGCGAGAGCGAACACGCCGGCGAGATAGATCAGGACGATCAGGGTATCGAGCAGAGGAAGTTTCATGCGATTCCGTGGGCTTTGTTCATGGGCTCGAGTTCTGAGCGCTCTGTCTGCCGTCATTCCCGCGAAGGCGGGAATCCAGGGCCTTTCGTGCGAGAACGCTTGAAGTCACTGGATTCCCGCCTTCGCGGGAATGACGGCTGGGAGATACACAGCATCCGGAAGAATCAACTCGCGCCGACACCCGCGACACCCCGCCGACCCGGCGCCGCGCACCGTGGGGTATGCGCGGACACCGGGGCGGCGAGGCAGGGACGCCGCGATGCCGTCATCAGAAGTTCCAACGCACGCGTACGCCATAGCTGCGCGCGTCGTTGAGGAAGCGCGTGTTCACGCTTGAACCCACCAACGCTTTCTGCGACACATCCTTGTTGGTCAGATTGCTGCCCCAGGCCTCGACCCGCCAACTGCCGTCGAGCGAGCTGAAACCGATGCCGGCGTTGACCTGGGTGAAGCCCTTCTGCTTGTCCGGGAAACCGGCGGTGCTCGCGTCCTCGACCCGGGCGACCGCGCCGGACGCGTCGCGCAGGAAGGTCACGTCGCGATCGTTGTACTGGGTCAGGAAGAACGAAGAACGATGCGCGGCCAGGATCTGCCAGTCGAAGGTGCCGCGGCTGAATTCGATCGCCTGTTGCAGGCGCGCGTTGAAGGTGAACTCCGAGGACAACGGCAATTCGTTGCCGGTCAGGTCGATCTGCGAGGTGATGCCGCCGTTGGCGTAATCCTGGCTGCGTACGTCGGCGACCACGCCCTGCTTGATCTCGGTCTTGAGGTACAAGGCGTTGAGGTCGAGGGTGAAGCCGCCGCCGAAGCGCAAGCGGCTCTCGGCCTCGATACCGTACAGCTCGGACTTGCCGACATTGCGGTTGACTAACGCGAAACCGTTCGGCCTGCCGTCGGGATCGAAGGCGATCGTGGTCAGGTCCTGGAACACCTGATCCTGGTAGTCGTAATAGAAGCCGGCGACGTTGAAGGTCGACGTGCGGCCGAGGAATTCGAAGGAGTTCTTCGAACCGATTTCGAACGAGGTCAGCTCCTCGGGCTTGTAGGTTTCCGGAATGACGTTGACGTCGAAGCTGTCGTTGAAACCGCCGGCCTTGTGGCCGGTGGACACGATGGCGTACAGCAGACTGCGGTCGCTCAGGTCGTACTCAAAGCCCAGGCGCCAGTCGAGAAAGTCGAAGGCGCTCGAGCCGTGCTGCTCGGACGGAATGCCCAGGGTGATGAAGCTGTGCTGGCCGTTGGCCGGGCAGTTGACGGTGTTGCCGCCGATGTCGGGACGGTCGATGCAGGTACCGTTCGGACGCGTTCCGTCGACGATGCCCTGCAGTTGCTGCTGCATGGTGTCGCGCGCGCCGGCCTGCAGGATGCCCTGCAACAGATAGCGCGCCTTGTCGGCGTCGGTGACCAGGCCGGTGGTGTCGAAGCTGGGTCGGTCGAGCAAGGTCGGCTTGAAGCCTTCGGTGCCCAGACGGGTCTGGAACACGCCGCCGTCGCCGCCCAGGCCGATGGTCCAGTTGCCGCCGATGCCGTCGCGCGACTTGCGCTCGTCGGTGTAGCGCAGGCCGCCCTTCACCCGCAGGCGATCGTTGACGTCGAAGGTACCGTCGCCGAACACCGCCCAGGACTTGCCGTCGACGTCGGGCATGGTGAACTCGGTGCCCGAATAGAACGCGCCCTTGTCGGCCAGCGCGATGAAGCCGACCTGCTGCTTCTCGTGGAAGTAGAAGCCGCCGGTGGTCCAGCGGAAGCGCGCGTCGTCGTCGGACGACAGGCGCACCTCGTGGGTCTGCGCCTGCGAGCGCGCCTGCAGATAGTTGGTGCCGAAGTTGTCGTAATCCAGCCCGCCCCAGGTCGCCGGTTCGCCCGGCGGACGTTGGCGCAGGTCGCGGCCCGGCCAGGTGTTGCCTTCCGACGCCGAGTTGATCTGGAAGTAATCGACGTCGCGATAGCTGCCGTTGTATTCCAGATTCACCGCGCCGAAGTCGTAGCGCACCGTGCCCTGGAAACCCCACAGCTTGTTGTCGACCTTGCCCTGCACGCCGCGATAGACCATCGAACGCATGTCGATGTCGTCGGGTTTGAAGCCCGCCTCGGCCGCGTCGAACACGCCCGCGCCCGGATAGCCGGTGCCCAGTTCGCGGCCGACATCGAGCATGGCGAACACCGACAGCTTGTCGTCGGGTTCGTACAGGAACGACAGACGGCCGGCGGTGTCGTCCTGGATACCGGCCGGCTCCAGGTGTTGCCACAGACCGGCGTTCTTGTAGCCGGATTCCTTTTCGATGTGATAGCCGGCGAAACGCAGCGCGGCGTACTCGCCGAGCGGGAAGTTCAATGCGGTCTCGTAGCCTTTCTGATCGCGGTTGCCGACCTCGGCCTGCACGTAGCCGCCGAATGCGCCGCCCAGCTCGGGCTTCTTGGTGATGATGTTGAGCGTGCCGGCCAACGCGTTGCGGCCGCGCAAGGTGCCTTGCGGGCCCTTGTTGATTTCCACGCGTTCCAGATCGTAGAACATGGCGCCCAGGCCGCGCGGACGCGGGATGTAGGCGCCGTTGACGTGTGGCGCCGCGCCCGGATCGCCGAGTTCGGTGTTGTTCGAGGAACCCACGCCGCGGATGAAGACCTCCGTCGCGCCTTCCTGATTGGCGATGCTCAGGCCCGGCACGGCGACCTGGATCTGACGCAGCTCGTTATTGATGCCCAGACCGCGCAGATCGTCCTGCGACAAGGCCTGCGCGGTGCCGGCGTATTTCTGCAGGCTCTGCTCGCGGCGTTCGACGGTGACGATCACCGAATCCAGATCGGTCGCTTCGCGCTGCGCGGCCGGTTCGCGCGCGGGCGCGGTGTCCTGCGCGGCGGCGGTGCCGGTCAGCAGTGCGGCCACGATGGCCAGGTTCAAGCTCGAACAACGGTTACGCACCTTCATCAGAACATCCCCTCCCGAGGGTCGGCGTCGAGGCCGATCGTATTGTTGGTGGCGTGAGCGATTCCGGCGCGGACGCCCTGGCTCGGGCCGGCCGACAGTGCGGAAAAGCTTGTAACGCGGCTATGACAGCGCTGTCAACAAAGGGGACAGGATGCCGCAATGCAGCATGGTTTCGTCCGATAACTGTTGTCGCGGCGCCGGCGGAACATGTGTCCCGCGGTTGCGTGATGCCAATCACGCGCATGGCCCGTTCATGCGTCGAATTCGCGCATTCAAACGACGCGGCGTGGGGAACCGGCTTAGACCAAAGTCGTGCGCACGCGCGAGCGCGAGCTCATGAGCCGATGCCGCGTCGATGGCGGCAGGCGGTCCGCCGATTGCGCAATGCATCACATCGAATGCGCGCGGTGCCGGTTTCATGGGCAGACCAGCCGCCGCGCACCCTTACAAAGAAGAAACCCCGGCCAAAGCCGGGGTTTCCCATCACGACTCGCGATCGTGTCCTTCAACGCATGCAGTCACTACATGCCAGCGATCACGGCGTGGCGTCGGTCGCCTTGTCGGCATTGACGATGCCCGAACCGATCACCGGATTCTGCACCACCGGGAACGGCGTGATGTTCGCCACGGCCTTGATGATCGCCTCGGCCTGCGCCGGGGTCCGGTCGACGCCCGGCTTGGACTGCATCAACGCCACGACGCCGGCCACGAACGGCGCCGCCATCGAGGTGCCGCTGTAGTTCGCATACGCCGCCGCGCCCGGCACCGTGGTGCCGGAATTGAGCGTCGACAGAATGCTCTGCCCCGGCGCCGCCACGTCCACCAACGGGCCCCAGTTGGAGAAGCTCGCGCGCACGCCGGCCGAGGTGGTCGCACCGACGTTGATCACGTTGGCGCAGCTGGCCGGCTGGAATCCGGCCGCGTTGGCGTTGCTGTTGCCGGCCGCCACCACCACGGTCACGCCGCGCGACACCGCGCCGTTGATCGCGGTCTGGAAGGTCGAGCTGCACGCACCGCCGCCGCCCAGGCTCATGTTGATGACCGTGGCCTTGTTCACGCCCACCGCCGGCACGCCGGCGACCGTGCCGCCCGAAGCCCAGGTGATCGCATCGGCGATATCCACCAAGGTGCCGCCGCAAGCGCCGAGCACGCGCGCGGTCAGCACCTTGGAACGGAACGCGGTGCCGGCGACGCCGACCGCGTTGTTGGTCACCGCCGCGGCGATGCCGGTCACGTGCGTGCCGTGCCAGCTCGAGTTGGTCGCGGGGAAACCGGCGCCGCATTGTCCGGCCGTGGTCCAGTCGCCCTGATCGGCCGGATTGGCATCGCGGCCGTTGCCATCGCGCGCGGCGGCGGCGTTGGTGATGAAGTCGTAGCCCTGGGGCGAAGTCAGGTTGGCGGCGAGATCCGGATGGCTGGTGATGCCGGTGTCGATCACCGCGATGATCTTGCCCTGGCCCTGATAGGTGTTGTCCCACGCGGTGTTGGCGCGGATGCCCCAGGTGCCGCCCAGGCCGAACTGCGAGGGATAGCTGGGATCGTTGGGCGTCAGCGCCGTACGAAACAGCGAGTTGGGTTCGATGTACACGAGATCGGGGTTGGACGCGATCTGCTGCATCAGCGTGGTCGCCTCGACCACGTCGAGCGGACGGCTGACTTCGATCAGTTCGCCGCCGGTGGAGACCGGACGCACGTGCTTGATCTTCAGATCCTTCTGACCCAACGCGCGCACTGCGGTATCGAGCTGGCGCTGCAGATCCGGGCCTTTGGGCAGGCCGGACTTGTACGCGACGATGAAGCCGGCGACCGGCTGCTCCGGATCCAGGCTGGTCAGATTGACGCGATCGGCGGCGAACGCTGGCGCGACGGCGAGAACGGATACGGTGGCGACCGCCAGCAGGTGCGGGCGGAAAGACTTGGATTGCTGAGACATTGCGAAACTCCGTGAGGTTTCGTTGAGCCGCAGGGTGCGGCGGAACCGTCCTGGTCCCCTCTCGCGATCAAGCTTAGGGTTGTGATGACCTGCCTTACGCGAGTGCGTCCGGACGTGTCGGCGGACAGCGCTAATGTCCGCGTTACGCAGCCTAGGACGGAATATTTATTCGGCAATGTCTAAAAGGCCGTCCGTCACATCGCATTCGTTGATATCGATCATGGATTGCGTATCGGTGCGGCGGCGGCTCGCATCGGCCGAAAATAGCGTTGCGCGCATGCATCGACGAAGTGCGACGCGCAGCGTGAAGCGGCGTTCACGCGCCGATCGTGCGGAAACCGATTACCCAACCCAGAGTGGCAGCGACGCTGCGGAAGTCTCTCTGGACACGACTCGCCGCGCCGCTCATCCCAAGCCGAGCGCTCGCGTTCGCACCCGATCGACCCCTCTCCCATCACCGGGAGAGGGGCTCGCTGCTCAGCTCTCGTAAGCCGACTCGCCGTGCGTGGTGATGTCCAGGCCTTCGCGTTCGGCTTCTTCGGCCACGCGCAGTCCCACCACCAGCTTGACGATCGCGAACGCGATCACCGACACCACGCCCGACCAGACCACGGTGACGCCCACGCCGAGCGCCTGCACGCCGAACTGCGCGGCGATGCTGTCGTTGCCCGCGCCCAAGCCGAAACCGCCCAAGGCCGGCGAACTGAACACACCGGTCAGCAACGCGCCGATGATGCCGCCCAGGCCGTGCACGCCGAACACGTCGAGCGCATCGTCCGCGCGCAGCAGGCGCTTGAGACCGTGCACGCCCCACACGCACAGCGCGCCGGCGATCGCACCGATCGCGATCGCGCCGAACGGCCCGACCGTGCCGCAGGCCGGAGTGATCGCGACCAGACCGGCGACCACGCCCGAAGCGCCGCCGAGCATCGACGGCTTGCCCTTGATGACCTTCTCCACCAGGCTCCACGCCAACGCAGCGGCCGCGGTCGCCAACAAGGTGTTGAGGAAGGCCAGCGCCGCGCCCGCGGTCGCTTCCAGGTTGGAACCGGCGTTGAAACCGAACCAGCCCACCCACAGCAGCGACGCGCCGATCATGGTGAAGGTGACGTTGTGCGGCTTGATCGCCTCGCGTCCGTAACCCACGCGCTTGCCGACGAAGTAGGCGCCGACCAGACCGGCGACACCGGCATTGATGTGCACGACCGTACCGCCGGCGAAATCGATCGCTCCCTTCGCGAACAGATACCCGTCCGGCCCGTACCAGACCATGTGCGCGATCGGCAGATAGGCGAAGGTGAACCACAGCGCCGAGAACAGCAGCACCGCCGAGAACTTGATGCGCTCGGCGAAGGCGCCGACGATCAAGGCGCCGGTGATGCCGGCGAAGGTCGACTGGAACGCGATGAACACGTACTCGGGCAACGACACGCCGGCGGTGAAGGTGGCCGCCAGCGATTCCTTGTTCACGCCCTTGAGGAACAGCTTGTCGAGATTGCCGATGAAGGCGTTGCCGCCGTTGAAGGCCAGCGAGTAACCGTAGGTCACCCACAACAGCACGATCAGCGAGAACACCGCCAGCACCTGCATCAGCACCGACAGCACGTTCTTCGATCGCACCAGGCCGCCGTAGAACAAGGCCAGGCCCGGCACCGTCATCAGCAATACCAGCAGGGTCGAGGTCAGCATCCAGGCGACATCGCCCTTGTCGACGACGGGCTTGGCGGCTTCGGCGGCCGCGGCCGCTTCCTGCGCATGGGCCGGGCCCAGCGCCAGCAGTGCCGCCGCCGGCAACGCGGCCCAGGCCAGGGTTCGCAATGTCCGCTCGCGCGAGCGGGGGTCGAGCATCGTTTCGTACTTCATGTTCGTCTCTCGCAGGCTGGGGTCAGAGGGCGTCGTCGTCGAGTTCGCCGGTGCGGATGCGCACCGCGCTTTCCACCGGCAGGACCAGGATCTTTCCGTCGCCGACCTTGCCGGTGCGCGCGGCGTTCTGGATCGCTTCCAAGGCGGCGTCGAGCAGGCTCTCGGGCACCGCGCATTCGATCTTGAGCTTGGGCAGGAAATCCACGACGTACTCGGCGCCGCGATACAACTCGGTGTGGCCCTTCTGGCGTCCGAAGCCTTTGACTTCGGTGACGGTGATGCCCGATACCCCGACTTCGGTCAGCGCTTCGCGCACCTCGTCGAGCTTGAACGGGCGGATGATGGCGGTGATCAGTTTCATCTCGCGGCTCCGCGGGTTGGGATGGATGCGCGCAGCGTCAGAACGCCTTGCTTACCGTCAGGGTGAAGGCGGTGTCGGCCAGGAAGTTGTTGTGGGCGTTGGTGTAGAGCGCCTTTTCGGCGTCGGTGTCGCTGTAGGCGGCGGCGACGGAGAATCCGTTCTCGAAGCTCTTGGTCACTCCGAGCTTCCAGTCGGTGTACTCGAAGTCCTCGTTGTTCTCGATCCACTGCTTGCCGCCGTGCAGGTTCAAGACCCAACCGGGCTGGAAGGTCCAGTTGAGATTGAGATCGACATAGCCGCTGCCGTCGGAATCGGCATAGCCGAACAGATCGGTGACGGCGTAGGAGTACTTCAATCCCACCGACACCGTTTCGCTGGGCGCGAGCGTGCCGCCCAGATAGATCTCGGTGGTGTTGGGGCTGTTGAAGCCGGACGGATAATCGCCCGGGTAGTAGTAGGTCAATACGCCGACGTCGTACGAGAATATCTCGCCGGCCTTGCCGCGATAGCCCAGATAACCGTCGAGTTCCAGGCTGTTGGAGATGTCGTCACCGATGACGACCGTGTCCGACAGCCAGCTGACGTTGCTGCCCCAGGCGCCGACGTAGAACCCGCTGTCGTGCGCGTATTCGATGCCGCCTTGCAGAGCCGGTTCCTGATTGGTCTGCGAAACGCCGCGGAACAGGTAGTCCGAAGTCAGGCTGATCGAGCCCGTGGTTGCGGCGTGCGCGTTGCCGGCCGCGATAGCGGACAACGCGAGCGCGGCAACGAGTGCGCCCTTGAGTCCGATGACGGTCAGGCCAACGGATTCGGCGTGAACGCGCGCCGTCGTGTTGGCGACAGTGCGAACGGTTTCAGTCTTGAGATTAGACGACATGACGCAGGCTCCTCATAAGCGGTGGCCCCTCCCCGGTCATTGCTGTGTGCGCGGTGGTCTTTCGTGTTGGCAACGCGGAGCGCTTCGTTGGCGCTCTCGCTGTTTTTCGGAAACAAGCCGCCCCGCGGCGGGCTTGGCCCGTCGTGCGTGTCCTTATGGTTGTGGATGGAAAATAAAACGGCCCGAGGCGTACGCCGCGGACCGTGCTGAGTTACAACGCCTTGCTCATGAACACGCTGTTGGGATCGTCGCGATAGTCGGCGAATGGTCCGCAGTAATCGAAGCCGTAACGCGCGTACAAGCTGCGCGCCGGCTCGAATCCCTCCATCGAGCCGGTTTCCAGACTCAGCCGCCGGTACTTACGCCGGCCGGCTTCGCCCAATAGATGTTCGAGCAACGCCGCGGCCACGCCGCGACGTCGATGCGCAGTGGCGGTGCGCATCGACTTGATTTCCCCATGCTCGGCGTCGAGCTGCTTGAGCGCGCCGCAACCGAGCAGATCCTCTTGCTCCCAGGCGCTCCAGAAGGTGATCTCCGGGCGATTGAGGCCGTCCAGGTCGAGCGCGTGGATGCTTTCCGGCGGCGATAGTTCGGCCATGCCCTGCAGGTGTTCGCGCAGCAGCGCGATCACCTCGGGATGGTCGAGTTCGCCGGTACGGATGTGCATCGGGCGTTGCTCTCCTGTTTCACGATTGTCGAGTCACTGCGCTGCGCATCGGTCCGCAACGGCGTGTATATCGCCGTTGCGGACCTCACTGCGTACGCCGTGGCCGTTTTAGACGGCGTAGTACATCTGGTATTCGAGCGGATGGGTCGCCGCGCGGAACTTGGTCACTTCCTGCATCTTCAGCGCGATGTAGCCGTCGATGAAGTCGTCGGTGAACACGCCGCCGGCCTTGAGGAACTCGCGATCCTTGTCCAGCGCTTCCAGGGCCTGGTCGAGCGAATGGCACACGGTCGGAATGCCCTTCTCTTCTTCCGGCGGCAGGTCGTACAGATCCTTGTCGCTCGGCGCGCCCGGATCGATCTGGTTCTTGATGCCGTCCAGGCCCGCCATCATCAGCGCGGCGAAGGTCAGGTAGCCCGACTGGATCGGGTCGGGGAAGCGCATTTCGATGCGGCGCGCCTTCGGGTTGGCCACGTAGGGAATGCGGCAGCTCGCCGAACGGTTGCGCGCCGAATAGGCCAGCATCACCGGCGCTTCGAAGCCCGGGACCAGGCGCTTGTAGCTGTTGGTGCCCGAATTGGTGAAGGCGTTGATGGCGCGCGCGTGCTTGAACACGCCGCCGATGTACCACAGCGCCATCTGCGACAGGCCGCCGTAGCCGTCGCCGGAGAACAGGTTGACGCCGCCCTTGGCCAACGACTGGTGCACGTGCATGCCGCTGCCGTTGTCGCCGACAATCGGCTTGGGCATGAAGGTCGCGGTCTTGCCGTTGCGGTGGGCGACGTTCTTGATGATGTACTTCATCGTCAACAGCTCGTCGGCCTTGGCGACCAGCGAGTTGAACTTGGTGCCGATCTCGCACTGGCCGGCGTTGGCGACTTCGTGGTGGTGCACTTCGACTTCGATGCCGACCGCTTCCAACGTCTTGCACATCTCCGAACGGATGTCGTGCAGCGAGTCGAGCGGCGCAACCGGGAAATAGCCGCCCTTCACGCCGGGACGGTAACCGCTGTTGCCGCCTTCGTATTCCTTGCCCGAGTTCCACGCGGCTTCTTCCGAATCGATGTGGAAGAAGGTGTGGCCCATCTCGTTGGCGTAACGCACCGAGTCGAAGATGAAGAATTCCGGCTCAGGGCCGAAGAACGCCTGGTCGGCGATGCCGCTGGACTTGAGGAAGGCTTCGGCGCGCTTGGCCACGCCGCGCGGATCGCGCGAATAGGCCTGCATGGTGGCCGGGTCGAGGATGTCGCAGGTCAGGATCAGGGTCGGATCGGCGGTGAACGGATCCAGCACCGCGGTCGAGGCATCGGGCAGCAGGATCATGTCCGACTCGTTGATGCCCTTCCAGCCGCTGATCGAGGAGCCGTCGAACATCTTGCCGTCTTCGAACAACGCCGGCTCGACGATCGACTTGGGGAAGGTCACGTGGTGCTGGACACCACGCATGTCGGTGAAACGCAGGTCGACGAATTCGACCTTGTGATCCTTGACGAGCTTTTCGACGTGTTCGAGGGACATTGGTTGGGGTCCGGGAATGGAGGTACTGGGGAAAGGGGAATGATTGGAACTTGGTGACGGGTTGTATCAAGCAAGAGGCGTGCCAACTTGAAAATCGATTTAAGACATTGATTTGTAACACCATGAAATCGACGGCGACAGATGATCGCACCAACTAGGGGCTAGCAAATGGGCTGACGATCCATCTTGGTGCAACCCTAGATCGGCTATTCTGCCCGCCGCCCCGCATCACCCATTCCCCTTCTCACTCCCTTCATTCCCCGCCCCCAATGACCGACCTGCTTTCCGCACTCCTCCTCGGCATCATCGAAGGCATCACCGAATTCCTGCCGATCTCCAGCACCGGCCACTTGTTGATCGCCCAGCATTGGCTCGGCGCGCGCTCGGACCTGTTCAACATCTCGATCCAGGCCGGCGCGATCCTCGCGGTGGTGGTCATCTACTGGAAGCGGCTGTGGGGCCTGGCCACCGGCGTCGGCCAGCGCGAGAACTGGGACTACCTGCTCAAGCTCGGCCTGGCCTTCGGCCTGACCGCGGTGCTCGGCATCGTGGTCAAGAAGGCCGGTTTCACCCTGCCTGACCACGTCACCCCGATCGCCTGGGCGTTGGTGCTGGGCGGGGTGTGGATGATCGCGGCCGAGCATTTCGCCGCCAAACGCGCCGCCGCGCTCGGCGAACGCAGCGAAATCACCTGGACCGTGGCCGCGCTGGTCGGCATCGCCCAGGTCATCGCCGGCGTGTTCCCGGGCACCTCGCGCTCGGGCGCGACCATCTTCATCGCCTTGCTCGCCGGCACCACCAGCCGCGCGGCGGCGACCGAGTTCACCTTCCTGGTCGGCATCCCGACCATGTTCGCGGCCAGCGGCTACGAGCTGATGCACGTGATGGGCACACCGGCGGCCGCCAACGAAGACTGGAGCGCGCTGGCGGTGGCCTTCGTCGCCTCGGCGGTGACCGCCTTCATCGCGGTGAAGTGGCTGTTGCGTTATATCCAGACCCACCGATTCACCGCCTTCGCGATCTACCGCTTCATCTTCGGCGCGGCGCTGTTGCTGCTGATGCCGTCGGGCAGCTGATCGCGAGCTTTCACGGAATCCACCGCCATGAGCGAATCCGAACGCGACGCCGGGCAGGAACTGCTCGACTACCTGCAGTTGTCCGGTCCCGAGCGCTATGCCGCGTTCCTGGCCGAGGTCTCTGCCGGCGGCCGCCTGTGGGTGGCCGAATCGGGCGAATACGTGCTCACCTTGTTCGACGATCAGCGCAACGAACTGCTGCCGGTCTGGCCCTCGGCCGATACCGCTCGCGCCGCGCTGGCGCAGGCGCCGCACCTCAAAGGCTACGCTCCGGTCGTACGCGAACTGGCGGCCTGGCGCGAACGCGCCGCGCCCGCGCTGAGCGAAGCCGGGGTGAGCGTCGGCGTGTTCCCGGACGCGGCGATGCAATGCGCGGTGGTGGCGCCATCGGAATTACTCGCGCATCTGGACGCACTGTTGGCCGACGATGGCGATGGTGAGGACGAGACCTCGCGGGAACTGGACCTGGAACAGGCGCGACGCGCGCTGGCGCAGAAATTCGCCAAGCCCGACACACGCTGAGCCGGCCGAGACGGGTTCGATGCGCCGGGTCGGATAGTCGATTCACGCCCGCCCGCCGCTATCCGCCCGCTGAACCCGGCCAACCCCATGCGGCGCTCGGCTACGTTGATCCTATCTTCGCAACGCACATCGGAACATTGCGCCCCATGAATATCACTCGTCCGCTCGTCTTCTCCGCCGCCGCGCTTTCGCTGGCCCTGCTCGCCGCCTGCGCCGCGCCCTCGCACACCGCCGACGGCGATGCCGCCAAGCCCGCCGGCGACACCGCCGCGACGGCGAAATCCAGCGTGGCCTTGGACGGCTACAAGTGGAATCTCGACAGCGCCACCGACAACACCGGCAAGCCGATCGCGGTGCTGCAGCGCGAAGGCAAGTACGGCCTGCAGCTGAGCTTTGCCAAGGATCGCCTGGGCGTGAGCGGCGGGTGCAACCACGTCGGCGCGGCGTACTCGCTCAAGGGCGAGCGCATTGAGATCAAGCAATTCCAGACCACGCTGATGGCCTGCCAGGACCAGCGCCTGATGCAGATGGACGGCGAGATCTCCAAGCTGCTGGAAGGCACCGCCCAGTTCGCGATCGAGGGCGAAGCGCCGCAACCGCGCCTGCTGCTGACCACCGCCGGCGGCGCCAAGCTCAGCCTGAGCGGCCAGCCGACCGCGGAAACCCGTTATGGCGGCGCCGGCACCACCAAGTTCTTCGAAGTCGACGCGCAGCGCCGCACCTGCCCGCATCCGCTGATACCCAACCACCAGTGCCTGTGGGTGCGCGAGCGCAAATACGACGCCAACGGCGTCGCTCTGGCGCCGAGCGAAGACTGGCATTTCCTGTATCAGGACATCGAGGGCTATCAGCACGAAGCCGGAATCCGCAACGTCGTGCGGATCAAGCAGTTCGAGATCAAGAACCCGCCGGCCGACGCTTCGTCGGTGGCGTACGTGCTCGACATGGTGGTCGAGAGCGAACTGGTTCCGCCGCCCAAGGGCTGACTAGGGGCTGAGCGCCGAGCGCAACGCCAGCGGCCGAGGTTGCTCGGCTGCTGGCGCCTTCACACGACGACGCGCCAGACCGTCGTCATGGGCTCTGCGGCAACGCGTTCAACGCCGCGGGCTTGGGAATGCCGTCCCAACTCATCCACGCGCGTTCGACCGTCGGCCCGTTGGCCTGGATCCATGCGCCGAAGTCTTCGGCCGCCTTTTCGCCGTAGTTGCGATGGGCGTAAATGGCCATCACGCCCACGCCGTCGACCAGCTTGAGGCGGACGAACACCGTCTCGAAGAAGCCCTTACCGGGCAACAGCGCCACGATCAGATGCTCGGCGGGCTTGTCGGCGGTGAGCGGCACCGAATCGGTCTTGATGATCTTTCCGGCGCCCTTGTACTGCGCCAACAACGCTTCCGCCAGCCCCGCCAACGCGCCGCCGTCCTGCACGTCCTGCCGCGGCACCAGCGTGATCATGTCCTGCCACTTGGACAGGTTCTCCTGGCCCACCGGAGTGAATTCGTTCTGGGTGCCCTTGGACCAGCGATGTGCGTAACGCGCGCCGTTGAAGCTCAAGGACGAGGCGGCTTGCATCTGCGCGGTGCCGTCGTTGGCGGCTGGCGACTTGGCAGGCGCAGATTGCCAAACCGACGCCAACACCAGGGCGGACAGGACGAGGTGGAAGGGCTTGCGTGCGATCGACATAAGGGTTTCCTACCGTGGATGGATGAAGCTCCAGAAACAGCGGCCGCCAGGCCGCGCCCGTACCGCAATCCGAAGAGTAGAACAAAGCGCGGAGGCCGTGGGGAATCCGGCCGTGGCGTATGCAGGCCGCGAACCGGCGGTTTCGCGCTGCTCCCGAGTGCGCGATTGTCTCAACAAGCGCAGGGTGAGCATCATGATTCACATGAGCACGCATCACACGCTGTACGCCAGAGACAGGGACGGGACGTACGGCATGCCTGCTACGAAGTGGAGCGCTGGGTCGATGCCTTCTGGTGCCCTCCGGGCCTCAAGGAGAAGAAGCGCGTGGCACGGAGTTGCCCTAACGGAAGTCGGGATAGTCTGCCTTGAGTCGAGCCAGGGCCGCGATCGCCAGCGGATGAGGCTCTACGTCCGGCATGTCGCGGATGAGCGACCAAGGCGTATCGATCAGGAGGTGCCCAGTCTCGAACTCGGGCAGCCCTTCTCGGCGCCGCAATGCCTGCACAGCTAGCAATTCGGCAGGATAAATCCGATCGAAAGACGTTTCGAACTCGTATGTCGTCTTCTCTGTACCGTCCCGGCTGCGGCTGATGTGAAAATCGGCTGCAGCGCTCATCGCACCCGCAAAAGCGGAGATATCCGTCGTGCGCCAGTGAGTCAGAACGTCCCGATACTCTTGTTTTAGCAGGTCCATTGGACCGTAGCTCGTCCGTATGGAAAACGCTTCCGCAAATAGGTACACAAGGAACGCATCATTGGTCCCTCGCCTCCAGCCATCCTTCTTATTTGGATTGACCCTAAGGTCTTTCTCGGCAATGTCCACAAGCAGCCCGGCGAGAACCTCGGCTGTCTCCCAGTGCAAGACCATCGCAGGCCCAGCCGCTTTCATGCTGGCCCAAAATGCAAAAACAGTCTGCTCAGCGATTGGGAGCGACAAGCTGGCTTGCCGACGAAAATCCATGGCTCGAAATGCAACGGCGTAGCTAAATGCAGGCGCCCAGCTTCCCGGATCACGAATCGACTCAGGCGTACACGCCTGCATCGCATATGTATGCCCGAGCATGTAGAAGGTATTGATCGACGTTCGAAACTGACCAGTTGCGTCTAGGTCAGCTTGCAGCGTAGCCAGACGCAGAGTGAGCGACTCCTTCTTGACCATGTTGTTCTGCCACCACAATTCAGCACCTTTGAAGGTCTTCTTTAAAGACGGGTGCCAAGCTGGGGAAGCCGGGCTTCCACTGGACTTCTTTGGCATTACACGGTCATCCTCGGTCCGCCGCGCCCAGGTTCATCCTGGCTGCGCTGTTGAGACTCTTGTTGCGCCAGAGCTTGCAGTTGGTTAAGTTGTTCCACCTGAGCCAAGTTCTTTTCGGCTGGCTCTTGGGCCGCTTGCGCTGCATTGACGCGCACATCGAAATGCGGCCCCCGATCTCCATGCGGCGAGTAAACCGCAAAAATACTGGTCTCACCGGTGGTCGGCGAAGTTGCAATCGCCACTCGATCAACGCTCTTGGTTACGCTGTCCGCTGTGTATTCGCGCAACAACGCTGCTGACATGTTGTCGATTTGGCGGCCATCCCATCGACCATCAGCCGTCATCGCGCCGTGGAATTTTTGTAATTCCGGAGTGTTCCGAAGGTAGTCGAAAGCCGGCTCTACATCAGCCTGCCTGCCTTCCCGCTTAACCCACGGATCTGTTTGCTGGCTATCGATGCGAAGCTTGTGCGAGCCGGGCTCGTTGCTTATGTTGATCCGAACCCAGGAGGCTTGCGCAGTGAACTCCCCGGTGCTCTGGTCGAAGGCTTCGACACGGATGCGCTCTGCAATGTCGGGCAGCCCGTCGATGGTGCGATGCGAGGCCCACTGGCCTTCATTGCCGATGGCACGCGCGATCCGCTTCCCGATAAACTCGCCAGGATTGTCGATGTTTTGAGCTACTGCCTGCCCTTGAGCCGAAGTCTTTACTTCAAAGAACTCCAACTTTTGACTATCGGGGTTACGGCCTACGACATCCACCCCGTGGCCGGATTTGTTCTTGATTGCGATGATTTCGGTGTAGCCCTGCTCCACCATCTTGTGCGTCTGGATGGCCTCGCCAATGTCGCCGATCTGCTTCTTACTCAGCGTCTTTAGGTCCACACCCTTCAAGCTATGGTCGAGCGCTTCCTGAAAGTTGACCTTGCCTTCAAATACGGTCTTGTCGAGCTTAGCGATCTCACCCAGTTCTTTCGGACGGAGCTGGCCGCTGCGCAGCAAGCCCTCGACGTTATCCGTCATGTGCGCGGCTTTTACGATCCCTTCGAGATCGCCGTTCTTACGGGCGCTGTTGATTAAGCCTTCCGCGAACTCCTGGGCGCCGGCTGCGGCGCTACCGCCGCGCCCTATACCTCGATTCAATTTGCCGAGGACTTCGCCGATTTCCTTCACCGCCTCGGCGGTCTCGGCCGCTTTAGCCGTGTCGCCCGCCAGCTCACGGACGCCGCGCCCAAGTTCACCGGCCTTGCCGAGCACGTGCATGTCGGGGCCGTCGACACGGACCACCTCGCCTACCCGCGACAGCTCTACCGCGTGCTCCGCAGGAACCAATGTATCGAGCGCTTTGGCGGCCTTCCCGAACTTGCCGAGCGCGCCCGCTGGTACTAGATTCGCGACGATTTCCACGCCAATCGCACCAGCAGAGCCGCCCAGGTATTCCGACTCCGTGCCCCTCGCCTGAGCATCTCTGAATCCCTTGTCCCACTTCTCCATCGCATCGCTGGCCGCCGCCTGGGCGTCGGTCATCGGCTTCTTCGAGTCATCCATGACCTCGGCGGCGTACATCCGCGCCATTCCGACGACCATCTTGCGGTAGTCGGGGTCTTTGGCCAGCCGATCGGCCATCTGTGCCACATCGACGAAGTCGCCGACGGTGCGCGCGGCGTGAGTCAGGGCGCCTCGCGCAGCGCCAACCTGGAATTGGTGCATGCCGAGCATGACTGTCGCCGCGCCGGCCGCCGCCTTCTCGCCGCTGCTCGCGTTGGGATCAGACGCGATGTCGCGTAAGTGTTGTTGACCGGCGCCACGTAAGTCCTCAAACGCATGGTCTGCCGCCTTGAACTGTTTGACCGCTTGATCGCGGACTACTGCCGCAGCTTCCGCCAACCGTTCGCCCTGACGCTCCAGATAGCTATCAGTGATGTTGGCGGCGTCCAGCGCGTCGGCGAACCGCTGCTTCTCGGCTGGAGTCTCCAGGCGGCGATCAACTGCGCTGAGGAAATTGTCCCGATCGAATTGTCGGTAACCGGGCGATCGCTGCAAGTCGTTGACGAGCCCCGCAGCGTCAACACCGCCCACTCGACGGTTGTGAAGCATCAGGCGCTCAGCTTCGTAACCGAGCTGATCCACGCGCCCTTGTTCATCGGTGGCCGCAAGCAAAGCGGCCAGATCGCGGGTATCCACCCGCTCGCCATGTGTCGCCATCTGAATGTCCCTATTCGCCAAGACTCGAACCGAGGATAGCAAAGCGATTGGACGTCTCGTTGGCTCGCAAGATTCTTAAACGGAGAGACGCTGAGATGGTCACATTACTTGCCGATTCGTACGGCCGCCCGTTGCTCTACCAGGACAGCAGCAGCCACCTCTCTTACCCCATCGACGACACGGATTGGTTGACTTTAAGGCGGCTATTGGTGCGCAAGTGGGCGATGATCGGCCTCATACGAGCCCGGGCTTTTTCAGCGCCGCCGCACCGCGGCTATAGTCGTGGCGCGACCTGCCTCACTTGGTGTACACAAGAGCTGCTACACGTTCGTTTGGGCGCACGCAGGTCCGGGACAGGTCTGGTTTTCGCAGGAATCCGCGCCTGCTGGGCCGGGGCGGTGGGTCGGGAGCAGCGCCGGGACTCGTCTTTGCGATAGGGTTGGGGCAAGGCAACCGCGGATTGTGAACCGGCTCGACACGGTTCGAGCATGGGAAGCGGAGGGCGACGGGCGAGGGACACGATCGGCGGCGGGTCGAGCCTCGCCGAGGCGGGACAGCGTACTGGCACAGGCATGGACATCCGGGGGAGAAATGAGCGTATTCGATGAAATGCGGCCTGCGGGAATCGGACTGCGCCATCCTTACGAGGGCTACGACCGCTGGTATCAACAACAAGACGCCAAGCGTCTGACCGAGAAGATGCGCGACGCCGAAGTCGTGTTTCGCAAGACCGGAATCACCTTCGCCGTCTACGGCGATGACGACGCGCACGAGCGGCTGATACCTTTCGATGTCGTGCCACGGATCATTTCCGGCGCCGAGTGGCGGCGGCTGACCCAAGGCATCGAGCAGCGGGTCCACGCGCTCAACGCCTTCCTCGACGACATCTACCACCGCCAGGAAATCGTGCGTGCCGGGCGCATTCCTCGCCAACTGATCGCCGGCAACGCGGCGTTCCTGCCGGAGATGATCGGCATGCGGCCGCCGGGCGGCGTGTATACGCACATCATCGGCATCGACATCGTGCGCATCAGCGAGAACGATTTCTACGTGCTGGAAGACAACGCGCGAACGCCGTCGGGCGTGTCGTACATGATCGAGAATCGCGAAACGATGATGCAGCTGTTTCCCGAGCTGTTTCAGCAGGTGAAGGTGCGTCCGGTCGAGAACTATCCGCAGCTGCTGCGTCAATCGCTGGCGGCGTCGCGGCCGGCCGGCGCGCCCGACGATCCGACCATCGCCGTGCTGACCCCGGGCAGCTTCAATTCCGCCTATTTCGAGCACGCGTTCTTGGCCGACCAGATGGGCGTGCAGCTGGTGGAGGGCCAGGACCTGCGCGTGGTCGATGGCCATGTCGCGATGCGCACCACCAAGGGCTACAAGCGCATCGACGTGCTGTACCGGCGGGTGGACGACGCGTTCCTGGACCCATTGACGTTCAATCCCGATTCCATCCTGGGAGTGCCCGGCATCATGGACGCGTATCGCGCCGGCCGCATCACCATCGCCAATGCGCCCGGCGCGGGCATCGCCGACGACAAGGCGGTCTATTCCTACATGCCCGAGATCATCGAGTTCTACACCGGGCGCAAACCGATCCTCGGCAACATCCAGACCTGGCGATGCTCCGACGCCGACAGCTACGCCTACGTGAAAGAGCATCTGCACGAACTCGTGGTGAAGGAAGTCCACGGCTCCGGCGGCTACGGCATGCTGGTCGGCCCGGCTGCGAGCAAGGCCGAGATCGAAGCCTTCAGCCGCAAGCTCGGCGCGAACCCCTCCAACTACATCGCCCAGCCCACACTGTCGCTGTCTACGTGTCCGATCCTGACTGCGAACGGCCTGGCGCCGCGGCATGTGGACCTGCGTCCGTTCGTGCTGGTATCCGACAAAATCCAGATCGTGCCCGGCGGGCTGACCCGCGTCGCGCTCAAGGATGGATCGCTGGTGGTCAACTCGTCGCAAGGCGGCGGAACCAAGGACACCTGGGTGTTGGACGACTGAAAACGCCCTGGCGTCGGCCGGACCGGACCGACGCTTGAGCCACTCAACGAAGCAATGAGGTTTCGCCATGCTGCTTGGACGCAACGCCAGCGGTCTGTATTGGATGAGCCGCTACTTCGAACGCGCCGAGAACACGGCGCGGTTGATCGACACCGGGCTGCGCATCGCGTTGATGCGGACGCAAAGCGCTGCCGACGAACTGCGTTCGGTCATCGTCAGCGCCGGCGTGGAATCGGCTTTTTTGGACAAGCACGATGAATTCACCGTCGCCACGGTGACCGATTTCATGTTGCGCGACAGCAGCAATCCGTCCAGCGTGACGACCTGCATCGACGCCGGACGCATGAATGCCCGCATGGTGCGCACGGCGTTGACGCGCGACGCATGGGAGGCGATCAACGAAGGCTGGATGGCGCTCAAGTCCGCGCTGTCCGCTCCCATCGACGGGCGCGACCTTCCGGCGGTGCTGAACCTGATCAAGCGCGAGACCGCCCAGATCCGCGGCTCCATCCACGGCACCCAACTGCGCAACGAGATCTACGACTTCGCCCAGCTGGGAACCTATATCGAACGCGCCGACGACACCGCGCGCATCCTCGACGTCAAATACTACGTGCTGCTGCCGTCGGCGTATTGGGTTGGCTCGAGCCTGGACACCTCGCAATGGGAATCGATCCTGCGATCGGTGTCGGCGCATCGCTCGTACCGCTGGGTCTACGGCACGCAGTACCGGCCCTCCAACATCGCCGACTATCTGATCCTCAACGCGCGCATGCCGCGCTCGCTGGCCTTCAGCTACCGCATGATCAAGGAGCACCTGGATTGCCTGGCCCGCGACTACGGCGAGGATGGCCCGCGCTTGTTGGCGGTGGAAGAAAACATGGCGAAGCTGGCGGTGACCTCGATCGAGCACATCTTCGAATCGGGGCTGCACGAATTCCTTGCCAGCTTCATCCGCGACAATAACCGGCTCGGGCAGGAAGTCGCCGAGCACTACCGTTTCGTGTGATCTGCCATGCATCTGAAAATATCCCATCGCTCGCAGTACCTGTATTCCTCGCCCATGCACCATGTGCTGCAACGATTGCGCCTGATCCCGCGCGACAACCCCGGCCAGACCGTGCGCTCGTGGCAGGTCCGCCTGGAAGGCGCGGTCGAGGAGTTTCGCTACAACGATCATTTCGACAATGCCACCTGCCTGGTCAGCGCCGACGGCGCGGCCAACGCCATAAGCGTGATCGCCGAAGGCGAGGTGGAGACCTGCGATACCGCCGGCGTCACCGGCCCGCATCGCAGTCTCGCCCCGCTGTGGCTGTTCGCGCAGGAAACCGCACTGACCACGCCCGGAGCTGCCCTCAAGGAGCTGGCGGCGTCGATTCCGGCCGCCTCTGACCTGGACCGGCTACACCGGCTCATGGGCGAGATCCGTGCGCGCGTGGCCTACGTCACCGGTTCGACCGATGCGTCCACCACTGCCGAATTGTCCTATCTGCAGGGCGAGGGCGTGTGCCAGGACCATGCGCACATCTTCGTCGCGGTGGCGCGCGAGCTGGCTTACCCGGCGCGATACGTCAGCGGCTACCTGCTGTTGAACGACCGCACCGACCAGGTGGCCAGCCATGCCTGGGCGGAGGCGCACGTCGCCGACCTGGGCTGGGTCTCGTTCGACCCGTCGAACGGCATCTGCATCGACGAACACTATGTCCGCTTGGCCTGTGGCCGCGACTACCGCGACGCCATGCCGATCTCGGGCATGACCTTCGGACTCGCCCAGGAGCGGCTCGACGTCAAGATTCGTGTGGAACAATAAGGCACTGGACAATTCGGACACCGAATCGATGACTTATTGTGTCGGCTTGAAATTGGATGCCGGTCTGGTGTTCATGTCGGACACCCGGACCAATGCGGGATTGGACAACGTATCGGCGCACCGCAAGATGCACGTGTGGGAACAGGAGGGCGAGCGGCTCATCGTGCTGGTTTCCGCCGGCAATCTCGCCACCACCCAGGCGGTGATCGGCCTGCTGGATGAGCGCGCCAGGGAGTCGTCCGAAACCGGGGCGAGCGTGTTCGATACGCCGTCGATGTTCCGCACCGCGCAGTTGGTGGGCAACGTCGTCAAGGAAGTCATCGCAGACTCGGCGCCGAGCGGACAGACCGCCGACAGCAGCTTCAACGCGTCCTTCATCCTCGGCGGACAGATCCGCGGCTCGCAGCCGCGCTTGTTCCTGATCTACCCGGAAGGCAATTTCATCGAATCCACGCCCGACTCGCCCTACTTCCAGATCGGCGAAACCAAGTACGGGCGGCCGATCATCGTGCGCGCCTTCGACCGTTCGATGAGTTTCGCCGAAGCCGCGAAACTGCTGATGGTGTCGTTCGATTCCACCACGCGATCCAACTTGTCGGTCGGCCTGCCGCTGGACCTGCTGTTCTACGAGAACGACCGCCAACGCGTCGCGATGATGCGCCGGATAGAGCCTGACGACACCTATTACCGCTCGATTTCCGAAGGCTGGTCGAGTGCGCTCAAAAGCGCGTTCGAGCGTTTGCCGTCGTTCGAATGGGAGCCCGCCGCCGGCCGGAACCGGCAGGAACCGCGCTAGCCGTCGGCGCAGGCGCTTGCTCCAGGCGACGCTGCGACGCAATCCGGCCGCTCGCTCGCGTGGCGGCCGAACGCCTCCCTCAGCGCGCCCGCACCACCAAGGTCTTGGGCAAGCGATCGTGCCAGGCCGCGGCGCGCGCGGCGCCGGTGAACAGGATCGTGATCGGCTCGAACGGAATCTGCCGCGCCGCGGTGCGGCCCAGCACCTGGCCCCAGCTCGGCGGGCGGCCCTGCTCATCGACCACGCGGGTGCTGGTGACCAGCTTGCCCAAGGTCACCCCGAACATGCCTTCCATCGGTACGTAGTAGACGAACTGGGCGAGGAGCATCATCAGCGACATGGTCGGGTTCCACGGCGCGTTCGGCTCGGGTTGCAACAGCTTGAGCACCGTCGGATCGAACGCGGAGTAGACGCTCAAGCTGCCCAGCACCAGCGCGGTGCAGACCAGCGAATCGATCAACAGATTGACCAGACGCTGGGCGCGAGTGGCGGTGACCAACTGGGCGATGCGCTCGGCCCGGACCTGGGCTTGCGGCGCGTCGTAGGGATTGTTCGGATCGTTCATATCGTTGCTCGGTGAAAACGCCGCGCTCGGCTTCGCGCATCGCGATGCGGGCGGCGATGGGTGAATCGGCCCGCGCTTACAAAGTGCGGGTCTGGCCGCCGTCGACATCGACGATCGCACCTTGCATGTAGCTGGCCGCGTCCGAGGTCAGGAACGCGACCACGCGCGCGACTTCGGCCGGTTCGCCGAAGCGCGCCACGCCCAGACGGCGCGCCAGCTCGTCGGCGGCCTGGGCCGCGTCGATGCCGCGCTCGCCCGCGATCGCGTCGATCCGCACCCGGGTGCGCTCGGTCGCGATCGAACTGGGGTTGACCGCATTGACCCGCACGCCCTCGCCCACGCCGCGATCGGCCAGCGCCTTGGTCAGATTCAGCAGCGCGGCGTTGACCGATCCGCCGATCGCGAACTCGGCGTTGCCGGTGCGGCCGCCGATGCCGGCGATGTTGACGATGCAGCCGCGCGATCGAACCAGTTCCGGCCAGGCGGCGCGGCACAGCCGCATCGCGCCGAAGAACTTCAGCGCGAATCCGGCGTCCCAGTCGGCGTCGCTGAAACCGAGAAAATCGCCGCGCGGGGTGGCGCCGGCGTTGTTGACCACGATGTCGAGCCGGCCGTACCTCGCGAGAGTGGCTTGAACCAGTTCCGCGGCCGCCGCCGGCTCGGACAGATCGGCCGCCAGCGCGCAGGCCGGGTTGGGCAACTGCGCGGCCAGCGCTTCCAGTTCGCCGAGCGAGCGCGCGGTCAGCGCCAGCGACACGCCCTGCGCCGACAGCTCGCGCGCGATCGCCGCGCCGATGCCGCGGCTGGCGCCGCTGATCAAGGCGACCCGCGCCGAACTCATCGGTTCAACCCTGCACCGCGGGATTCAGCGAGTAGGTGCCGTAGATCGACGCCTGGCCCAGCACGTGGCCGTGCATCGCGTTGAACACGTCGGCGGCGGTGAAGCGCTTGTCCAGCGGCAGGCGTTCGACGTCCAGCGCGAACACGCGGAAGAAATAGCGGTGCAGGCGCAGATCGTTGGGCGGCGGGAACGGGCCGTCGTAGCCGTACCAATCGCCGGCCATGTCCGGATCGCCGGCGAACCAGCCGGTGTAATCGTTGATGCCCTGGCGCGCGCCGCGCGGACCGGACGGATCGTGCTTACCGTGCGCGACCACGCCGTCGCTGCAGCTGCCGGCCGCGATCTCGCGCACGTCGGCGGCAATATCGGCGACCGCCCAATGAACGAAATCCGCGCGCACCTGATGCAGCGGAATCTGCACGTCGCTGCGGCCGACCATCTCGGCCACGGTCGGCACATCCGGATCGATGCACAGCAGGACAAACGAACGCGCGCCCTGCGGCACTTCGTCCCAAGACAGATGCGGATTGCGGTTCGGCGCGAAGCCGTAGCCGTCGCCGCTGGGCTGGCCGGCGGCGAACTCGGCCGGCAGGCGTTGACGGTGCTGGAAGCTGTTGCTGTGAATGCGCATGAGGACTCCTGGATGGACGGCGCGGAGCTCGCGCCGAGTCAGCGTGTGGTTCACGGTGGAGCGATGGACGATACCCCGGCGCGATGACCGCCGGTCGCGACGATCACACCGCTCTGGACATTTCGAGCAAAACCGCCGCGCGGCCGTCACGAACCGGTTAAGCGATCGCGGCGGCCGTCGTCGGCCGTCGCCGACTCAGACCTCCGGATAACCCAAGCGCTTGGCCACCGGCGTGAGCAGCGCCAGCGCCTCGCCCAGCGCGCCGGTGTAGGCGCGCCAGCGTCCGGCCGGCAGCCGCTCGCTCATCGCGATGCCACCCGGCAACGAGACCTGCACGCGCAAGCTGTCGGCCAGGATCTGCGCGATCGCGCCCGGGTCTTCGCCGGTTTGGTCCAGGCGCACCAGGTTGTGCGGGAACAGATTGTTCTCGTGCAGATCGGCGACCTGTTCGAGCGTCTGCGCCAGCCAGCGCGCGCCTTCTTCCGGCGAGGGCAGCGCGTACGGCGTCGGGCTGCCGTTGGCCAGCCAGTCGAGCAGCATGTCGCGCGGATCGTGGATCGGGATCAGCAGGAAAGCTTCGGACAGGTACGGGCGCAGCGCGCGCAGCAGCGCGTTGTCCCACCACAGCAGCCAGTCGAAGATCGGGCCGTCGGCGGCGCCGCGCGCGGGCAAGGCGGCGCGATACAGCTTGATCAGGAAGGCCGGATCCAAGGTGCCGGCGAGCAATTCGTCGACCGTGCCGTAGCGCTGCATCGGATCGGTCGGCGGTTGCGGGCCGTAGCGGTCGACCAGCAGCGGTGCGCCGATGGCGCTGAGCACCTGGGCGATGCGTTCCACGCGCGAGCCGGGCGCGCCCCACAGCAACAGAATGCCGCGGGTGCCTTCCTCGATCCGGGTCAGCGCCGGCCAATCGTCGCCGCCGCGCTTGCTGATGGGATTGAACGGCAGGCGCTGATCGACGACTTCGGCATGCAGTTCGGCCCAGGTCGCCGCGGCGGCCTCGGGCTGCCCGGCCAGATCCAGGGTGCGGCCCAGCAGTTGCCGCAGTTCGCGCTTGGCGGCCGGATCGGCGGCCATGCCGATCAAACGCTCGACGCGTTCGGCGGCGGCGTCGGGATCGCGTTCGGTCAGGCCCTGGACGATGCGCATTTCCGCGGCCACGTCGCCCGGGCTGAGTTCGACGATGCGCCGGGCGATGGCTTCGGCTTGATCGTGTTCGCCGAGGTGATCGTGCACGGCCGCGCGCGCTTCCAACGCGGCCAGATGTTCGGGCATGGCCTGCTGCCAACGTTCGACGACCGTCAGCGCCGAGGGTTCGGCGAACGGCTCCAGCACCAGCCGCGCGCGCCACAGATCGGGCTGCTGCGGATGCGCGGTGAGCGCGCTTTCCAGCGATTGGCGCGCATCATCGACTGCGCCGAGTCGGCGCCAGGCTTCCATGATCGCGTTGAGCGTGCGCGGGTCGTAGGGATGCGCGGCGAACGGGCTGCGCAGCAACGCCAGCGCGCGTTCGTTGCGGCCGGCGTCGAGCTCCAGTTCGCCGGCCCAACGCAGCACGCCGAATCCGGCGTCTTCGCGCCGGGTCAGCGGCTCGATCCGGTCGGCGGCTTCGACATAACGCGATTGCTGGCGCAGCAGATCGGCGATCAGCAGTTGCAGCGTGGGCTGGTCGGGACTGCGCTGGGCCAACGCGATGAAGGCCTGCTCGGCGAACGCCAGATGGCCCTTGGCCAGATACGCGAAACCCAGGCTGTGCAGCACCTGCGGATCGTCCGGCGCGAGCGTGGCGGCGTGGCTGAGGATCGCCAGCGCGCGGTCGGCATCGCCGCGGCGCAGCGCCAGCGCGCCTTCGATCGCGGCGACCTGCGGATGATTGGGCGCGATGCGCGCGGCGGTGCGTCCCAGGCGCTCGGCTTCGTCGAGGTCGCCGCGCACGATCGCCAACTGCGCTTTGACCACGTAGGCCGGGAACTGATTCGGATCCAGTCCGATCGCCTGCGCCAGCGCGGCCTGGGCCTGGTCGAGCTGACGGCCGTCGAGCAGGGCGCCGGCGCGTTCCAGATGCAGTTGCGCATCCTCGGGCGTGAGGCCGATGGCGCGGTCCAGCGCGGCCACGGCGGCCTCGCGTTGGCCGTCCAGGCGCAGCGCGGCGGCGTGCAGGCGGTGCGCGGTGGCGTCGTTGGCTTGCTCGCCGACGAGCTGTTCGGCGACGGCGAGGGCCTCCGCCGTCGCGCCGCGACGCAGGGCGTCGAGGATGGGTTCGTACATAAGAGACGTGCTTCGCGCAGGGACAAGAAGGCGATTGTAGGGGCGCGCGTGGATTTGCGCCTTTTCCGGCTTCGGCGCAAAGGCGTCCGCCCGCGCGGTCGATTTCGCATTGTCCGCGGCGGCCGCGCGCGCATGCCGGCCTCTTGCCCGATATGGCAGTTTTATCAACGACTTAGATGCACGCCGCGATGCGCACCACGCGGGTTCGCGCGGCCGGCGGCGCTCCAGCGTCCGCTGCCGGCGATCGGGGCCGCGCGCTTCGCGCCCGGATCGAGCGCACGCGGCGACGGCGCTTTACTTGCCGACCTTTTCGACCCCGCCTTCGTATGGATAACGCACGCCGTCGACCTGGGTGCCGTCGCGATAACGCCCCTGCGAGCCGCTGCCGTCGCCGCTGGCATACCACGCGGGGCCTTCGCGCGTGCCGTCGACATAGGTGATTTTCCCGACCGTCTGCCAATCGACATCCACCACATAGGCTTGGCCGGTCAACTCGTCCTCGGCGTAGTCGCCTTTGACCCGATAGCCGGAGGCGCCGAGCATCTCGCCGGCGCCGCTGCGCGCGCCCGCCGACATCGCGCCGATGTAGCGCCACTTGTGCTTGCCGTCGTAGTACACGTCGGCGATGCCCGTGCCTTCGGCCGCGCCGTCCTTGCAGGCGCCGCTCCAGTTCCATTCGGTGCCTTCGGGCGGCATCAACGCCACCAGCAGCAAGCCGCAGGGCCGCGGCTGGGGTTTCAACAGCGGTTGCGCCCGCACCGACTCGGCGTAGCGCTGCTTGGCCTGCGCCACTGCGTCGGCGTAGAGCTTGGCGCGTTCGGCCGGCGTCGTCGGAAGTTCTGCGGCAGCGACCGCCGCGCTCGCGAGCATCGTCGCCAGGCCTGTCGACAGGAGGCATTTCGGAGAATCGATTCGCATGTCGGCGGGTTCCCTATCGGTGAAACAGAAGGTTGAGCGAGTCGCCGTCATCGGCGCGCGCCATCGCGTCTTTGATGCACGCTGCGTCGCTCATGCTCGGCGCTACCGACGACAGATCGATGACCAAGCACCGGGCCGCGTCCGGCATCGCGCCGCGGCCTCAGGCCGAAGCCAGCGCGGCCATGCGGTCGGCGATCCAGCGCTCGGCGAAGCCGTCGAGCTGCGCGTTCTCGAGAAAGCCGCAGTGCCCGCCGCAAGACGCCACTTCCAGCCGCGCGTTCGCCGGCAATTCCAGTTCGTGGAAACCGGCCAGCGGAATCACCGGATCGTCGGCGGCCATCAGGATGCTCACCGGCACCTGCAACTGCGCCAGCCGCTGGCCGGCGACCGAATAGCCGTCGAAATAGCGGTCCAGGGTGCCGAAATCGGTGTGCCGCTCGACCATCCACTGGGTCAAGGGCCGCATCCGCAGACCCAGGGTACGATCGTCGAAGTCGTGGGTGGTCGGGAACAATTCCCGCTTGCGCGCCAGCGAATCGCGCCATTTGCGCTCGAAGTACCACAGGTACATCGGCAACCCGGTTTCCATCGATTCCATGGTGCGCGCCGGATCGAGCACCGGACACACCGAAGCGACGTGAGCCAGCGGCAGCCCGGCCTCGGGCGCGCGCAGGGCCAGACGCAGGGCGAAGTTGCCGCCCAGCGAATAACCGGCCACCGACAGCGGCCGCAGCGGAAAGCGTCGCGCGATCTCGGCGGTGGCCTGCACCACTTCCTCGATCCGGTTGGAATGGAACAGGCCTTCGTTGAGGTGATGGGTGTCGCCGTGATCGCGGAAGTTGAGCCGGAACACTTCGAAGCCGCGCGCCAGCAACTGCGCCGCGGTCAGGCGCATGTAGTTGGAATCCACGCTGCCTTCCCAACCGTGCAGCAACAGCACCAGACCGCGCGGCGTGACGCCGGGCATGGCGCTGTGCAGGCCGTGCAGGCGCACGCCGTCGGCGGTTTCGATCAGATGCGGTTGGGTATGCGCGCCCATCTGCGCGAAGCGGCGTTCGGCATTGCGCCGGCGCAACGGGCTGGAGCCGAGCATCGACTGCACGTGCGCGTTGCGCAGCCAGCGCGGCGGTGCGTAGTCGGCGGCGGTCAACATGGGCTCAGCTCGCCATCGCCTCGATGATCCGCTGCCGCGCCAATTCGGCGATGCGGCGGCGGCCGTCGGCTTCGCCCGGGCCGATCGGAATCAGGAAGTGCACTTCCGCCACTCGCCCGGGCTCGCCGAGCAGACGCAGGAAGTTGGCGAAGAAGCTTTCCTTGCCCTGGAACGCGACAACGGCCTGCGCGTCGCCGCGCTCGCCGTAGCGCAGCGCCACCGGCTGCACCGGCACGCCGGCCTCGACCGCGGCCAGGAAGATGCGCGCGTGGAACGGGCCGATCTCGCGACCGCCGCGGGTGCCGCCTTCGGGAAATACGCCGACCGAATGGCCCGCGCGCAGGCGCGAGAGCATTTCGTGCAGCACCCCGCCGAGCGACTCGGTGCTGCCGCGGTGATGGAAGATGGTCTGTCCGCGCGCGGCCAGCCAGCCCACCACCGGCCAGCCGGCGATTTCGCGCTTGGCCACGAAGCCCATCATGCGCTGGCTGTGCAGGATCTCGATATCGACCCAGCTGACGTGATTGGCGACGAACAAGGTCGCCCCGCGCAGCGGCGTGCCGACCCGGCGCAGGCTGAAACCGAAGATCCGCATCAGTCCGCCGGCCCAGCCCCGGATCAGGCGTTCTTCCAGGGTTTCGGCGCCCAGCGCGATTCGCCCGGTCGGCAGAGTGATCAGCAGCAGGACCAGCGGCAGGTGGATGAGCAGGTGCCATACCAGCAGGGGCACACGGATCAGGTAACGCAGCACGCGCGCGGTCGATGCGCCGGAGGGCGCGACCGCGCCGGCGTGGGGAGGCGGCGCATTCATTGTGTGCACGATACCGAAGCGCCGTCGCAGCGGCCAGCGGCGATTTCAGAGACGGACGGTGTTTGAAACGCTTTGGTGAAAATTTGACCGCTCGTTCTGGGCTGAATGGGATGGGGGCGGGCTTAGCCTCGCAAAGCAAATCCCCCTGCCCCGCTTTTTCAAAGGAGGAAGGCGATCTGGGGCATTCGAGGAGGAACCGCAGCGGCATCCGAGCCGCTCAACCCATCCACCTAAACGCATCCCACCCGAGGGATTCCCCCCTTTGAAAAAGGGGGGCAGGGGGGATTTGCTCTTAGCGTCCCCCAGCGCCCTCAATTGGACGAAGCCGCCACCGCCCCCGCCGAAGCCGCCGCGCGATCGCGCAGGCCGACCTTATGCCCGATCTTGGCGAAGTACAGGATGTACAGGTAGCACGGCACCATCAGCAGCAGGAACACCAGCTGGAAATCCAGGTGCTGCTTGAGCACCGCGTACAGCTGCGGAACCACCGCGCCGCCGGCGATGCCCATGATCATCACCGCCGAACCGACCTCGGTATGCCGGCCCAGGCCGCGGATGCCGAGCGGGAAGATCGCCGGCCACATCATCGCGTTGGCGAAGCCCAGTGCGGCGACGAAACCCACCGACACATAGCCGTGGGTGACGAACGCGCCGATCGTCAGCAGCACGCCCAGCACCGCCGACAGGCTCAGATAACGCTCCTGCGAGATGAAGCGCGGGATCACGATCAGACCGACCACGTAGCCCACCAACATCCCGCCCAGGGTCAGCGAGGTGAAGAACTTGGTCTTGTCCAGCGGCAGGCCGAAGCTGTGGCCGTAGGTGCCGATGGCGTCGCCGGCCATCACTTCCACGCCGACGTAGACGAAGATGCACAGCGCGCCGAGCCACAGATGCGGATACGCCATCAGGCTGGCGCGGCTGCCGCCGGCATCGGCCGAAGAACGGTTGGCCTCCTCGGCGCGCAACTCCGGCAGCGGCGAGAACAGCACGCCCACCGCGAGCAGCGCCAGCAGGCCGGCCATCATCAGATACGGGCCGTGGATGCTGGCGGCGAAGGTATTGAGCAGTTGCGCCTTGGTCGCCGGATCGGCGGCCTTGACCTGCTCGGCCAGATCGCCCATGCCGTGCAGCACCATCGTGCCGAGCACGATCGGCGCCAGGATGCCGGCGACCTTGTTGCAGATGCCCATCACCGCGATGCGCTGGGCCGCGCCCTCGATCGGGCCGAGGATGCTGATGTAGGGATTGACCGCGGTCTGCAGCACCGCCAGGCCCGCGCCGATCACGAACAGCCCGCCGAGCGCGCCGGGGTACCAGCGCTGGGTGGTGAACTCGCCGAACACCGCCGCGCCGATCGCCATGACCAGCAGGCCCAGGGCCATGCCGCGCTTCATGCCGGTGCGGCGCAGGATCGCCGAGGACGGCACGGCCAGGAAGAAGTACGACAGATAGAACGCCATCGGCACCAGGAAGGCGCCGACCTCGTCCAGATCGAAGGCCAGCTGGGCGAAGGCGATCAGCGGCCCGTTGAGCCAGGTGACGAAGCCGAATACGAAGAACAGCGCGCCGATGATCGCGATCGAGCCGAGATACCGCGGCTGAGCGCTGGCGTTGGAAACCGACATGAGACATCCCCTCCCAGAGAAGCGGGTGACGCCCGCCGCGCGTGCGCCCGTCCCGGTTGACCGGCACGACAAGCGACCGGCCAACGTTGTCACAAGTCACCGCGTCCTGCCAACCGAACCCCGCCGATTCAGCTCAAACCCGCGCCAGAACGTGATCTCCAGCGCGCGACGGTATGTTGCGGCGCATCAATAAAATTGGTCCGAGCGCGCGGTTTGCGCGACCGGATGACAGTTTTTCGCGCGATTGTTGACAACGTTGTCAAACCCAGAGCACTCTCGGCGCCGCCAGGGGGACACCGATGGGCAGCCGTGGAGGGCGCATGCAGTGGTACGGGCTGTTGAAGGCAGGGCGATTGGGGATTGGGCAAGCCATCGGCGCGATCGCGCCGGACGTTCGGGTGCGCGCATGAGCGCTGCGCCCCGGCTCACTCCGGCCGCGCCGGCCAACACGAACACCTTCATCGCCGCCGATGTCGGCGGTACCCACACCCGCGTCGGCCTGGTGCGTCCGGGTCAGGGCGGCGAATCCACCGTGGCCGTGCTCGCTCACCGCAAGTACGTCTGCGCCGACTACCCCGGCCTGGCCGCGATCCTGGCCGAGTTCATCGCCGGCAACGGCGTGGGCGTGGACCGGGTGGTGATCGCCACCGCCGGCGTCGTGCTCGACGACGAGGTGGTCAATTCCAATCTTCCCTGGCGCATCTCGCTATCGCAGCTGCGCAGCGAACTGGGCCTGCACGAAGTGCTGGTCATCAACGATTTCCAGGCCAACGCCAACGCCGCCCAGTGCATGGCGCCGGCCGACTCCACGCTATTGACCCCCGGGGTCAGCGAATCGGACGCCACGCCCGGTCCGGTGCTGGTGATCGGTCCGGGCACCGGTCTGGGCGCGGCGGTACGCATTCCATACGGCAAGTCCACCGTGGTGCTGCCCACCGAACCGGGCCATACCGCGTTCGCGCCGGGCAACGCGCGCGAAGTGGAGATGCTGCGCCTGGCGCAGCAGCGCGGTCAGACCCACGTGCCGACCGAATACTTCGTCTCCGGCCCCGGGCTGGTGAACCTCTACAGCGCGTTGTGCACGCTCAGCGGCGTGGAGGCATCGCTGCGCGCGCCGGCGGCGATCACCGAAGCGGCCCGCCGCGGCGAAGCGATCGCGCGCGAAGCGGTGCTGACCTTCTGCGCGCTGCTGGGCAGCGTGATCGGCGATCTGGTGGTGATCAGCCGTGCCCACGCGGTGTTCATCGCCGGCGGCATCCTGCCGCAACTCAAGGACTTCGTGCCCGACAGCGCGTTCCACACGCGGATGCTCGACAAGGGCGTGATGCGTCCGGTGCTCGAGCGCGTGCCGGTGCGGCTGATCGAGAACGAACGCCTCGGCGTGATCGGGGCGGCGAGCTGGTACCTGGAGCATCTGGCGCAGACGGAGCAAGACGCTCTCGCCGCGCCGCGGCAACACCCGCAGTAAGCACGCGGCGTGATCGCGCGAGCGCGAAGGCGCATGCGCGATCGCGGTCTCGCGCAAAACATCGCTGCATATCGCTGCACATCGGGCAACGGCTTGCCCGAACCGGTTCTGGAACATCCAGTTGCACGCCCAACTAAGCAAAACCGGACTTCGCGACGAACTGGGTCTGTCCGGTCGATCGCCGAGCCACCCACCGCCGAGGGAGGAGTAGCCAATGAAAGCAAGCAAAACCATCCTGTCCGCCAGCATCTTCGCGGCACTGACGATGGGCCCCGGCATCGCGCTCGCGCAGCAGGCGCAACAGACCGAACCGGCTGCGACGCCGTCGCAGGACGCGACCGACATCGACGCGGTGGTAGTGCAAGGCATTCGCGCCAGTCTGCAGAAGTCGCTGGAGACCAAGCGCAACGCCGACGCGGTGGTGGAAGCCATCACCGCCGAGGACATCGGCAAGTTTCCCAATACCAACGTCGCCGAGGCGATGACGCAGATTCCCGGCGTCACCATCGACCGGCGTTTCGGCCAGGGCGAACGCGTCAGCATCGACGGCACCGATCCCAGCCTCAACCTGACCTTTCTCGACGGCCATCCGCTGGCGCAAACGCCATGGCTGCACGGCGAGCAGCCCAATCGCGGCTTCGACCACACCCTGATCGCCTCGGAGCTGATCGGCCGCATGGAAGTGTACAAATCGCCGGAAGCCAAGCTGCCCGAAGGCAGCCTCGGCGGCACCGTGCTGATGCATACGCGCAAGCCGCTGGATCTGGACGCCAACACCTTCAACGGCACCCTGGGCTACAGCTACAACGATCAGGCCAGCAAGGGCAAACCCAGCGTGTCGGGCCTGTACAGCTGGAAGAACGCGGAGGAAACCTTCGGCTTCAACGTCGCCGCGCAGCATTACGAAGAACGCGTCGACCGCCAGGGCGTGGAGATCTTCAGCTACGTCGCGCCGTCGACCTATCCCAACGCCGCAAGCCAAGTGCCGGCCGACGCGCGCGTGCCGAATTTCGTCAACGCCGCCTGGTTCCAGCAGGACCGCGAGCGCGACAGCGTCGCGCTGAATCTGCAGTACAAGCCGACCAGCGCGCTGGAGTTCAACCTCGACACGCTCTACATCAAGGAAAGCTTCGACAACTACAACCAGTCGGTCTACAACTTCCTCAGCGATCGCGCCGGCTCGGTCGATCAGCTCAAGCTCGGCGCCAACAACGTGGTGACCAGCGGCCACTCCGGCCCCGACGCGCGGGTGTTCTACGACGCCAACGCGCGCGTATCGGAAGTGGAAACCAAGGGCGTGGACCTGCGCGGCAGCTTCCGCGGCGACGGTTGGAAGATCGACGGTCAGGTCGGCACGAGCAAAGCCACCAACGACAACATGCGCACGTACTTGCTGCAGTCGACCTACACCGGCGCCTACCGCTGGGACATCGGCAAGGGCGTGTTCTTCGACGACGTCACCGGCTCTCGCGATCCGCGCAACTGGGGCGCGACCGATTCGATCGGCAACGTCAACTTCTTCCAGATCGAAGCCAAGGACCAGTACGCGCAGGTCGATTTCAGCGTCAACTTCAACGGCTTCTTCAACCAGCTCGAAGTGGGCCTGCGCCGGCACAAGCACGAGGAGTCCAACAGCCTCAACGTGTTCGACATCGCCGCCGACACCACCCTGGCCGATATCGGCACCTCGGGCTACACCGACATCCTCAAGGAATTCGGCGGCTTTTCGCCGAGCCATGCGCGCCATCTGCAGCTCAGCCGCAGCGACGTGATCAACTGGGTCAACAGCCGCAACATCGATTATTCGTTCAACAACAGCGACGCGGGCAACTACCTCAACAACACCTTCCACGTCGAGCAGACCAACACCGCGGCCTATGCGCAGCTGAACTTCAGCCACGACCGCCTGCACGGCAACGTCGGCCTGCGCCGGGTCGAGGCCGACATCCGTACCAGCAGCTACGAGCTGGGCGGCGCGCAACCGGTGCTGCCGGCGCAGGCCGGATGGTGGACCACCCGCCGCAACAAGAACGATTACCTGCTGCCTTCGCTCAACCTGGTCTACGACCTGGCCGACGACTGGGTGATCCGCGCCAGCGCGGCCAAAGTGGTGGCCTGGGCGCCGTACCGCCAGCTGGTGGATTCGACCTTCCTCGACAACGGCCTGCTCACCGGCACCGGCGGCAACTCCAGGCTCGATCCTTACGAATCGAACAACTTCAACGCCTCGCTGGAGTGGTACTTCGCGCCCGAATCGGCGCTGGCGCTGTCGGTGTTCTACAAGGACATCAGCAACTTCGTGAACCTGGACAACGGCGTGGAGCGCAACTTCAACTCGCTGCGCGACATCGATCCGGCGCGCTGGAACAGCGCCCTGCTCGGCCGCAACGGTTGCACCGCCGACGGCTTCTGCGACTACGCCGTGCTGCGTCCGCGCAACGGCGGCGCGGCGACGATCAAGGGCTTCAATCTGGGCCTGCAGATGCCGTTCGGCGAAACCGGCTTCGGCTTCACCGGCAGCTACACCTATGCCAAGGGCAAGAGCGAACAAGGCGACGAGCTGCCGTACCAGTCCAAACAGTCGGTGACCATCAGCCCGTACTACGAGAAGGGCGCGTTGACCGCGCGCATCAGCTACGGCTGGCGCAGCCATTACCTGGCCGGCGGCTACGTGGCCGGCGCGCCGCCGGCGAGCGTGGACGACTACACCGATCTGGGCGCCAGCGTCGGCTGGGCGTTCAACGAGCACCTCACCGCGCGCCTGGACGCGCAGAACCTGCTCAACGAGAAGTACACGCAGTACCTGGGCGACAAGAGCCTGCCCTTGAACGAGTACACCAGCGGCCGTCGCTACATGGCCTCGCTGAGTTTCTCGTTCTGACCCGGCATTCGTCCGCGGCATCGCCGTGGACGAAGCGGTAAACGACGCGCCGCCGGGCATTCCACGCGGCGGCGCGATCGAAGCAGCAAGCGCGGGACCAGCGCGCGCCGGCGACGGCGAACGCGCCACCGGCTCCGCCGCGCAGTCGGCAACACGCAACGCCGGACGCGGCTTCGCCCGCGACCGGAACGGATCGGATCCAGACGTTACGCATCGAAAAACCGGACTTCGCGACGAACCGGCCACCGGACGATCGCCGAGCCATCACCGCCCGAGGGAGGAACAGTTAATGAAAGCGCGCAAGACCATCCTGTCTGCCAGCATCATCGCGGTATTGTGTATGGGGCCCGGCCTGGCGATGGCCCAGGACGCCCCGCCGGCGAACGCGGGCCAAGCCACCGACCTGGACACGGTCGTGGTCACCGGCATCCGCGCCAGCCTGGAAAAATCGCTCGACACCAAGCGAGCCAACGTGACCGTGTCCGAGGCGATCACCGCCGAGGACATCGGTAAGTTCGCCAACACCAACGTCGCCGAGGCGATGTCGCAGATTCCAGGCGTGGTCCTGGATCGGCGCTTCGGCCAGGGCGAGCGCGTCAGCATCGACGGCACCGATCCCAGCCTCAACCTGAGCTTCCTCGATGGACATCCGGTCGCGCAGTCGATCTGGCTGTACGGCGAGCAGCCCAACCGCGGCTTCGACTACACCCTGCTTGCGCCGGAAGTGCTCGGCCGCTTGGAAGTGATCAAGTCCTCCGAAGCGCGCCTGACCGAGGGCAGCCTCGGCGGCACCGTGCTGATGCACACGCGCAAGCCGCTGGACATGGACGCCCACTCCGTCGCCGGTTCCTTGAGCTTCAACAAGAACGATCAGGGCGGCGACACCCGTCCCAGCGGCTCGTTGATATACAGCTGGAAGAACGCCGACGAGCGCTTCGGCTTCAACATCGCCGCCCAGCATTACGAAGAGGCGGTGGATCGCCAGGGCGTGGAAGTGTTCGGCTACGTCAAGGCCAACACCTTCCCCAACCAGACCGGTGCGGCCGCGGGCATCGACGTGCCCAACTTCGTCAACGCCGCCTGGTTCCAGCAGACGCGCGAGCGCGACAGCGCCAATGTCAATCTGCAGTTCAAGCCCAGCGACGAACTGGAGTTCAACCTCAGCGGCTTGTACATCAAGGAAAGCTTCGATAACTACAACCAGTCGGTTTACAACTTCCTGACCCAGCGTCCGGGCGCGGTGGATCGCATCACCACCACCGGCGGCGTCGGCGCCGGCGGCCACAGCAACGCCAACCCGGTGTTCTACGACAACAACGTGCGCGCCTCCGAGCCGACCACCAAGGGCGTGGACCTCACCGGCAAGTTCCAGACCGACCGTTGGGGCGTGTCCGGCCAGGTCGGCCACAGCAAGTCGGAGAACTCGCTGGAGCAGTGGTTCATCGAGCCGGTGTACACCGGCGGCTACAGCTGGGACCTCAAGCGCGGCCTGACCTTCGATAACCCGGCGGCGGCCAGCAACCCGGCCAACTGGGCCGGCGACGGCTTCATGGGCAACTACGGCGTCATCGACACCGAGACCAAGGACACCTACGGCCAGCTGGACTTCAACATCCGTTTCGACAGCGTGTTCAACAGCCTGCAGTTCGGCGTGCGCCGCGGCAAGCACGAGGAAGACTATCGCCAGAACGTCTACGTCGGCCTGCCGGTCGCCGATCTGGTCACCGTCGGCACGATCAACCCGGCCAACATGCGCGATCTCAACGCCGGCTCGGGCCGTCACGTCCAGGTCGGTCGCCAGAACGTGATCGACTACGTCAACCAGTACCGCGACATCCTGCGTCCGGACGCCGGCAGCTTCCTCAACAACACCTACAACATCGAGCAGAACAACACCGGCGCCTATGTGCAGGCCGACTTCGCCACGGGCGGTTGGCGCGGCAATCTGGGCTTGCGTTATGTCGAGTCCAAGACCGACGGCTTCGCCTACGAGCCGGGCGGCGCGCCGAGCTTCGACAACCTGGCTTCGAAGGAACGCCGCACCTCGAAGAAGCAGGACTTCGTGCTGCCGTCGTTGAACGTGGTCTACGACACCGGCAGCGACGTGCTGCTGCGCTTCGGCGCGGCCAAGGTCGTGGCCTGGGCGCCGTACAACCAGCTGGTGCGCAACACCTTCCTCAACGACAACACCTTCACCGGCACCGGCGGCCGCGCCGAGCTCGATGCCTACGAGTCGACCAACTACAGCCTGTCGGCGGAATGGTACTTCGCCGAGCAGTCGGTGCTGGCGGCGTCGGTGTTCTACAAGGACATCGGCAACTACATCCTCAGCGTTTCCAACATCGAGCGTCAGTTCAACTCCAACGCGCAGACCGCGCCGGCGTTCTACCAGTCGCGCATCGTCGGCACCAACGGCTGCACCACCGACGGTTTCTGCGACTACAGCATCACCCGTCCGGAGAATGCCGGTAAGGGCAAGGTCAAGGGCTTCACCGTCAGCTACCAGCAGCCTTTCGGCGACACCGGCTTCGGCTTGACGGCGAACTACACCTATGCCGACGGCGAAGGCGCCAACGGCACCGACCTGCCGTATCAGTCGCGCGACGCGGTGGCGATCAGTCCGTACTACGAGCACGGCCCGCTGACCGCGCGCGTGAGCTACAACTGGCGCAGCGACTACCTGGCCGGCGGTTACGTGGCCGGCGCACCGCCGGCAAGCGTGGACGACTACGCCGAGCTCGGCGCGAGCGTGAGCTGGACCTTCGACGACCGCCTGACGGTCGCGCTGGAAGGCATGAACCTACTCGACTCCGAGTACAAGCAGTACCTGGGCCGCGAGGAACTGGTGGCGCAGCGTTTCCACACCGGCCGCCGTTTCATGGCCTCGTTCCGTTTCAAGTTCTGATCGGCCCGTCCGGCGATCGATGCGGCACCGCGCGCGCCGGCTGCGAAGCCGGCGCGACGCGACGACGAGCGATCGTTCGCGATCGCGCCGTCGGTTGTACCTGAAGCCCGGTACTGAGGTGCCGGGCTTCGTTGCTTTGAGGGATTTGGAATTTGGAATTTGGAATTTGGAATTTTGGATTCGGGAATCGGGAATCGGGAATCGGGAATCGGGAATCGGGAATGCTCGCACTTCCGCTACAAGAGTTCCGACTGATGCAACGAGGTTTTTTTGTGGGAGGGGCTTCAGCCCCGACGCTGTCCGATCCGACGCTGCGATTCTTGCCGAGCGTCGGGGCTGAAGCCCCTCCCACAAAAGACCTCGCCGCATCCAGGCCCTCGAGCCACCGCGCTCGCCCGTAACTCCTCGGACCTCACGAGCCAAGCAAACAGCAATTCGGCCCGCTGCAACAAGACCCGCCGCAGAGGGCTTCCACCCGCCCCAAACGAACACCGCGCGAATGTCCACATCCGGCCCGTTCGCCCGACCAGCCTTCCATGGAGTCAGTCCACGATGAAGACGCGCACGACCCGCACGCTGCTCGCCACCGCCACGCTCGCCGCCGCGCTGGCGGCCTGCACCGAACCGCCGGCCGCCGATCCGGCTACCGCGACGCCGTCGTCGCGCAGCGCCGATGCCGCCGCCGCGCCGCGCGCCGCGGCGCATCCCACCTCCATCATTCCGCGGCCGGCGCAAACCACGCCCGGCCAGGGCGCGTTCGAATTCGGTCCTACCACCGCGCTGCAGGTCGCCGCCGGCCAAGCCGGCGCGCGCAAGGTCGCGGAGTTCTTCGCCCGGCAAGTGCAGGCGCTGCGCGGCTTCGAGCCGAAGATCGGCGAAGGCGCGGGCGCGGCCGGCGCGGTGTCGTTCGAACTCGTTCCCGATGCGAAGCTCGGCGATGAGGCCTACACGCTGGAGATCCGCAGCGACGGCGCCAAGATCAGCGCGCGCAGCGAGGCCGGCCTGTTCTACGGCGCGGTGAGTCTGTGGCAACTGGTCACCGCCGACGGCGGCAAGGGCGCGGCCCGGATCGCCGCGCAACGCGTCGAGGACGCGCCGGCGTACGCCTGGCGCGGCTTGATGCTGGACGTGGCGCGGCATTTCCGCAGCGTCGATGAAGTCAAGGCTGTGCTCGACCAGATGGCCCTGCGCAAGCTCAACACCTTCCACTGGCATCTCACCGACGACCAAGGCTGGCGCATCGAGATCAAGCGCTATCCGCGCCTGACCGAAGTCGGCGCCTGCCGTGTCCTGGCCGGCGCCAACGGCCGCGACGCGCAGGGCAAGCCGGAGCAGTACTGCGGCTTCTATACTCAGGATCAGATCCGCGACGTGGTCGCCTACGCCGCCGCGCGCCACATCACCGTGGTGCCGGAAATCGAGATGCCGGGACATGCGCAGGCCGCGATCGCGGCGTATCCGAATCTCGGCGTAACCGATTTTCTTCGCGCAGCCCCGCCGGTATCGCCGGACTGGGGTGTGCACACCTACTTGTTTGGCGTCGACGATTCCACCTTCACCTTCCTGGAGAACGTGCTCGACGAAGTCGCCGGCCTGTTTCCGTCCAAGTACATCCACATCGGCGGCGACGAGGCGGCCAAGGACCAATGGATCGCCTCCAGGCAGATCCAGGCCAAGATCAAGTCGCTGGGCCTGAAGGACGAGATGGCGCTGCAGAGCTGGTTCGTCGGCCGCATCGGCAAACACCTGGAAGAACACCGGCGCGTGCTGCTGGGCTGGGACGAGATCCTGGAAGGCGGCAAGCTGCCGACCAACGCGACGGTGATGTCCTGGCGCGGCGACGAGGGCGCGTTGCAAGCCGCGCGCGAAGGCCACGACGTGGTGGTCGCGCCCGATCGCAAGCTGTACCTGGACTACGTGCAGAGCGATCGCGACGACGAGCCCAGCGGCCGCTTCCCGGTCAGCACCCTGCACGCGTTCTACGAATTCCAGATGATCCCCGCCGGCCTGGACGCACAGCAGGCCAAGCGCGTGATCGGCGCACAGGCCAACTTGTGGGTCGAACACAAGCCCACTTACGAATTGGTGCAGAAGGCGCTGTACCCGCGCCTGGACGCGCTGTCGGAAGTGGTCTGGTCGCCGGCCTCCACGCGCGACTGGAACGATTTCCAACGCCGCCTGGCGCCGCAGTTCGCGCGCTACCGCGCCCAGAACGTGCAAGTCAGCGACGCCGCCTACGCGGTCGACTTCAAGGTCCACGACGGCCAGCTGGCGCTGTCGAACCAGACCGGTTTCGGCCAGATCCGCTACCGCACCGACGGCGGCGAGCCGGACGCGAACTCGCCGGTGTACGCGCAACCGCTACCAGCCAAGCCGCCGTTGGACTTGGTCGCCACCACCTTCCTCGACGGCCAGGCGATCTCCGCGCCGCGCCGCTTCGGCGCCAAGGAGCTGGCCAATCTCAGCGAACGCAACAGCGCCACGCTCAAGCCCTGCCGCGAAGGCTACAACCTGCGCCTGGCCGACGATGCCGCGCGCGACGGCGGCCGCGACGGTCCGCGCGCCGCGCTCACCGTCAACCTGATCGACCCGTGCTGGATCTACCCCGCCGCTGAGCTCGACGGCGTCGCCACCGTGCAGGCCACGGTCGGCCAAGTGCCGTACAACTTCCAGCTCTGGCACGACACCGACAAGATCGTGACCCGCCCGGCGACCCTCGGCGGCTCGCTGGAAGTGCGCCTGGACGACTGCAAGAGCGAGCCGATCGCGCGCCTGCCGCTGGAACCGGCGCGCAAGTCCGACGGTCTGACCACGCTGCAGGCCGCCCTGCCCAAGCTGAGCGGGCGCCACGATCTGTGCTTCGTCTTCGCCAGCGGCGGGCACGACCCGCTGTGGGCGCTGGACCGGGTCTCGTTGAAGCCGGCGCAGTAACCCCACGACCCGCACCGGGGCTTCGCGGCCCGGTGCGGGTCTGCCGCGGCGCGGGCGGTGAACCGCGTCGCCGCCAGCAGCCCTGGGTCGGCCAGGCATCGCCGCTGATCACCTTCGGCGAACAATTTTTGTGCGCCGATTCATGAATTTGGTCATCAGCGGTTAGCATGTAGCGGCCCAAGGGGGACCCACCACATGCCAATCCGCAACCTGCTGTTGGCCACGGCGCTCGCCGCGGCCCTGGCGTCCGGCACCGCCGGCGCGCAAAGCCTGTCCAAGCCCAACGAGTTCTATTTCGACGCCGACGCGCAGACCGTCAAGCCGGTGATCGCCGTGCGCGAGACCGGCGAGGCGGCGATGGAACGCCTGGCCAAGATCCTGGAGCGCAAGCCCAACGCGCCCACCGAGGCCGCTCAGCTCGCCCACCTGGCGATGCAGGCCGGCCGCAACGAACTGGGCCGTCAGCTCTACGCCCGCGCGCTGCGCGAGATCGACAGCGGCAGCAGCTACTGGCGTTCGATCAATTGGAACTACGCCTGGGATCTGTACCGCAGCGGCGCGTTCGACGAAGCGTTCAAGCAATGGGTGACCCTGCACAACGCGCGCAGCGTCAACGCCGCCTGGATGCCGCCGACCTACGCCGTCGCGCTGTGGTCGCTGGGCCGCAAGGACGAAGCGGTGCAGTGGTACGCCGCCGCGGTGCGCACCGAACCGGACCAGTGGCGCGACGCCTCGCGCTATGCCGAGTTGCTGCCGCAATGGCGCGCGGCCGATCGCGGCACCCTGGCCGAAGTGCAGAAGGCCTGGGCGATCGATCCGCCGACCTGGCCGTAAGCCCGGCCCGCTCGAAACACCTGCAACGGCCGCGACCGACGTCGCGGCCGTTTTCGTCTGTGCCACCCGGACGCGGTCGTCGGTGAGCGCAGCTGTCAATGAACGCTTATGCCGTCACGACGCTGTCGCATCGGCGTGGCTGACCTGCTGCCGCGTTCACACCGCGCGGGCGTTGCGCTGGGTAACGTCCATTGCGACCGCTCGTCGCCAGCCTTCCCGTTGAACCAGGGACGCGGCTAAAGTCGGCCGTTCACGACCGGACCCGCCGCGCGGCCGGTCTGTCGCTGGCCAGCGCAGGCGGGGATCGGATGTCCATATCGGCACTGAGCGTCCTGGTGGTCGAAGATCACGGCTTCCAGCGCCGCATGGCCCTGCGCCTGCTCGCCGAACTGGGCCTGGAACGCCTCCACGAAGCCGCCGACGGCGCCAGCGCGCTGCGCCTGCTGCGCAGTCAGGCGCACGCGCCGGACGTGGTGATGGTCGATCTGGACATGCCCGGCATGGACGGGATCGAGTTCATCGATCATCTGGCGCGCGAACACCTGGCGCGTTCGATCCTGGTGGTCAGCGCGCTCGATGCGGCGCTGTTGAACACCGTGCAGACCATGGCCCGCGCCTGCGGCCTGCGCGTGCTGGAGGCGGTGCCCAAGCCGCTGACCAAAGCCAAACTGCTCGCCGCCCTGACCAGCCTGAGCCAAACCAAGGCCGACGTAGAAACCGAGCCCCCCGGCGAAATCCTCCCCACCGACCTCCAAACCGCCCTGACCAACGGCGACATCGTCCCCTGGTTCCAACCGCAGGTGGAACTGAGCAACGGCCGGGTGATCGGGGTGGAAGCGCTGGCGCGTTGGCGGCGTGCCGATGGCCGGGTGGTGCTGCCGCAGCATTTCGTGCCGCTGCTGGCCGCCGCCCACCTGCTCGATGAGTTGACCGAACGCATGCTCGCCCAGGCCTGCCGCTGGAAGCGCGACTGGGACCGCGCCGGGCTGCGCCTGAAGCTGTCGGTCAACGTCTCGGCCTCGACCCTGGACGACGCCGGCGCCGCCGACCGTTACCAGCGCATCGTCCGTGAGGCCGGCGTGGACCCTGGCGAGATCGTGCTGGAACTGACCGAAAGCTCGCTGATGGCCGACGCCGCGCGCGGCCTGGCGGTGCTCGCGCGGCTGCGATTGAAAGGGTTCGGTTTGTCGATCGACGACTTCGGTACCGGCTGGTCCTCGCTGTCGCAGCTCTCGCAGGTGCCGTTCACCGAATTGAAGATCGATCAGGAGTTCGTCGCCGGCGCCAGTCAGCAGCCGCGCAAACGCGCGGTGGTCGAGGCCAGCCTGGACCTGGCGCGCAAACTCGGCCTGGACGCGGTGGCCGAAGGCGTGGAAACCATCGAGGATTGGCAGATGCTGGCCGAGCTGGGCTGCGCGATCGCGCAAGGGCGGTTGATCGGCGACGCGGTGCCCGGCGAGGAACTTCCGGCCATGCTCGGCCGCTGGCGCCGTCCCGAATACTGAGGTGCCGATGTTCGCCTGGCTAGACCGCTACAGCATCCGCCGCCAATTGTGGGGTTTGTTCGCCCTGTTCCTGCTGGCCGGCACCAGCGTGCTGCTGCTCGACGAGTTCGAGCAATACCGCGCGCGGCGCAGCCTGCAGACCTTGCAGGACGACGCCCTGCTCGGCCTGCGCCTGATCAAGACCATCTCCGACGCCTACGGCCTGGATGTGGTCGATACCACCTTCCGCGTGCGCAACAACCTGGTCGGTTGGGACGAAGGGCTGACGCGGGTGGACAGCGCCGGCCGGCGCATCGATCGGGCCTGGCAGCAGCTGCAATCGCTGCCGCATTCGGCGCAGGAAATCGAACAACTGCACGCCGCCGCACAGGCGCGCCGCACCGCCGATACCGCGGCGATGGAATTGCGCGACATCCTGCGCCGGCGAGACCTGCGCATGCTCGACGATTTCGCCGACCACCGCCTGTACCCGGCGATCGATCCGTTGACCCAGCGCATGCAGGTGCTGTCGGATCTGGAGATGGTCCAGGCCGACAAGGTGGTGCGCGCCGACATCGTGCGCAGCGAGCGGATCAGCATGGTGCGCATCGCGGTTTCGGTGCTGGCGCTGCTGATCGCCCTGCTGGTCGGTCGGCGGGTCCTGCGCAACGCCTCGCGCGGCATCGACCAGCTGACCTGGCTGGCGCGGCGCATGCGCGAGCACGACTACACCGCCGCGCCGGGCGAACTGCCGGCGGGCGAGTTGGGGGTGGTGATGCAGACCTTCATCGAGATGCGCCGCGACGTGCTCGGCTTCGAAACCGAACTGACCGGGCAACTGATCCGCAACGAACGCACCCGCGCCGAACTCGAACGCCGCGAACGCTTCCAGGCCTCGCTGCTGGATTCGGCGCAGACCGCGATCCTGGCGGTGGATTTCGAGGGCCGCTTCACCCTGGTCAACCCGTTCGCCGAACGCCTGCTCGGCATCCGCGAGGCCGAGGTGATCGGCCGCGAGCGTCTGCATTCGGTGTTCGAAACCCGCGCCCTGCAGACGCTGGCGGTGGAGTTGAGCACGCAACTGGGCCGGCCGGTGCCGGCCGACTGGACCGCGCTGCGCGAACTTGCGCGCGGCCTGGCCGCGCCGCGCGAAACCCGGCTGCGCCACCGCAACGGCACCTGGGTGCCGGCCCTGGTCGCGGTCTCGGTCACCGGCGGCGGCGAGGACGAAGCGCCGGGACTGCTGGTGATCGCCGCCGACCTGAGCGCGCTCAAGCGCCTGGAACGCGCCCTGCGCGCCAGCGAAGCGCGCGCGCAGGACGCCAGCCGCGCCAAGTCCTCGTTCCTGGCGGCGATGAGCCACGAGATCCGCACGCCGATGATCGGCGTCACCGGCATGATCGAGGTGCTCTCGCATTCGCGGCTCGACCCCGAGCAGCGCCACGCCCTGGACGTGATCCAACAATCTTCGCAGTCGCTGCTGCGGATCATCGGCGACATCCTGGACTTCTCCAAAATCGAAGCCGGGCGCCTGGAACTGGCGCCCGAACCGGTGGATCTGCCGGCGCTGCTGCGCACCACCGTGGCCGGGTTTCTCGGCGCGGCGGCCAGCCGCGGCGTGCAGCTGAGTTGCCACATCGACGAGACCGTGGCTCCGGCGCATGTGGGCGATGCGCTGCGGCTGCGGCAGATTCTCGGCAATTTTCTCTCCAACGCGGTCAAGTTCACCGAACGCGGGATGATCCAGGCCGCGCTGGAATACCAGGGCCCGGCTGAACCGCGCGAAGGCGAGGACGCGGCGCGCGACCGGCTGTGCCTGCGCGTGACCGACACCGGCATCGGCATCAGCGCCGAACAGCAACAACGGTTGTTCGAACCTTTCCAACAGGCCGAAAACGACACCAGCCGCCGCTACGGCGGTACCGGCCTGGGCCTGGCGATCTGCCGGCGACTGGCCGCGCTGATGGACGGCGAAGTACTCATGCACAGCGAGCCCGGCGTCGGCACGACGATGCGGTTGCTGGTCGCGCTGCCGCGCGCGGCCGCGCTCGCGCCCGAACCGACGGGGTATGTCGCAGCCGGCGAAACGCTGCAGCCGCGCGCGCTGCCCGATCCGGCCAGCGCCGAACGCGAGCGCAGTCTGATCCTGCTGATCGACGATCATCCGACCAACCGCCTGGTGATCGCGCGGCAGCTGGCGCTGGCCGGCTACGCCTGCGAAACCGTGGCCGGCGGCGAGGAGGGCCTGCAGCGCTGGCGCAGCGGTCGCTACGCGTTGGTGCTGTCGGACGTGCACATGCCGGGGCTGGACGGCTACGGCCTGGCGCAGGCGATCCGCGCGGAAGAAACCCGCACCGGCATCGGCCCCGGCGATACGCGGCGCACGCCGGTGATCGCGCTGACCGCTTCGGCGCTCAAGGGCGAAGCCGAGGCCTGTCTGGCCGCCGGTATGGACGAGTGCCTGATCAAACCGGTCGCGCTGACGCGCCTGGCGGCCAGCCTGCGCCGTTGGTTGCCGCATACCGCCGCGCCGGCCGAACGCGAGCCTTCGGCGCTCGAGGAAGGCCACGACCACACCCGCGTGCTCGACGTCGGCGTGCTGCAACGCCTGCTGGAGGACAGCGGCGGCGACGCGGCGCAGGTGCTGGAGGATTTTCTGTCCGCCAGCGCGCAGGACCTGCACGCGCTGCAGGCCGCGCGCAATCACGGCGACCTGATCGGCGTGCAGCGGCATGCGCATCGGATCAAGGGCGCGGCGCTGCTGATCGGCGCGCAGGAACTGGCCGAGGCGTCGCAAGCGCTGGAGCAGGCGGCGCACGCGCAGGACTGGGGACTGGTGCTGCCGCTGCTCAGCGATGTGGACACCGCACTGGAGCGGTTGCGGCGCTTGCCGCGCTGATTCGCCCCCTGCGCTACGCGCGCGGCCGTGCATGGGAGACGAGCGTCGAACGATGGCCTATGTGATCAAAACCCGGATCGACCGCCCGCGCGCCGAGACCTTCGTCTTCGACGCGCAGAAAACCATGTACGGCGGCAAACGCATCGTCGCCGGCGACACGGTGTACCTGTTCGCCAGCGAGAACGAGGGCGGCAGCGGACTGATCGCGCGCGGCGTGGCGATCGCGGCCGAAGCGGTGGCGCGGCGGCAGGACATCGAACGGCAAACCCCGCGCGTGAGCGTGACCGTGCAACGCACCGCGCTGGCGCGACGGCCGTTGGGGCGGACCGAGCTCAAGCGCCACACCGACTGGGACGACGGCCAGCCCGCGACCGAACTCAACTTCAAACTGTATCGCCAGGCGACCAACAAAATCGTCGGAGTCTCGGACGAAACCGCCGCATATCTGGACGGATTCTTCTAACCTGCGATCGCGGTTCGGGCGCGCGCGCTCATCGGGTCGGCGCCGTGTTCGAGCAGCGCGCGCAGATAGCGCGGGTCGTCGGCCATCGCCGCCAGATGCACCACGGTCATGCAGTCGTGCGCGGCCACCTTCGGATCCGCGCCGGCCGCAAGCAGCGCGCGCATGCCGGCAAGGCTGTGGTGATACAGCGCCCACTGCAACGGCGTGACGCCCTTGGCGCCGCGCCCGTCGACCTGCGCGCCGGCGGCGACCCGTTCGCGCACCCGCGCCGCGTCGCCGGCGGCCGCGGCTTCGGCCAGCTCGGCGGTGCGTGCGTCGGTGACGACTTCGCTGGCTCGCATCGATTGTTTCCCGAAGGCCGTGCCGGTCGCGCAGACATGCAGCATAAGCACGACGAACGCGGCGAGCATGCGCGTATCGGCGCTGCGGGTCAGCCGGCGGATGAGAAGCATGGCGCGAAGCCTCCGCGGAATGAGGACCTGGAAAGATGGCGCGGAAGGCTTTGGATGCTCGCCTTCGCGGCAATGACGGTCCGGTCGGAGGACGCCGGCTTCACAACACCCGGCGCCGCGCCCGCCTCAAGGTCCGCCCGTCTCCACCGCCACTTCGTGCTCCTCCAGCCAGGCCACCACCGCTTCGCGTTCGGCGCGGGCCTGCGGGTTGAGTTTGTCGGCCGGGATCTTGAACAAGAACGCCTGGAAACTGGCGCCCTGGCGATTGCGTGCGCGCGGATCGGCGCCGGCCTCGAGCAGGGCCAGTACCTGGCCGGACGCGTTGAGCTTGGCGGCTTGATGCAGCGGCGTGTTGCCCATGCGATCGGCGCGATCCGGGTCGGCGCCGGCTTTGAGCAGGGCGTCGAACTGGGTCTGGTAACGCGGCGCGGCGGCGTCGGCCAACGGGGTTTCGCCGGTTTCGGCGTGCGCCACGTTCGGGTCGGCGCGATGCGCCAGCAGGATCGTCAGGTATTGCGGGTCGTTGGCGATCGCCGCGCCGTGCACCGCGGTGCTGCCGCCCATGCCCGGCCGCGAGGGATCGGCGCCGCTGTCGAGCAGGGCCTGCAGCCCACGCGGGCTTTGCGCCAGCATCGCGTACTGCAACAAGTTCACGCCGCGGTCGCCGCGCGCATCGGGATCGGCGCCGGCCTGAACCAGCGTGCGCACGCGCGCCGCATCGCCGTCGGCCACGGCCTGCGCCAGTTCGGCGCTGCGCGGATCGGGAAAGGCCTGCTTGGCGTCCATCGCTTCTCCTCGACAGGCGACGCCGGCCAGGATCAGACAGATCGTCAACGCGGGAAGCGTGGCGGCGCGCATGCGTCGATTGTGGTCACCCGCGGCGGCTATGCCAAGCCGGCCCGGTCAATTCCACGGCTGCTGTTCTTTCATCGCCTCGATCACCGGACCGATGGCATGCAGCTCGCCCGGACGCTTGGCCTTGTCGGCCACGTATTCGGCGGTGCGCTTGGCCATCTCGATCGGGTTCCAGGTGAAGTCCGGCGCCTTGGGCGGATCCGGGTCGTCCAGGTTGATCTCGTGGCCCGGCGCGTCGGGAATCCCGTTGACCAGCGGCACGTCTTCCTGCGCGGCGGTGAGCAGTTCGCCGCCGATGTTGTAACGGCGGATCTGGCCGTTCTCGGCATCGGCCTTGACCGTGCCCGGGTCCAGGCCCAGATCGCGCAAGGTGTTGTCGTGCACGCCGGAGGCGTTGAAGGTCACCGCAGCGGTGTCGGTGGCCAGCGCCGCGGTCGCGGCCAGGCCGCCGCCGAGCGAATGACCGATGATCACCATGTCCTCGCCGAAGGCTTGCTGTGCGTCTTGAGCCAGTTGCACGGCCTGGTCGTACTGCTTGTCGTCCCAGCCGATGCCCTGGCGCGCGTTGGTGAGCCAGTCCTTTACGTCGTTGGAGCCCGCATAGGCGACCACGTATTTGCCGTCGCCGTCGGTGTAGATGCCGGCGCGGAAGCCGGTGTCGGAATTTTCCAGCGACGTGGGATCGATCCCGGCCTGGGTCAGCTGCGCGCCATCGAGCCGGGTCCAGTCGCCGACGGTCTTGGTGTCGGGCTTGTAGACGGCCTGCGCGAGCTCGGCCATCTCCAGGTCGATGGCCTGCGGATCCTGGCCGCGCAGTTGCTGATCGAACGAGGCCGGATCCGGCGCGGCATTGGCGGCCGGGTCCGGGCGCGCGGTCACTCCGAGCAACTGCGGGTGATAGCTGGCTTCCAGCGTGAACGGATCGGCCTGCGGCGGCTGCGGCAACACCGCCGGCTGCGCCGTGGGCGACAGCAGCTCGGCCTGGGTTTGCCAGTTGGGTTGAAGCTGGGACGGCTGCAGCTGGACGTTCATCTCGCCTTACTCCCCGATCGCTTGGGGGCCAACCTACGTGGGCGTATGCGGGCGCTACAACTGGGGCGGACCCGAGGGAGCCGCATTCATGTTTGACCGGCATCGACCTTCAGCCTACGCGGGCGACCGCGCGCCTGCGCTATCGTCGCGGATCGACCTGGAGAGACCCGCAATGTCATCACCTCACACCGCGTCCCGCCGCGGCACGGCCCTGCTCGCGCCGCTCGCACTCGCCCTGGCCTGCGCCTGCGCCCTGCCCGCTCCCGCCCACGCCGCCGACCGCATCAGCGGCCAGCCGTTCGCCACGCGCAGCGAGGTGTATGCGCCGCATGCGATCGCCGCGACCTCGCACCCGCTGACCACCCAGATCGCCCTGGACGTGATGAAGGCCGGCGGCAGCGCGGTCGACGCGGCGATCGCGGCCAACGCCGCGCTCGGCCTGATGGAACCCACCGGCAACGGCGTCGGCGGCGATCTGTTCGCGATCGTGTGGGATCCGAAAACCAAGAAGCTCTACGGCTACAACGGCTCGGGCCGCTCGCCCAAGTCGCTGACCCTGGCCGAATTCGAAAAACGCGGGCTCAAGGAAATCCCGCCGCACGGCCCGCTGCCGGTGACCGTGCCCGGCACGGTCGACGGCTGGTTCGCGCTGCACGAACGCTTCGGCCGCAAGCCGATCGCCGAGGACCTGGCGCCGGCGATCCGCTACGCGCGCGAAGGCCATCCGGTGCACGAGGTGATCGCCTATTACTGGAACGCCTCGGTGCCCCGTCTGTCGAAATGGCCGGGCTTCAAGGAGCAATTCACCATCGACGGACGCGCACCGCGCACCGGCGAGATGTGGAAGAACCCGAACCTGGCCAACACCCTGGAGCAGATCGCCAAGGGCGGGCGCGATGCGTTCTACAAGGGCGACATCGCCCGCACCATCGACGCCTACTTCAAGGCCAACGGCGGTTTCCTCAGCTACGAGGACATGGCCTCGCACCAGGGCGAGTGGGTCGAACCGGTCAGCAGCAACTACCGCGGCGTCGATGTTTGGGAACTTCCGCCCAACGGCCAGGGCATCGCGGCGCTGCAGATTCTCAATCTGCTGGAAGCCTACGACTTGAAGTCGTACGGATTCGGCAGCGTCGAGCACGTGCACTTGTTCGCCGAAGCCAAGAAGCTCGCCTTCGCCGACCGCGCGCGCTGGTACGCCGACCCGGCGTTCGAGAAGCAATCGCCGGTGGCCAAGCTGATTTCGAAGGACTACGCCGCGCAGCGGCGCAAGCTGATCTCGCTGGACAAGGCGCTCAAGGAAGTGCAGCCGGCCACGCCCGCGCAGCTCGACCAGGGCGACACCATCTACATGACCGTGGCCGATGCCGACGGCATGATGGTGTCGCTGATCCAGTCCAACTACCGAGGCATGGGCAGCGGCATGGCGCCGCCGGGGCTGGGCTTCATCTTCCAGGACCGCGGCGAGCAGTTCGTGCTCAAGCCGGGTCATCCCAATTCTTTCGCGCCGGGCAAGCGGCCGTTCCACACCATCATTCCCGCTTTCGCGACGAAGAAAGGCAAGCCGTGGCTGTCGTTCGGGGTGATGGGCGGCGCGATGCAACCGCAGGGCCATGCCCAGATCATCATGAATCTGATCGACTTCGGCATGAACCTGCAGGAAGCCGGCGACGCGCCGCGCATCCAGCACGACGGTTCGACCGAACCGGCCGGACAGGCGACGGTGATGAGCGACGGCGGCGAGCTGGATCTGGAAACCGGCTATTCGTACGAAACCGTGCGCGAGCTGATGCGCCGCGGCCACAGCGTGCGGTTCGCGCATGGGCCCTACGGCGGCTATCAGGCGATCATGGTCAATCCGAACGGCGGTTACATCGGGGCGAGCGAGTCGCGTAAGGACGGGCAGGCGGCTGGGTATTGATGGGCGTTGCCGGGAGAGTTTGCTTTGAGGCTTTGCTTTGGGGCTTTGCCTAAGGCTTTTGCTTTTGCTCGTCATTCCCGCGAAGGCGGGAATCCAGGGCCTTTCGTGCGAGAACGTTTGAAGTCTCTGGATTCCCGCCTTCGCGGGAATGACGGACTGGATGGACGACGCTGAAGTCTCTGGATGTTCGGCTCCGCCGAAATAAAGCAGAGCCCGCCTTCGCGGAAATGACGGCATGGGCAGTCGCCTCGCCAGCCATTGCGTCGCTTTCGACGATAGATTTTTGCGCCCGTCAAAAACGGCACGCTAAGCTTTCGCGAATTCGCATGCCATGCGCGCCGATACCGCCGTTCGTATTGACACCCGCCGAGCGGCTGCCGGACAGTAAGCGCGCATCGTCGTCAATACGATGCGATCCAGTTGCGCAAGCGCCCACGCGGCGCCGCGCAGTCCGGGCCGAGGGGTGCTGCGACGGAGCCCACACGCTCCGCCACGCTCGGTCCGCGATGCCGACCAAGGGCGCCCTCCCGATCAAGGAGGCGTCATGCCTGCGTCCAATACCGCAACTCCCACCGACCTGTCGCCCGACACCGCATCGAGCGGACTCGGGTCGGTCGCGTCTTCCCACCCCGCCGAACCGCTGCGGTTCGATCCTGCCCTGTCGATCGCGCTGGTCACCTCGAAAGTCCATCCCGAGGTCGATCCCGACGACGCCGGCCTGGTCGATGCGCTGCGCGCGCACGGCATCGAGACCACCGCGTGCATGTGGAACGATCCGTCGGTGGACTGGTCCGCGTTCGACGCGCTGCTGGTGCGCAGCACCTGGGACTATTTCCAGCACTACACCCAGTTCCTCGCCTGGTATGCGCACATCGAGTCGCTCGGCGCGGTCATCGTCAATCCGCTGCCGTTGCTGATCTGGAACAGCGACAAGCGCTATCTGCTGGATCTGGCCGCGCAGGACGTTCCGATCATCCCGACCGTACTGGCGCGCGGCGGCGAGCTGTCGACGGCGCTGGCCGCGATGAGCGGCGAGGTGGTGGTCAAGCCCAGCGTCAGCGGCGGCGCCTGGCATACGGTGCGCGGCTGCATCGGCAGCGCGCCGTTCGAACAGGCACTGGCGGCGCTGCCGCGCGAACTCGATTATCTGGTGCAGCCGTTCATGCCGCAGATCGTCGAACAGGGCGAGTGGTCGCTGCTGTTCTTCGGCGGCGTCTACAGCCACGCCGTGCTCAAGAAACCCGGCGCCGACGACTATCGCGTGCAGACCTATTTCGGCGGCACCTCCGATCCGACCGCGCCGACGCCGCAGATCCTGGCTTCGGCGCGACGCGCGCTGCAGGCGGTGGCCGAACTGGGCTATCGCGATCAGGCCTATGTGCGCGTGGACGGCGTGGTCGCCGACGGCGTGTTCCGGATCATGGAACTGGAGTTCATCGAACCGTTCCTGCACTTCGCCGTGCATCCGCCGGCCGCGCCCCTGTTCGCCGCGCAGTTGGCGCGGCGCTGGCAGGCGTTGCGCGCGCAGGCTGCCGCCATCGCGCAAGACTGAGCCGCAAGATCCGGGCGCGCTGCCTTCACCCAGCGTGCCCGGGCCCGCCTACGATTCCGCGGCCTCGAACCGTCGGGACCGGCGCACGATCGCGGCCGCGCGCCGCGACGACACCCTGGAGCGAGCATGAGCGACGAATTCACCGAGCGATTGTTTTCCTACGGCACCTTGCAACTGCCCGCCGTGCAGCAGGCCACTTTCGGCCGCTTGTTGCAGGGGCGCAGCGATGCCTTGGTCGGCTTTCGCCGCAGCATGGTCGAGATCGACGACCCACAGGTCGTCGCCACCAGCGGCCAGACCCATCACCCCATCGTCGAAGCCAGCGGCGACGCGCACGATCGCGTCGAAGGCTTGGTGTTCGCGATCAGCGCGCAAGAACTGGCGCGAGCCGATGCGTACGAAGTGGACGACTACGAGCGCGTGGACGCCGCGCTGGCGTCGGGCCAGCGCGCGTGGGTGTACGTGAAGCGGACAGGCTAGCGCCACGCGCACGCCGCGAGGCGCGTGGATCTCGGCTCAGACCGCGCGCGCGGCGGCGGAGCGGACCTGCTCGTGTGCGGGCTCCTGCATCGCCGATCCGGCCAGCGGCGGGTTCATCGCTTCAAGCTGTCGAAACGACTCGACCAGCGGCGTCGCGGCGGCGACCGCGGCCGACACTTGGGCGCGTTTGTGGCTCGGATCCCACAGATCGCCCTGGACCGCGAACACCATGGGCTCCGGCGCGCTGGCGGCGCCGGCGACGACATGATCCACCCGGTTCAAGCCCCGCTCTTTCGACGCCACCAGCAAACTCGCCGCGGTGCGCTCGCCGGTCTCGCCGGATGCGGCGCCGTGTGCTTGCTGCATCGCGTCCACGCCTTCGCGAATTCGCAGGTACATCGGATGGTCCGGATGCGTGGAATGACGAGGATCGTATGCTGGCGACGACGACGGCGCGGATGACGGCAGCGGCAGCGGCGACGGACGCTCGGACGGCTCGGGCGAGTCACGCGCCTTGTCCGGAAGGCGTCTGCCGATCTCGCCGGCCACGCCCTGCACGCCCGCGGCCAGCGCGGCACCGATGGAAACGCCTTCGCGTATGGCCAGGATGTCGCTTCGGTATTTCTCCAGCATGGGGCGGTGCGCTTCCGCCAAGTCCCGGCATCGTCCATCGCCGAGTACGGAACGATCCGCGCGTCCTTTGCCGTCGACGTCCAGGAAATGATGCATGCGATGCGAGTCGCCGCCGGTCACCGCGGCTTTCAGTGGATTGCGCAGGTCCCAACGATCGCCGTTGTCCTCGTATCCGGCCACCTTGAGCACATTGAGTTCGACAGGTTCGGCGTACAGCTTCACTTCGCCGAAATGCTTGCCGGCCGCGCTGACCACATCGCCGGCCATGACGTGATTGACGACCCGATCGCCGCCCTCGGCGATGCGGTAGTTCAAGCTGGCCGCGCCGTAGGGATTGAAGGCCTCGCCGCTCAGGCCGAGTTTCGCGGCGGTGATCTGGGCCAGGCAGCCGCCCAGCGAATGCCCGGTCACCGTCACCTCAGGCCGTTTGCCTGTGCGCTCGGCCTGGGCCAGCGCCATGTCCATCGCCAGCCGGGTAAGTTCCAGCGCATCGTCGGCTTGTGCGTTGACCCGCTTGGCGACCATCCCGCCATCGGCCAGGACGCCGTCCTTCACCGGCTGTTCTTTGAATTCGCTGCCGCGATGGGCAACCACGATCTCCTTCGTATCCTCGCGCTGATAGATCGTGCCCTGATACCCCGACGCGCGGTCGACGTGGGCGAGAACGGCGTAGCGGACGCCATCGATCACCGCGGTCCGCTGCTCGGGAACGCTCAGGTCGGGACTGCGATAGGCGTCCTGGGCGAGATTCGCGTATTGCTGGGTCGTCATGCTCATGGTTGCACCGCTTTGGCCGCGATCGTGATGGTGAACAGCTCGTCGCGCAGGCTCGCTTGGAATTCCTGCGGCTCGGCCAGTCCGTGGTCGGGATAGTTGGCGACCGCGGCGTTGCCCGGATAGCCGCCCCGCCAGTAGTGGTAGGTACGGCTGCGCGCGCCGGCGATGTCGTCCGCCGACAGCGTGGCGATGAACCGCGTTTCCTCGATGGCGCCGGTCGCCTTGAACCACACGCTGATTCCGACCGGCCGCATCCGGCACACGCCTCGTCCGAAGTAATCGCCATCGGCCACGCCGTCGAGGGCGACGCGGCCTTGGAACGTGCCGTCGCCGGACTTCTTCAAGGTCAGCGGAAGGAAAGTCGACACCGTCGTGGTCTGCACGCCGGAGAACGACTCGGCGGGAGGCAGGCAGTCCATATTGGCGACGTCGTACTGCATGGTGCCGCCCATCGCGGACAAGACACCCGGCGCGTCGCGCACGCCGATGGTGAGTTCGTGCACTTCGCGAGGATTTGGATTGGCTTGGTAGTTGGGCATCCGTGCTCCTGTTTGGTTCGAACAAGCGCTGACCATGAAGATCGACAGCGCAGTCAACGCGGGCAGTACCCGCGTGGTCGGCGATCTATTGCCGGTGGCATGTCGCGAACATTCGGCGGACGGCATCAGAACGCCTCCTTTTGTCGCTCATTACAAGCAGGCTTCGCTTCTTGACGAGTTCGCCAACGCGTGCACTTCATCGCACCCGGACCGGGAGGCTGCAGGCCTCGTAGTAGACGTGACAGTCGTCGTCTCCCCGCTTCATGCATGCATTCATTCCGAGTTGCGCGGCGGGTGCGATCTCTGGCGCATGGCCGTGGTTTGCGCCTGTGCGGCCCTGGATCGTCACGACACATTGGTCTTGGTAGGTGAACGTCACCTTGCACTTGTTTCCGCCTCTGGCCTTGCACTCGGAGACAGCGTCTCTACGGGCAAGCCGTTTGCTCTCGCGGCTGTCCACCGCGCCCATGGTTCGGTTGTCCGGATCCATCGCGATCGCGCCCCAGCGCGAATCCCAAACCGGCCTGCTCGACATTGCGCCTTGACCTCCCGATGGCATCGGTCCGCACGACATCGTGTTGGTGCCCTGATAGGGAATCATGCCCGCGGGACAACCACCTTCGGCACTGGCTGCACCTGGGAGGCAAGCCATCAACGTACTTACCCATAAGACGATCGTTGGGTTCATTTCTTCTCTCGAAAGGAATAGGACAGATCAATGAACCCGCTCGGACAGACTGCAGGCTGTGTAGTAGACGTGGCAGTCGCTGTCGCCTTGCGCCCTGCAGGCGTTCATTCCGAGCTGTTCGGCATGCTCGATCGACGGCGCATGACCGTGGTTCGCGCCCTGGCTGCCTAAGACCGTCACAACGCACTGGTCGTGATAGGTGAAGGTCACCTTGCACTTCACGCCGCCCCTGGACTTGCATTCGGATACGGCGTCTCCACGCGCACGCCGCTTACTTTCGCGACTGTTTACCGCCCCCATGATCCCGGCATTCGCGTCGGTCGCGATCGCTCCCCATCGCGATGCCCAACGCGGCCCGCCCGCGATGGTGCCCTGACTGGCCGATGGCATCGGTCCGCACGACATGGTGTTGGTACCTTGATAGGGGATCATGCCCGCGGGGCAACCGCCCTCGGCACTCGCGGATCCGACGACGCCCGTCGTCAACGCGCCTGTCAACCAGAAGACCGTACTGTTCATTTCTTTTTGATCTCGTTCGATCCGTAGGAATCCGCCTGGCCGGCAGACGTGTATCTGGCCGCGGTGTTGTAAGCGGCACCCGACGGGCTTTGACCGCTAGGCGCACCGGGTTGCGGACCGTTTGGCTGGCCATACGACCCCGGAGGCTGCCCCTGCGGCCCCGGCTGGCTGCCGGCGTTTGTGGCGAACGCCGAGAAATGCATGAAGTTGCCCAGCGCGCCATGGAAGAACATGCCGACCATCGGCGGTACCGAGATCAACAGCATGGTGAGGATCAGTCCGATGCCGCCTTGCTGGATCGCCAGCGACGTCATGCCCTCCGCTTCCAGGCCGCGTATGCCGGTCAGCGCCTTGGAGACCCAGAACGCCAGCGCGATCTTGCCGGTGAGCTTCAAGGCCATCGCCGACATCGCGCTGAGCGCGGCCATGGAAAAGAACGTCGCTACGCCCGACAGCAGCCATTTCCGGAACAGCTCCTGTGTCTGATCGAACATCAGACACAGGATGAACAACGGCGCGAGTCCGACGAAGAACGCGATACCGAACTTGTACATGAGCATCAGCGTGCCGACGGTCATCGGCACGCTGGCCGTACCGAAACCGGCCATCAACAGCGCGCGCGTCTTTTTCTCGCGCGTCTCGTCGTCGCCGTCGACGACCTGCACGGCGTCGATCGCGTTCATCGCGATCTGCATATACGCCAGATTCTCGTCGACGGAAGCCGCGGCGGTCTGGCCGCTCTTTCCGCTGACGAGTGCATGAATCTCGCCATCCAGGCCGGTGGTCAGCAGCCGATGCAGGTCGACGCTGCCGAAGCTCATGCCGGTGGCGAGCGACAGGATCACCACGACTTTGAGCGAGTTCACGACCAGCCCCATCATCGGCTCGCGCGATTGCCCGGTCGCGACGCGGTAGCCCATCGTGAGGAAGTACAAAGTCGCCAGACTCAGCGCCATGGCCGACACCCAGGCCATCGCGCGGCGCATCAGCGCGAAGCCGAATTGGTTTATTTCCGCGCTGAAGTAATCGTTGATGATCTTGTAGAACGCGAAATCCAGTACGCCCGACTGCGACATCGGCGTCAGCAAATCCAACAGTCCGTTGAACGACACAGTGTCCATGGTCAGATCCATCTTGATCGGGCGCACAGGCGGGCCCGCTTCGCTATTTCGACAACGCCGCCGCCAGCACGCCGGCCTGGATGACGTTGCCGATCAACGAATTCTTCTTGCCGTCGAGGGCGCGGTTGGCCAGGCGCGACTGGTCCCATTTGAGCGCCTCGATGTAGTCGTCGTAGGCCCTCATGCGCGCCTGCCAGTAATCCAGCTCCATCGAGGTGCGGAGCATGAAACGCTGGGCTTCGTTGTCGTTCGCCGCCAGATCGCCCTGGCGCGAGCCGGTGCCGTCGCGCTGTTGCTCGATCTGCTGGAATTCCTTGTTCCGGGCCATAAGGGTCCGGAGCATCTGCACGGACTCGTTGTATTTCATGTTCTGCGCATAGACCCTGCGCTGGCAGAGGTTCAGCTGTTCGTCGATGACGCTGCCGTCGAGCTTGGGCATGGCCATCTTGAACGCGCCGGCGAACGGCTCCTTGATCCCGCCTTGCCCGGGGCAGGCCTCGCGCATGCCGTAGTCCGCCGGCCGCGGCGGAAACGTGTCGGTCATCTGGGCCTGGCCGAAATTGAGGCGCTGCAGGCGGATGAGCTGTTGCTGGTAATGGTTCGCCGTATCGCTCCAACGTTGCGCGGTCTTGCCGAACTCCACCGCGTCCTTGGCGATCTGCCGCAGCTTGGCCGCGTAGTTCATCGGATCGTTGACCACGGTCTGGGCGCAGGCCTGACCGGCCCAGGCGGCGAAGGCGAACACGATCGCGACGGCGGTGGTTTGCAGCGCTCGGGAATTCATGCGGCCGCGATGCTTCATATCCGACTCCCTGTCAGTAGCTCACGCTCAAGGCGATCCGCCGGACTGTCGGTCCGAACGACCGGCCGTTCGCTTTGCGCGTACGCGCTGCGCGGATCGCGTCCGTGCCTTCGCTGTGACGCGGACGTCAATCGTCGAGCAGGTGGATCAAGCCTTTGTCGTACAGCTGCTTGGCCAGTTCGGCCTCGTGCTCGATGCCCAGGCGTTTGCGGGCTTTCGACCAATGGGTCCAGATCGTGTCGTAGTTGCGGCGCTGCCCTTCGGCGATGCGGCCGATCGAGCCGTGCCGCAGGATCAGCAGACAGACTTCGCGTTGTTTCGGCGTCAGCGCCGACCAGGAATCGGATTGCACCCGCGCAAAATCGATGCGCGGGTCGTAGAACACTTCGCCCGCACGCACTTGCGCGATCGCCTGCGCCATCGCCCACGCCGCGCTGCTCTTGAACACATAGCCGCGCACGCCCTCGGCGATCAGATCGACGGCCAGGAACGGACTCTCCTCGCCCGCATGGACGATCAAGTCGGCGCTTGCGCATAGCTGCCGCAGCGCCCGCACCAGGGCGATGCGCTGCAAGCCCGGCAACGCCGGATCGACGATCACGATGCAGGCGCCGAACCCGGACTGGCCCAGCAGTTCCAGCAATCGCTCGCTGGAATGCGCCATGTGAATCGCTGCGACACTGCATCCTTGCGATCTCCTCAACAAACGCTCGACCAGCCTCGCCATCGCGGGCTGGTGGTCCGCGACCACGTACTTCATGCACTTGTCCTTGTGCTTGTTTACGTTGGCGTCCTGCCAACTTTCAGTGGGTATAGTGTTGCCGAGCGAATGGGGTCTTGCCAAGACCGAAAAACTCCCCGCGCCGATGTGCCATCAGCGATGTTCTTTGGCACTTTTAGCTGCGCTGTATGGCGCATCATTTGCTGATCGCATCGACTTTCAGGCCTGTTTTCCAGGCCTGCGCGCGCAGCACTGCCGGCGACGCGGATCGGCGAGCGGACGCGATCTTTTTTTCTCGCTTGGCTCTTCAGCGACTGCTGTCGACAACGCGGTGTTCGCATTCGGCGCCGCGGAATCAACGCACGCCGACGCGTACGAAGTCGGCGACGACCGCGCGTCGAAGCCGCACGGACGCCTACGCGTTCGCGGGCGCCTCGCGCAAAGGCCGTGCACGCAGCAACGCGCGCAAGGTGGGCGCGCAGAACAGATACAGCCCCGCGCCGACCACCCACACCCAGCCGTCCCAGCGGCCGGCACCGGCGACGTAGATCGCGCCGAACAACAACGGGCCGATCACCCCGGCCAGACTGCCCAGGCTCGTCAGCACCCCTTGCAGCGCGCCCTGGCGATCCTCGTCGGTCTGCGCGCTGGCCATGGATTGCAACGCCGGCACGCCGACACCGCCGGCCGCGGCCAGCAGCAAGCCCGGCGCGACCACCCAGCCGCGCGTGGCCATGGCGAACACCAGATAGCCGGCGCCGTCGGCGAGAACCGCGCCGAGCAAGGTCCGCTCCGCGCCGAAACGCCGGCTGGCGCGTCCGGCGACCAGGGCCTGGAACACCGCGTGCATGACCCCGAAGGCGGCCAGCGACAGTCCGATCGTGGTCGAGTTCCAGGCGAAGCGATCGTTGCCATACAGCGCCCACAAGGTTCCCGGCACCTGGCCGGCCAGCTGCATCACCAGATACAGCCACAGCAGAGGCGTCAGCCGCGGCAGCCGGGCCAGGTCGCGCAGGGCGTTCCACGGCGCCAACTCGCGCCAGACGATCTCGGCGCTGCGCGGGCGCTCGGGTTCGGGCAGCGCGAACCAGGCCAGCGCCAGATTGATCGTCGCCAATCCGGCCGCGGCCAGGAACGGCGCCCGCAGCCACATCGCGCCGAGCAGGCCGCCGATTACCGGGCCGGCGACCAGGCCCAGGCCGAAGCAGGCGCCCATCCAGCCGAAGCGCTGGGTGCGTTGCTCCTCGCTGGAAATGTCGACGATGTAGGCGGCGGCGACCGAAGCGTTCGCGCCGCTGATGCCGGATACGGCCCGGCCCAGATACAGCAGCGACAGCCACGGTGCGCAGGCCATCAGCAGGTAGTCCAGTACGCCGCCGGCCAGCGACAACAGCAGCACCGGACGGCGGCCGAAGCGGTCGCTCAGCGCGCCCAGCGCCGGCGAGCAGGCGAACTGCATCAGCGCGTACAGCGCGGTCAGGGCTCCGACGTGCAAGGCCAGACTGCGTTCCAGGCCGAAGGATTTGAGCAGCTGCGGCAGGATCGGCGCGATCAGGCCGACACCGACGGCGTCGAGAGACACCGTCAGCAAGATCAGGCCGAAGGCCCAGGAAGCGGGAGTGCGCAAGGGAACCTCTCTATCAGCGATAGATTTTCGCAAATGCTAATCTATCGTCGATAGAGAGAGCAAGGCCGAGGGCGCCCGAATGAAGCTGCAACGCGAGACCGTGATCGCCGCAGGGCTGAAGTTGCTGAACGAGGTCGGCATGGACGGCCTGACCACGCGCCGTCTGGCCGAGGCGCTGAGCGTGCAGCAACCCACGCTGTACTGGCATTTCAAGAGCAAGCGCGACCTGCTCGACGCCCTGGCCAAGGCCATGCTGGCCGGGCACGCGCGGGTGGATTGGACGCAATGTGCCGACTGGCGCGACTGGATGGCGCGCGAATCGCGCGAGTTCCGCCGCACCCTGCTCGCCTATCGCGACGGCGCGCGCGTGCACGTCGGCACGCGGCCGGAGCCCGGCGACTACGCCGAGGGCGAAGCCGAACTCCAATACCTGGTCGCCGTCGGATTCAACCCGCCCGACGCGGTGCGGGCCTTGATTTCGCTGAGTTACTACACCGTCGGCTGGGTGCTGGAGGAACAGGCCGCGACCGAGGCCGGCCGCGGCCCGGGACAGCCCCTGGCTACCCCGGACCCGCAGCGCTATCCGCTGCTGACCCAGGCGCAATCGGTGCTGAGCCAGAACGATACGGACACCGATTACGAGTTCGGCCTGCGCGCGTTGATCGCGGGGTTCGAAGCCCTGCTTGCGCGGCCGCCGCGCTGAGGTCGGCGGGCCCGGACAGGTACGCTTGCGTCAACGCGGCCATGCGACAGCGCAGATGACTTCACTGCCCGGCTTCATCCTCGACGCTCTGCCCAAGCCGATCGGCGACTACCGCGATGTCTGCGACTTCGTCGCCCGGCTCAAGCAGGCGCTGGAAACCGAGATGCGTGTGCAGTTCCGCCGCGACGCGGACATGAACTACAACGCGGGGCAATCGCTGGCCCATGAATTACAGGGAACGCACAAGCCGTCGAACAGACGCTATCGGTTCGAGCCGCGCTTTTACCTATCGGCGAAGGCGCCGTTGTTCGCGGTGTATTGTTTCGATCGCCGTTGGGGCATGACCGATCGCGGCGGCGTTGGTCATCCCATCGCGCAGGAACGGCTGCCCGAAGCGATCCAGGCCTGGATAGAGCAAGCCAAAGCCGTGTTGATCCGCGAAGGATTGACTGAGGTGGAGCATCGGTATTTCCACCAGCCCGCTCCCGGCTGCTTCACCCAACTCGACGGGGCGCCGGCGACGGTATTCGAAAGTCTGTTCGCCGAGCTCGTTTGACACCTGTCATCTGGAGCGCCTGCCGGCGGCGCAAGATTCAATCCGCCGACACCGTCCGCCCGCGCGCCCACTCGCGCAGCGAGTCGACCTGTTCGGACATCAATACCGACAGCGGCCGGGTCTGCTTGAGTTCGGCGCGCAACTGGAAATCCGACAACGGCGCGCCGGCGGCATGCGCGGCGTACATCGAGGCGACGATGGCTTGTTCGATCTCGGCGCCGGAGAAGCCTTCGCTGGCCGCGGCCAGGCCGGGCACATCGAAAGATTCGGGCGTCAGCGAACGCCGGCGCAGGTGGATCGCGAACAACTCCGCGCGCACCTCGGCCACCGGCAGGTCGACGAAGAAGATTTCGTCGAAGCGGCCCTTGCGCAGCAACTCCGGCGGCAGCGCGTCGATCTGGTTGGCGGTGGCGACCAGGAACAGACGCGATTTGCGTTCGGCCATCCAGGTCAGCAGATAGCCGAGCACGCGCCGCGACACGCCGCCGTCGCCCTCGCCGGCATCGCCGGCCAGGCCTTTTTCGATCTCGTCGATCCACAGCACCGCCGGCGACAACTGTTCGGCCGAGGCCAGCGCGGCGCGCAGGTTCTTTTCGGTTTCGCCGTGGAACTTGTCGTACAGCGTGCCGAAATCCAAACGCACCAGCGGCACGCCGAAGCCGGCCGCGACCGCCTTGGCGATCATCGACTTGCCGCAGCCCTGCACGCCGAGCAGCAAAATGCCCTTGGGGGCATCCAGGCCGGGCGGCGCCTCGCCGGTGACGAACACCGCGCGGCGTTGTTCGACCCAGCGCTTGAGCCGGCGCACGCCGGCGACCTCGCTCATGCGCGCGCTGTCGTATTCGTAATGCAGATGGCCGGAGCGGTTGAGCAGCTCGAACTTGAGCTTGGCCAGCTCGGGCAGATCGTCGGCGTTGAGCGCGCCGTCGCCGAAGATCAGATGGCGGGCGATGCGGCGCGCGTCGACCGGGTCGATGCCGCGCAGATTGCGCACGATCTGCTTGACCGCTTCGCCGTCGGCCTCGACCCGGCGGCCGCCGTTTTCGCGCGCGTAGTTCTCCGCTTCCTCGCGCACCAGTTTCAGCAGGGCGTTGGCGTCGGGCAGGCGCGGGGTGTAGCGCACCGCCAGCGAATCCAGGTCCGGCGGCAGTTCCAGCTTGTGGCCGATCAGCACCAGCACGTGCGGCTGGCAGTCGCGACGCTGGGCGATCTCGCGCAGTTGCCGCTGAGTGCTGGCGTAGCCGAGGTAGGGATGCGCGTCGAACAGCAGGTAGATGCCGCGCTGGTCGGCGTCGCGGATCGACTGCAAGGTGGTGGAGATGTCGGGCGCGACGTCGGTCTGTTCTTCGCGATCCAGATCGACCCGGCGCAGGCCTTCGGTGATCGACCAGCGATACAGCGCGCGCCACACGTTCATCAAGGCCTGCCGGAACAGCTCGACCACGCGCGCTTCGTCGCGGGTCTCGATCACGATCAACGGGGTGTTGGAGCGGATCAGCGCGGTCAGATCTTGCAGGTCGCTCATGGGGCAGGTCTTCCGAGGAGGCGACATGATACGGCGCTCTTCGGGCGCGGGGTCGCCGAAGGGCGAAGGCAAAAGCGCAAATTTCCGCGTTCGCCGCGGCAACGCTGCTGCGCGGTGAAGAAAGCAACAGCAACGCCACCAGAACGATCGAGCCCCACCTACCGAGTTCCCCCCTTTGAAAAAGGGGGCCAGGGGGGATTTGCCCTTGCCTTTGTTCTTGCCCCCGAACCGCCCCCTCTACACCCAAAGCCGTCTTGAGCCCCTGCCCGGCAACCGTGACCATTCCCCCATCCGTCACGCGAACGCGACTCCCTCATGGCCTTCGACGCTTTCGCCCTGGTCCTGGCCATGCTGGCCCTGGGCTATTTGTTCCAGCGCCTGCGGGTCCTGCCCGACAACGCCGCGCAGACGTTGAACCTGGTGGTCCTGTACGTCTGCCTGCCGGCCGCGGTGCTGCGCTATGCGCCGCGCCTGCAACTGGAACCGGCGCTGCTGGGCGTGGCCGCGGTGCCGTGGCTGCTGCTGGGCGCGACCGTGCTGCTGGTCGGCGCGCTGTCGCGATGGCTCAAGTTCCGCCGCGACGAACACGCGGTGCTGCTGCTGACCGTGGCTCTGGGCAACACCAGCTTCCTCGGCTATCCGCTGACCCGTGCGCTGATCGGCGAGCACGCATTGCCGTATGCGGTGGTCTACGACCAGTTCGGCGCCTTCCTGATCCTGTCGACCTTCGGCCTGTGGGTGCTGGCCCGCTACGGCAGCGACACCCGCCCGAGCGGACGCGACATGCTGCTGCGGGTGGTGAAGTTCCCGCCGCTGTGGGCGTTGCTGATCGGTTTCAGCGTGATGCCCGCGCACCCGCCGAGTTGGATCGCCGGCGCGCTGCAGCGTCTGTCCGATGCGTTGCTGCCGATGGCGATGCTGACCATCGGCCTGGCGGTGAAGCTGACCTTGCCGCGCGAGGAACTCAAACCGCTGATCGCCGGGCTGAGCCTGAAACTGGCGCTGATGCCGGCGCTGGCCTGGGCGCTGGCGCCGCTGCTCGGCCTGCACGGCGAGATGGCCCGCACCACCGTGCTGGAAGCGGCGATGCCGTCGATGGTCACCGCCGGCGCGCTGGCCATCGCGCATCAACTGGCGCCGCGGTTGGCCGCGGCGATGGTGGGGTATGGCTTGTTGCTGTCGCTGATCACGTTGCCGTTGTGGGCGCGGGTGGCGGGGGGATGAGCGCCTCCCGGCCGGCCCGGCCCTGAACTGGCGTCCGGGCGGTCCGCCGCGTGGCCGCCTCCGGCTCGTGCCCCCGTGTGCGACCTGCGATAACGATGGGCGGCCGCAGCTCGTCAGTAGTCGTTCGGGTTCGCACTGACTCACCTCGCCAGCCGCCGCAACCGCGTCGCCAGGGGGCGACGATGACGGCGGCGGACCGGAACCGGGGCGTGGGCCGCCCCCATCGTGATGACCCGCTCCACATCTCCGGTGTAGGCTGCGCTTTCCATCCGGAGGGAGCTCGCATGAAGACCGTGCTGGTGGCCAGTTCCAAGGGCGGCGTCGGCAAGACCACGATCGCCACCCACCTCGCCGCGCAAGCGGCCCTGGAAGGCCTGCGTACGGCCCTGATCGACGCCGACCCGCAAGGCTCTTCAACCCGTTGGGCGCAACGCCGCTCGGTCCTGGAAAGCGCGGTATTGCCACTGGACGGCACCCGCAAAAAGGCCTGGCGCAAGCAACTGCCCGAGGACGCACAGCGCGCGATAATCGACGCCCCGGCCGGAGCCATGGCCGAGGACCTGGAGAGCTTCCTGGAGTTCGCCGACGCGGTGGTGGTGCCGGTGCAGCCCTCCACGCTCGACATCGAGGCCACCGTGCCCTTCCTCGACTCGCTGGCCCAGCACCCGCGGGTGCGCCGCGGCCAGCTGCGGGTCGGCCTGATCGGCAACAAGCTCAAGCCCTGGACCAACGCCTCCCAGCAGGCGGTCGAGCTGCTCAGCGAATGGCCCTACCCGGTGATCGGCCAGATCCGCGACAGCCAGGCCTATGTGGTCATGACCGCGCTCGGCAAGAGCCTGTTCGACTATCACTCGCAGCAGATCCGCGAGCATCAGGCGGACTGGCAGCCGTTGCTGAGGTGGTTGAAGAAGTGAGGCCGGGCTTCGGAGCGGGGTTTGAAAAGCGGGGTTGGGGGAGTGGGGAGTGTCGCGATCTGGGGGGTTCGGCCTGCGGCTGACGGGATCGCCGCAAGCCACCGACCACCCAGCCACCCCGGTCCCCCAACCCCGCTTTTCAAACCCCGCTTCTGATCCCCGCCCCGCCCCGCTACCCATCCGCCCCCTCGACAGGCATCCTCTACCCTGCGTTCGCGCACCCCCTTCATCACTCGATCCGGCTCTGACTCATGCGCGAACTGATCCTGCTCCGCCACGCCCACGCCGAACCGGCCGGCCAAAGCCAGGCCGACCTCGACCGGCCGCTGTCGGCCGAAGGGCTGGCCGAAGCCGAAGCCGCCGGCCGCTGGCTGGCGCAGAAAAAGCTCATTCCCGACTGCGTGCTGTGCTCGCCCTCGCGGCGTACCCGCGAGACCCTGGAAGCGGTGCTCGGCGCGATCGGCTACGTCGAACAGCGGATCGAACCGTCGATCTACGAAGCCACCCCCGGCACCCTGATCAGCCTGGCCGATACCCATATCGAGGCCGAGCGGCTGATGCTGGTGGGCCACAATCCGGGCCTGGAACGGCTGGCGGCGCTGCTGCACAGCGGCCAGTCGGGCGATTACCGCGGCATGCCGCCGGGCGGAATCGCGGTGCTCACCGTGCCGGCCGGGACCGGACTGGAACCGGGCGTGGCCCAGCTCAGCGAGTTTTGGTGGCCGTGAAACCCAAGCCGCCGCGTTTGCGGCGGCGGCACGGCAGTACCGCCGCACTGTGCAGTCTGGCCCTCGGGCTGTTGCTGATGGCGGCCGCGCACGCGGCTCAGGCTCAGGCGCCGACCGCGCAGGTCAGCCAACCGCTGACCCGCATCGCCACCGGGCGTCCGCCCGAACCCAAGACGAAGCAGCAAGGTTTCGACCCCGAGCACACCCGTTTCAGTTTCGAACTGCGCACCCGCTGGGGCCAGAAGATCGTCGGCGAGTTCCCGCGTTACGACGGCGAGGTCACCACCCTGGCCGACGGCCGCCATCAGGTGCGCATCCGTCTGGCCACCGCCGCGGTGGTGGTCGGCGAGTCCGAACGCTACGCGCGCATGGCCCGCGGCGAACGCTTCTTCAACGCCCCGCGCTATCCCTTCATCGAATTCCTGTCCGAACCGCATCCGGCCGATCTGGTCCGCGTCGGCGGCGCGTTGCGCGGCCGTCTGACCCTGCACGGGGTCAGCCGCATGGAAACCTTCATCCTGACCCCGGCGACCTGCGCCGCACCGGGCGAGGACTGCGACGCGATCGCTCACGGCAGCGTCAGCCGCGACGACTACAACCTCGATGGTTGGCAACTCGCCCTCGGCGACCGGGTACGCTTCACCATGCAGGTGCGCCTGCAATCCACGCAAAATAAGCTCATCCCGCCGAAACCCGCGCCGCCCAGGAATCCGGAGTCCGTTCCGGCCACGGTCCCGGAGCGTTAAGGAGCCACCCCGTTGAACCCCGTGTTGCGCGGCCTTGCGGCCCTGCTCGCCCTGTCCTTGTCGGCCTGCGCCTCGCTGAGCCCGGCCCAGCGCGACCGCGCCAGCGCGATCGCCGCGGCCGCGCGTTCGCAGCAGATCGACTGCCAGGCGCAGAACGCCTGCGCCCAGCCCTCGCCGCTGTCCGAGCTGGGGCGCAAGGCGATGGCCGAATCGACCCCGGAGCGCCCGCGCCATTACGCCCTGATCCTGGACCGCGGCCCCGATGCGCTGCTGGCGCGGATCAATCTGATCCGTAGCGCCGCCCACACCCTGGACCTGCAGACCTACATCTTCGACGAGGACGACGCAGCCAAGCTGGTGCTCGACGAATTGCTGACCGCGGCGCGGCGCGGCGTGCGCGTGCGCCTGCTGCTCGACCAGTTGGCGGCGATGCGCCATATCGAAACCCTGGCCGCGCTGTCGGGTGTGCATGCCAATTTCGAGGTCAAGCTGTACAACCCGGTGCTGCACCGCGCTCGCATCAGCTATCCGCAGTACGTGCTGGCCGCGGCCTGCTGCTGGCGCCGGCTCAATCAACGCATGCACACCAAACTGCTGCTGGCCGACGGCCGCATCGGCATTTCCGGCGGGCGCAATTACCAGGACGACTATTACGACTGGGACGACGAGTACAACTTCCGCGACCGCGACGTGCTGGTCGCCGGCCCGGTCGCCGACATCATGGGCACCGACTTCGAAGTGTTCTGGAGCGACCGCCGCAGCGTGCCAGTCGAGCGGTTGGCCGATGTCGGCACGCGCCTGATCGACGCCGGCGTGCCGGCCCTGCCCAAGGTCGAGTTCGAACGCCCGCAGCGCGCGCAAGCCATGCGCGAGGACGCCGCCGACAGCGCCAAGATCGATGCGCGACTGGTCGCCAACGCGATCGCGGTCGGCGCGGTGCGCTACATCTCCGACACCCCCGACAAACACCGCGAGGACAGCCAGGCCAACGCCGTGGCCACGGACTCGCTGCGCAACCTGATCGCCAACTCGCGCGAGGAAGTGCTGCTGCAGACGCCGTATCTGGTGCTGTCCAAATCGGCGCAGGAGTTGTTCCGCACCCTGCACGCGCGTCCGGACCGGCCGCGGGTGATCGTCTCCACCAACAGCCTGGCCGCGACCGACGCCTTCATCGCCTATGCGCTGTCGTACAAGTACAAGCGCCGCTACCTGCGCGAGTTCGGTTTCAACATCTACGAGTACAAACCCTTCCCCGCCGACGCGCCGATCGACATCGCCGCGACCGGTGCGACCTTGCCGGACCTGGGCCTGGACGGCATACCCGAACAGGACGGGCGCGGGCAACCCGAATCGGTGCAGGGCGCCGGCTTGGCCGAATCGCGACCGCGCTGCGGCGAGCTGGATCGCAGCAGCGTGGTCTACCGCCAGCGTTACCGGCAACCGCTGGCGCGCGAATACGCGGCGATGCGCTACGCGCGACGCCGCACCAACGAACCGGTGCCGCTCAAGCGCGCCGGCGTGCGCATCGGCATGCACGCCAAGTCGATGGTGATCGACGAACGCATCGGCGTGATCGGCACCCACAACTTCGACCCGCGCGGCGATCACTACAACACCGAAAGCGCGGTGGTGATCGACGATGCCGTCTTCGCCCAGGCGCTGGCCGCGAGCATCCGCCGCGACATCGCCCCGGCCAATTCGTGGGTGATCGCGCGTCGCGACAAACCGCCGATCTTCTCCGGGCTGGAGTACTCGATCGCGAAGATCTCCGAACACCTGCCGATCTTCGACCTGTGGCCGGTGCGCTATGCCACCAGTTACGAATTCGTGCCCGGCCCGGACTGCCCGCACCCGCTGTACCGCACCGACCCGGGCTTTCGCGCCTGCTACAAACCGGTCGGCGATTTCCCCGAGGTCAACCTCGGCGTGAAGAGTCTGACCACGCGGATGTTCACTGCGTTCGGGGCGGGGTTGGCGCCGATTTTGTGAGATGTGCCTGGCGACGCTAAGGCTTCGCCGCCCAGCCGTCTTCGGTCATTACCCAATACTTCTTGCCATCCCACAGTTCCAGGCCGATGCACTCGCCCACGGTGCCGGGGAAGGCTTTGCGCTCACTTTCGCAGACCGTCAGTAACGTCGCCAGAGCCGCGCCATGGAAGTCGCCTCCTTCCGCCGACGCCGCGAAGGCAGCGAGCAGCATTTCGTGCTGCGTGGGCAAGGGAAATGCCCGCAGAAACTCGTCGACCGCTTCTTGATCGTAAAGGGCCAGTGCCCCAGCGAGCCGCAGGCGACTCTTCAAACTCCATGCGTAGGGAAACGGCTCGGCGTAGTCCGGCCGCGACGCGGAAGCGCCCGCAATCAAAGGCACCGACGCGCGATACCAGTTCGCCGCGTCCGCGATGGTCAGCGAGTCCGGCATGGGAATGGGAAGCGGCAGCCCACTCGCGAACTCGGTGGTCGTAACGCGAACGGTACTGATACCAACTCGATGATCGACATGCGCGGAAGCTGAGGCGAGCCGGGACTAACGCTGGTGAGAATACATCGCATCGAGCGCCCTCATCCGCCCTTCGGGCACTTCGCCCGCTGCGAGGGAGCAGGACTCAGCACCGGCATCCGCCCGGGTTGCCCCGTCCCGGCCTTATAGGTCTTCAGTCATGGCAACCCTGCGTGCCCTGGGGCCATCTCTATCCATGAACCCGGACGGTGCGCGTCACCGCCCAGCCAGCCCAGAAGCTCCAGGGGCATGACTAAAGGGGGATATGACTTCCGACATATGGTCACTTCTACCTATGTGTTGTAGATTACCAACACACCGAAGCACTACTACCCCACGACACAGGACAGCCACCATGAACGCTCTGACCACCCGCACCGTCACCACCACTGCCGCCCAGGCCCCGACCACCACCCCCGTGAACGCCGCCCCGGTTCGTCATCAACACCGCCAGCGCGACTTCGGCGTCGGCTACGGCAACAGCAGCGGCTACGCCAGCAACCGCAGCTACGCCAGCAACTGGGTCCAGCCGCGCTTCCGTTTCGCTTAATCCTGGACCGTCGTCCATGGACCGGCTGTCCGCCGAGAACACCGATCGCAGTACCGGACGTTTCGCTTTCCGACCCGGACCGGCGCGCAAAGCCTCCTTTTTCCCCCGCGCGCCGTTCCGGGCTTTTTGAAACGCCCGGCCTCGGTCTCCAGGATTCGCCCGTCCCGCTTCACGCTTAGCCGGTATCCGTTGCTAGCCTGTATCAGATGCGTTTATCCGTAGCGCTTTGTTCCATCGGTTCCATCGGTTCGATTCCCCTCGGGCCCATGAGCCGACACGCCCCGGCTGGTCCGGCTGGCGCATCGCCGTTATCGTGAGGCGATGAACGCACCCGACCCGACCCACCCCGCGGCCCCGCCGGCCGCCAAATCCTTGTTCCGCGGCACCACCACCGTCGACGACCTCAACCGGCTCGCGCGCAACACCGCGATGGAACCGCTCGGCATCGTCTTCACCGAGATCGGCCCCGACTACGTCCGCGGCACCATGCCGGTCGACGCCCGCACCCATCAGCCCTACGGCCTGCTTCACGGCGGCGCATCGGTCCTGCTCGCCGAAACCCTGGGCAGCAGCGCCGGCAACCTGTGCTGCCCCGAAGGCCGGATCTGCGTCGGTATCGAGATCAACGCCAACCACGTGCGCGGCGTGCGCAGCGGAACCGTCACCGGCACCGCACGGCCGATCCACGTCGGCGGCAGCACCCAAGTCTGGGAAATCCGCATCGAGGACGAGGCCGGCCGCCTGGCCTGCATCTCGCGTCTGACCTTGGCGATCGTGCCCAAGCTGTGAATCGAACGCGGCGGCCGAAGGCCGATCGAATGCGCGTGCTCGACGGATGCCTCGCAGCATCGGCGGCGGTGGACTGGAGTAGGCTAGACGGCACGCCGCCACGCACCACCGGATACACCACCGGACCCGGCGATTCCACCCGCTCATTGCCGAGGCCTCGGTGCGCCGACCCACCATCAAAGATGTCGCCGAACTCGCCCAGGTCTCGTTGAAGACCGTCTCGCGGGTGATCAACGACGAATCCGGCGTGCGCGCCCGCACCCGCGCGCGGGTGCACGAGGCCATCGCCGAACTCGAATACCGGCCCGATCCGTCCGCGCGCAGCCTGCGCAGCGCGACGCCGTATGCGCTGGGCGTGGTCTACGACAATCCCAATCCGTACTACATCATCAGCGTGCAGAACGGCGTGCTCGCCGCCTGCCGCGAAACCGGCTACGGCCTGCAGATCCATCCCTGCGATTCGTCCTCGCCGCTGCTGGCCGCCGATCTGATCGATCTGGTCCAGGGCGCGCGCCTGGCCGGCCTGGTGCTGGCGCCGCCGATGTCCGAGCGGATGGAACTGGTCAGCGAGCTGGTCGCGCACGGCATCCGCCTGGTGCGCATCGTCTCGGCCGCCGAAGACCCCAAGGACGGCTCGCCCTGCGTCTGGGTCGACGACCGCGACGCCGCTTACGACATCACCGAACACCTGATCCAGCTCGGCCATCAGCGCATCGGTTTTCTGTGGGGCGGCAAATCGCACCGCTCCAGTTGGGAGCGCTACAAGGGCTATGCGCAGGCGCTGACCGATTACGGCATCGCCGAAGACGAGAACCTGGTGCTGCCGGGCGACTACTCCTTCGACGACGGCTTCCGCGGCGCGCGCCGTCTGTTCGCCCTGCCCGACCGGCCGACCGCGATCTTCGGCAGCAACGACGAGATCGCCGCCGGCGTGCTTGCCGCGGCCAAGTCTTCGGGCATGCACGTGCCCTACGACTTGTCGATCGCCGGATTCGAGGACAGCCCGTTCTCCAAGCAGTCGTGGCCGACCTTGACCACGGCGCGGCAGGCGACCGAAGAGATCGCGCGACATGCGGCGTACCGATTGATCTCCGAACTGCGCCGCGACGGCGGCGATCAACCGATGGCCGTGCCGCCGAACGAGGGCTTCAGCCCGATTCTGGTGGTGCGCGGGTCGACGGCGCCGCCGCGTCCGCTGCAGGGTTGAGCGCACGAAAGACGCTTCACCTTCTCGACGCATCTGTTCCCTCTCCCGCTTGCGGGAGAGGCAGACAAGCCGTGCGGCGTTCAACTCACACCTTCAACTTCGCCGCCTGCCGCGCCAACACTTCGATCTGCCCCCAGTCGCCGGCCTTGATCGCCGCCGCGGGCGCCACCCACGAACCGCCCACGCAGGGCACGTTCTTGAGCGCGAGGTAGTCGCGCACGTTGTTGACGCCGATGCCGCCGGTCGCGCAGAAGCGCAGCTCCGGCAAGGGCGCGCCGATCGATTTCAACGCCGCCGCGCCGCCGATCGATTCGGCCGGGAAGAACTTGAGCTGGGTATAGCCGTGTTCCAGCAAGGCCATCGCTTCCGAGGCGGTCGCAGCGCCCGGCAGCCAGGGCAGATCGATATCGCGCGCGGCGGCGATCAAGCCGGGCGAACTGCCCGGCGATACCGCGAACGTCGCGCCGGCTTTCAAGGCGTCGACGAAATCCGACGGCCGACGCACGCTGCCCACGCCGACCGCCGCGCCTTCGACCTCGGCGGCGATTGCGCGCACCGCGTCCAGCGCGACCGGCGTGCGCAAGGTCACTTCGATCGCGGGCAAGCCGCCGGCGACCAGCGCGCGCGCCAGCGGCACCGCGTGCTTCAACTCTTCGATCACCAGCACCGGCACCACCGGCGCCAGGGCCAGTACCGCGGCCACGCGTTGTTGCAGATCCTGCATCGAACTCATTGCTTGAACTCCCGTTGTTCGCTTCGCCGCGCTCAGGGGCGCGCGGCCACTTCGTCGATGTGCTTGAGCAGATCGGCCGGATCTTCGTACACGCGGAACGCGCCAGCGCGTTCGAGCTCGTCCTGGCCGTAACCGCCCGACAGCAGCCCGACGCCGAGCGCGCGTGCGCGGCGCGCCGCCAACAGATCCCAGATGCTGTCGCCGACTACGATCGAATGCTCGATGTCGGCGCCGAGTTTATCGGCCGCAGCCAGGAACAGGTCGGGATCGGGCTTGGCGTACTTGACCATGTCGCGGGTGATCACCACGCGCTGATCCGGATCGACGCCGAGCGCGACCAGGTTGTGTCGCGCGGTTTCCATGCGCCCGCTGGTGGCGATCGCCCACGGAATATCGTTGTCGGTCAGATAGGCGAGCAACTCGACCGCGCCGGGTAAGGGGCGGATCTGCGTCGCCTGACGGCTGTAGGCTTCGGCGTGCAGACGATGCAATCGCTCGATGCGCTCGGCGGTGATGTCGATTCCGGTCTCGCGCAGCAGAATGTTGGTGAACAAGCCGCCGCTCATGCCGATCTTGCGATGGATGCGCCACACCGACAGCGGAATGCCGTCGGCGTCCAGCGCCTGCTTCCAGGCCAGCACGTGCTGATAGACGCTGTCGACCAGGGTGCCGTCTAGGTCGAACAGGAAGGTGGTGCGAGCGGGGGCGGGCATGGCGTGCTCCTGGGAGCGGGGATTCGGGATTCGGGATTCGGGATTCGGGATTCGGGATTCGGGATTCGGGATTCGGGATTCGGGAAACAGCGTACTTACCTACCGTCATTCCCGCGAAGGCGGGAATCCAGTGACTTCAAACGTTCTCGCACGAAAGTCACTGGATTCCCGCCTTCGCGGGAATGACGATTTGGAGAGATGCCGCTGAAGTCTCTGGATTCCCGCCTTCGCGGGAATGACGATCTGGAGAGACGCCGCTGAAGTCTCTGGACCCCCGCCTTCGCGGGGAGGACGGCTTGAGAGGTTCGCGGAAACGCGCAAGCGCTTTATATCGGGTGCAGACATTCTTCATCGTGCCTGACGAATCAAACCGGCACCGCCCCAAACACCCCTGCCCCTCGATCCGCCGGCGCCGCATAATCGCGGAAGGCCGCAAACAACTCGCGGCCCACGCCGACATGGTGCGAAGACAGATCGGCCGTGACGTGCTCGCGCGCGGCCCAATCGGCCGGCTCGATCACGCTCAAGGTTCCGGCCACTGCATCGACCCTCAGCACATCGCCATCGCGCAGCTTCGCCAAGGCACCGCCGCTCATCGCTTCGGGGGTGACGTGGATCGCCGCCGGCACCTGGCCCGAAGCGCCGGACATCCGGCCGTCGGTGACCAAGGCGACCCGGTGGCCGCGTTTCTGCAGCACCGTCAGCGTCGGCGTGAGCTGATGCAGTTCCGGCATGCCGTTGGCGCGCGGACCTTGGAAGCGCACCACCACGATCACGTCGCGATCGAGCTCGCCGCGTTCGAAAGCCTGCTTGACCTCGTGCTGTTCGACGAACACCCGGCACGGCGCCTCGACGATCCAGCGGTCTTCCGGCACCGCCGAGACCTTGATCGCCGCGGTGCCCAGATTGCCGCTGAGCACGCGCAAGCCGCCGTCGGCACGGAAGGGTTCGGACACCGGCCGCAGCACCGCGGTATCGCAGCTGTGCGGCGTGCACGGTACGTACACCACTTCGCCATCCTCGCCCAATCGCGCTTCGACCCGGTAACGATCCAGACCCGGGCCGGCGACGGTCTGCACATCGCCGTGCAGCAGGCCGTGATCGAGCAGTTCGCCGATCAGGTACGCGAGCCCGCCGGCGGCGTGGAAATGATTCACGTCGGCGCTGCCGTTGGGATAGACCCGCGCCAGCAACGGAATCACCGACGACAACGCGTCGAAATCTTCCAGTCGCAGCTCGATTCCGGCCGCGGCCGCCATCGCGATCAGATGCAGCAGATGATTGGTCGAACCGCCGGTCGCATGCAGACCGATCACGCCGTTGACGATCGCGCGCTCATCGACGATGCGGCCGATCGGGATGTACTCGTCGCCCAAGGCGGTGATCTGCGCTGCGCGTTGCGCGGCCAGCACGGTCAGCGCATCGCGCAGCGGGGTATTGGGATGGACGAAGCTGGAACCGGGCAGATGCAGGCCCATCATCTCCATCAGCATCTGATTGGAGTTGGCGGTGCCGTAGAAGGTGCAGGTGCCCGGCCCGTGGTAGCTGCGCGCCTCGGCTTCGAGCAACTCGTCGCGGCTGGCTTCGCCGGTGGCGTAGCGCTGGCGCACGCGCGACTTCTCGTCGTTGGGCAGGCCCGAGGTCATCGGCCCGGCCGGTACGAAGATGCCCGGCAGATGGCCGAAATGCAGCGCGCCGATCAGCAGCCCCGGCACGATCTTGTCGCATACGCCCAGGTACAAGGCGGCGTCGAACATATCGTGCGAGAGCGCGATCGCGGTCGACATGGCGATCACGTCGCGCGAGAACAGCGACAACTCCATGCCTTCGCGGCCCTGGGTCACGCCGTCGCACATCGCCGGCACGCCGCCGGCGACTTGCGCAGTCGCGCCGGCTTCGCGCGCGGCGGCCTTGATCAGGTCGGGAAAGCGCTCCAGCGGCTGGTGCGCGGAGAGCATGTCGTTGAACGAATTGACGATGCCCAGGTTAGGCGCGTAACCGCTGCGCAGCGCCGCCTTGTCGCTGGTGGAACAGGCGGCGAAACCATGGGCGAGATTGCCGCAAGACAGCCGTCGCCGATGCGGGCCGCTGCTCTGCGCCGCTTCGATGCGGGCGAGATAAGCATTGCGGCGCGCGCGGCTTCGTTCCTGGATGCGGTGCGTGACTTGCGCGACAACGGGATGCAGTTGGGTATTCACGGGTACTCAGTCAGTGCGAGGCCTCTTCCGAGGAGGCCGAACAGTTCCCCCCTTTGAAAAAGGGGGGTTAGGGGGGGATTTGCTCTTCCTACACCTTCCTAAGAAGCAAAGGCAAAAGCAAATCCCCCCACGCCGCCATGCGGCGTGGCCCCCTTTGCTAAAGGGGGCGACAGCAAAGGCCGGAGCTGGGAGGGGAGGGAGCTATGGCCTGGCTGTCATGACGCCCAAAGATGCAGCGGGCGCCGAATACAAATAGAGCTTGACTAGATACGCAGTCGACGGACCGCAGCGACTGCGCGCCTCAATGAATCACGGACTCCAATACAAAGTAGGCGCCATCGGCGCGCCGCTCAACACCGAACGAATCGGCAGGGTGCAGCGCGGATCGCGCTGCGCGCCTTCGAGCACGGCGCGCTTCTTCTCGCCTTCGATATGCAGATAGATCGCCGGCGCGGTGAAGATCGCGCTCAAGGTCAGGGTCATGCGCGGCTCCGGCATCGCCGCGGTGCGCACCGACATCACCGGCGCGCGGCCGCACGGTTGCAGGCCGATCTCGCGCAACGCCGGGTTGTCGTAACCCAGATCGGGGAACAACGAAGCCACGTGGCCGTCGTCGCCCATGCCGAGCACGGCGACGTCGAGCGGCAGGCCTTCGTTGGCGATCTTGGTCAGCACCGGCATCAGCGCCATTTCCGGCGTTTCAGTGGGTCGGTACATCGGCAGCAGTCGCGCCACCGCGGCGTTGTTCTTGAACAGATGTTCGCGCAGCAACCGTTCGTTGGAACGCGGATGCTCCGGCGGCAGCCAGCGCTCGTCGATCGGCAGCACGGTCACCCGCGCCCAATCCAGGGTCTGCGCCGACAACACTTCAAAAAAACGCTTGGGCGTGTTGCCGCCCGATAGCGCGATCGACGCCTCGCCGTGGCGCGCCAGCGCCCCGCGCAGATCGGCGGCGACCTGTTTGGCCAGGGCCTGGGCGAGCTGTTCGCCGTCGTCGAACACACGTTCGTGCAAAGGCAGCGGCACCGGTTCGATCACTTTCAGCTCAGCCTGCATCTTCATGCCACGTTCTCCCATCGCGTTCGATCAGCGCCACCGCGGCGCTGGGACCCCAACTGCCGGCCGTGTAGGGACGCGGCGCCTCGGCGCCGGCGGCCCATGCGGCGCGGATCGGGTCGATCCACTTCCAGGCCGCGTCGACTTCGTCGCGGCGCATGAACAACATCGGGTTGCCGCGCACCACGTCCATCAGCAGACGCTCGTAGGCGTCGGCCTGGCGACCACCGAAGGCCGCGGCGAAACTCATGTCCAAGGGCACGTGGCGCAGACGCAGACCGCCGGGGCCGGGCACCTTGTTCATCAGCCACAGCTTCACGCCCTCGTCGGGCTGCAGACGCAGCACCAGCTTGTTGGGTTGCAGGCGGCTGGACGGATCTTGTTCGGTCAAATCTTCGAAGATCGAATGCGGCACCTGGCGGAAGGTCACCACGATCTCCGACACGCGTTCGCCCAGGCGCTTGCCGGTGCGCAGATAGAACGGCACCCCGGCCCAACGCCAGTTCTTCACCTCGGCCTTGATCGCGACGAAGGTTTCGGTGAGCGACTGCGCGCCGAGTTCCTGCACATAACCCGGCACCGCCGTGCCGTCGACCGCACCGGCCTTGTACTGGCCACGCACGGTGGATTGGGCGGCGTTGCCGTTGACGATCGGGCGCAGCGCGCGCAGCACTTTCAATTTCTCGTCGCGGATCGAATCGGCGGCGAGCGAGGACGGCGGCTCCATCGCCACCAGGCACAGCAGCTGCAACAGATGGTTCTGGACCATGTCGCGCAGCGCGCCGGATTTGTCGTAGTACGGCGCGCGCGATTCCACGCCCACCGTTTCGGCCACGGTGATCTGCACGTGGTCGATGTGCTCGGCCTTCCACAACGGTTCGAACAAGGCATTGCCGAAGCGCAGCGCGGTGAGGTTCTGCACCGTCTCCTTGCCGAGGTAATGATCGATGCGGAAAATCTGCGTTTCGGCGAACACCCGCGCCAGCGCATCGTTGATCGCATCGGCGCTGACGCCGTCCTTGCCGAGCGGCTTTTCCACCACCACGCGGGTCTTGGGATTGACCAAGCCGTGCGACTGCAAACGGTCGGCGACCACACCGAACAAGTCCGGGCCGACCGCGAGGTAGAACACCCGCACCCGCTCGGCTTCGGCGAATTCGGCGGAGAACTCGGGCCAGCCGTTGTCCGAGCTCAGATCCAGGCGCCGGTACAGCAGCAAGCCCAGAAAACCATCGAGCAACTCGGTGCGCTGGGCCTGATCGCCGGCGAAGTTGCGTAGCGCATCGCGCACTTTGGCGCGGTAGTCGTCGTCGCTGCGTTCGTCGCGGGCGATGGCGACGATGCGGGTGCCGGCGACGATCTGGCCGTCGGCGTAGCGGTGGAACAGCGCCGGCAGCAGCTTGCGCAGGGCCAAGTCGCCGGTGCCGCCGAAAATCACCAGATCGAACGGCGCCAACGGCGCCAGATGCGGGGCTTGCGAGGGAGTCGGCACGGAGTAAACGCTCATGGACGGGCTCGGACAGGTCTGGATAGAACCATACCAGCAAAGATACCAGTAAGATACCACTCAGGCAAATTAACTATAAATCAATTGGTTACAATCGCATGACAAGCCTTTGTTGCCGCCAATGGTCTGCGACTGGTATCTTTTTGCCATGCAGGCCTATCTGGAAAGCGAATTCCGCCGCCAGTCCGACGCGCGACGCGCGCCGGCCTATCAGCACCTGCGCCGGACCCTGCAGCACGCGATCGAGAACGGCGAACTGACCGCCGGCCAAGCCCTGCCCGGCGAACGCGAGATCGGCAAGTTGCTGGAGCTGTCGCGGGTCACCGTGCGCAAGGCCATCGCCGGTCTGGTCGCCGACGGGCTGCTGGTGCAGCGCCAGGGCGCCGGCACCTTCGTCGCCGAGCGCATCGTCAAATCGTTCTCGCGCCTGACCAGCTTCACCGACGATCTGCGCGCGCGCGGACTGGATCCGCGTTCGACCTTCCTCGAACGCGGCGTCGGCGAGGTCACGCCGGAAGAAGCGATGGCGCTGAATCTGTCGCCCGGCGCGCAGGTGATCCGTTACTACCGCTTGCGCACCGCCGAGAACGTGGCGCTCGCACTCGAGCGGACGGTGGTCCCTGTAGCGGTGCTTCCGAATCCTGACTTGGTGGAGAACTCGCTCTACGAAGCTTTCGCCAAGCTCGGCATCCGCCCTGCCCGCGCGCTGCAGCGTCTGCGCGCGATCGCCTTCGACGCCGAACAGGCGCGGCTGATGAACCTGCCCGAAGGCGCGCCTGGATTGTTCATCGAACGCCGCACCTTCCTCGACGACGGTCGCGTCGTCGAGTTCACCCGATCCTTCTATCGTGGCGACGCTTACGACTTCGTCGCCGAACTGCAGAGCGAAACCACTCCGTGAGCACCGACACCCTGCTGGACGCCACAAGCACGCGCATGTACGCCGAAGCCGACGAGGCCGGCGACGCGGTCGCCCGCCAGTTCAAGGCCAATGCCGACATCGTCGACGAGTTGGTCGAACGCCTGCGCGCGCAACCGCCGCGCTTCATCGTCACCTGCGCGCGCGGCAGCTCCGATCACGCCGCGACTTACGGCAAATACCTGTTCGAAACGCAGTTGGGCTTGGTCACCGCCTCGGCCTCGCCGTCGGTCGGCTCGGTCTATGCGATCAAGCCGAAACTCGACGGCGCACTGTTCGTGGCGATCTCGCAATCGGGCAAGAGCCCGGACCTGCTGCGCAACGCCGAGATCGCCAAGGCCGCCGGCGCGCACGTGGTCGCGCTGGTCAACGTGATCGACTCACCGCTGGCGCAGTTGGCCGACACCGTGCTCGGCCTGCACGCCGGCCCGGAAACCAGCGTCGCGGCGACCAAGAGTTATCTGTGCTCGCTGGCCGCGCTGCTGCAACTGACCGCGCGCTGGAGCAACGACGCCGGCCTGTTCAACGCCGTGCACGCCCTGCCCGATGCGCTGCGCGAGGCGACGAAACAGGATTGGTCGCCGCTGGTCGAGGGCCTGATCGATGCGCGCAACTTGTTCGTGCTCGGCCGCGGCCTGGGCCTGGGCGCGGCGCAGGAAGCCGCGCTCAAGTTCAAGGAAACCTGCGGCCTGCACGCCGAGGCCTTCAGCAGCGCCGAGGTCAAGCACGGGCCGATGGCGATCGTCGGCCCCGGTTTCCCGGTGCTCGCTTTCGCCCAGGACGACGGCACCGGCGACAGCACGGTCACGGTGGCACGCGAGTTCCGCCAACGCGGCGCGCCGGTGTGGCTGGCCGCGCCGGGCATCAGCGGCGGCGATGCGCTGCCGCTGGCGCGCTCTTCGCATCCGGCGATGACCCCGTTGATCACCGTGGCCAGCTTCTACAAGGCGGTCAACGCGCTGTCGGTCGCGCGCGGACACAATCCGGACCTGCCGCCGCATCTGAACAAAGTCACCGAGACGGTCTGAGGAAGCCATCGCCATGTCCGCTACCGCCTTCGTCAACGGCCGCGTGCTCAGCGAGCGCGGATTCGAATCCGATCTGAGCGTCATCGTCGAGGACGGTCGTATCGTCGCGGTGGTGCACGGCGCGGCGCCGAACGGCGCGCAAGCCATCGATCTGCAAGGCCGCTACCTCGTGCCCGGTTTCATCGACACCCAGGTCAACGGCGGCGGCGACGTGTTGTTCAACGACGCGCCCACGGTCGACGGCCTGCGCCGCATCGCCCAAGCGCACCGCAAGTTCGGCACCACCGGGATGATGCCGACCCTGATCAGCGACGACGTCGCGGTGATGGTGCGCGCGATCGACGCGGTGCGCGAAGCGATGCGGCAGAACGTGCCGGGCATTCTCGGCATCCACCTGGAAGGCCCTTACCTGGCCGCCGCGCGCAAGGGCGTGCACGACCCGGACAAGTTCCACACCCCGAGCGAGGACGAACTGAACCTGGTCGCCTCGCTCGGCGTCGGCAAGACCATGCTCACGCTCGCGCCCGAGCGCTTCGGCAACGACACCTTGCAGGCCCTGGCCGCGCGCGGCGTGCTGGTCTGCGCCGGCCATACCGCCGCCGACTACGACCGTCTGCGCGACGCCTTCGCCCACGGCGTGCGCGGCGTGACCCATCTGTACAACGCGATGACCCCGATGGCCAGCCGCGAACCCGGTGGCGTGGGTGCATCGATCGAAGATCCGAACAGTTGGTGCGGCGTGATCGTCGACGGCGAACACGTGCACGACGCCTCGCTGCGCATCGCCATCGCCGCCAAGCCGCGCGGCAAGATCATGCTGGTCACCGATGCGATGCCGCCGGTCGGCGGCGACAGCGAAGACTTCGTGCTGTACGGTCAGACCATGACCTGCCGCGACGGCAAGTGCACCACCGCCGAGGGCACCCTGGCCGGCTCCTCGCTCGACATGGCCGGCGCCGTGCGCAACACCGTGCAGCGCCTGGGTCTGCCGCTGGACGAAGCCTGCCGCATGGCCTCGACTTATCCGGCCGAGTTTCTCGGCCTGGGCCACGAATTCGGCCGCATCGCGCCCGGTTATCGCGCCGATCTGGTCGCGCTGGACCCGCAATTGCGCGTGACCGACAGCTGGATCGGCGGATCGCGCTAACCCGATTGGTGGCGCAACACCGCACCTGTCCGGCGGCATACCGGATGCGGCTCAATCCTTGGTAATCGCGCCATACGGCGACGCGAACGCCTCGACGAACAAGCCCCGCCCGGCCGCCGACCGCAGCGCGCGCGGGCAGGGCCCGGCGACGCCCACATACAGGTAGTAGTCGTAGCCGACATGCACGAAGGCGTCGTCGCTTTCCAACCTGCACCAGAACTGTTCGCGCAACATTCGGCGCAGCCAATCGCCGACCTGCTCCAACGGCAGCGCGGCGCCTTCGCCGAATGCGATCGGCGCATCGCGGTGATTCTCCAGTCCGCGCACGGTCAATGCGGCGACACCGGCTTCGTGCAGGAACTCCACGGCGGTATCCACATAGGCCGCTTCGACGCGCCGATATTCGGCTTCGGTCAAGACCACGCCGTCGAACGATCGGCCGATATCGCCGATCGAGGTCCAAGCCTCGCCGAGATAAGCGCCGGAGTCGTCGCGCAAAGCCGGATCGTATTTGGTGATTCGATACTCGTGCATCGCATTACTCCATCGAGCCCTGCATCGCACGTAATCCGCACCGGCCGTTACGACTGCGCGCGGTACACCAGGTGTTCCAGGCGCTCGTCCGCATACGCGTCGGCATTGCTCAGATGGCCGTCGTAAGGACCGACCTTGCTCACTTGTCTACCGCCCTTGAACACGATCTGCAGACCATGCTCGGGTTCCCAGTCGCAGTTGCATTCCAGCGAAATGTATACGCCGCCATCGCCGTGCGCGCGCCGCTCGACCATGGCCTCGAAGCCCAGTTGCACGTGTCGCCAGACCTCGGCCGGCGTGGCGATCTGCAGATAGGCCGGATCGCCGGGCTTGAAGTGCGCGTTGATGTCGCGGTAGTAGGCATGCACCGCATCGCTGGCGGCGAGCAGCACCGCATGCGGACTGGCGATGAAGGCCTCGACCGCGGCGTGGAAGTCCTCCGGCGCCTCGTCCTCGTCGTAGCCTTCGGGCACCAGTTCGCATTCGTGGCCGCCGAGGATCGACAAGGCCAGCGGCTGGCTGCAGCGGGCTTCGAACAGTGTCGCGGCGTCGTTGGAAGAACGGCTGGGCATCGGTGGCTACTCCATGGGTCGGGCGGCGGCCGGGATCAGACATCTCCGATTGTGTCGGCAGCAGACATCGCCCACGACAGACGGATTTCATTCGCGGCCGGCGTGCTCGCGGCGAAGGCCACAGCGCGCGACCCCGGAGCCTAGCGCAAGCGTGTTGCGCGGGCGACACGTTTGCATGAACGCATGCGAGTCCGCGAAGCGAACTCGCATGCCGCCGCCGGTCGCCACGAACCGGTCCGCGTGCGGACCGATTCGCGAGCGCACGGGCTCAGTTGTCGCCTTCGGACTTGACCGGCACCGGCTGTACCGGCGCCGCGGGCGCGGCGGCCGGCGCTGCAGGCGCGATCGGTGCGGCGACCGTAGCGGACGCCGCGACCGTGACTTCGGCGGTCTGCGTGGGCACGGGCGCGGACGCGACTGTCGGTGCAGGCACGGTGGCGGCGACCGGCGCCGCATCGCCGGCCGCGACCTTGACCGTGGCCTGGCCTTCCGGCGTGAAGCTGGCGATCAAGCCCGCGTACGGCTGCGGCACGCCGGCGAACTTGTCCAGCGGCACCATGAATTGATTGGTCGCCAGCACCTGCACGCAGTTCCAGCCCATCGCGGTGGTGTAGTCCTTGATCAACTTGGCGCCGTCGGCGAGCAACTGTTCGCGGGTCGGCGGCGTCTTATTGGCCTTGCTGTTGGCGGTGCAGGCCGCGTTGGACACCTGGCGGCCGTCCTTCGACACCAACTGCGCCTGGACCGAGTAGACCACCTGGTAGTTGTTCCAGTCGGTCGGGAAGTACACGTACATCCAACCGCCCGAACGCACATCGAGCACGTAGTCGGCTTGCGGATGAAGCGTGGCGATTTCCTTGGGCTTCTTGGCCTTGGTCGCGGTGGTGTCCACGGCCTGGACCTGCGCGCCGTAGGTCTGGCGCAGCGCTTCGCCGAGCTGTTGCCGCACCAGGATCGCCGGATCGGCGATGCCGTTCTCGCGCACCATGTCGTTGCCCGACTTGATCATCGCCGCCACGCCGAACAGGCCGAAGCCGGCCTTGCCGGCGGTCATCGCACTGAAGTCCGGCGCCTCGTGGAAGGTGACCGCGACGGTCTTGTCCTTGAGCGCGGCCGCATCGGCGGCGGCGAGCGGAATCAGCTTGTCCTTGGCGACAGCCGGCATGGAAGCCAGCGCGATCGCGCCGGCCAGCAGAGTAATTTTCACGATGTCCCCCTGTGTTTAAGTCGTCCCGCTCCCGAACCGGGACGTGCCGGCGGCGCGGATTCTCGGCCGTTTTCCCCCCGGCCGTAAAGCAATGCTAACTGCACCGCATTAAATGTGCCATTCGTCGCAGAAGCCTCCGACCGGGCCGCCCTCCTCTACAGGGACGAACTTGGCCGGCAGCCGGAGAGCTCGCAGCATTGCGGCCCGGAAGTCTCGGCGCTCACAGGAGCCGGGGTTGGCGATTGGGACCACGGCCGCTGACGTTTCGAGCCTGCATGGCTGGATGCCGGGTTCTGACGATGTCTGCATGGCGCGGCGAGATCGGCGCCAAGCTCTCAAAATCCGGTAGCCCGCTCCAACACCAGATGATCGAAGCGCGCCGCGTCGGGTCCGAGCAACTGCTGGCCCAGGCGAGTGCGCAGATCGGCCTGGAACGCATCCAGATCGAAATCCTTGAGTTTTTTCTTGCGGATGATGCGTGGGATTTCTTCCAGCATCGCGTCGTAAATCCATTGCCGTCGCTGCGCGTGAGTTGCGGCGATGAACCGGTCCAGGTCGAGCATCACATCCATGCTGAGCGCGGCACGATCCTTGTGGTAGCGATGGCGCTGAGAAGACGCGGTTTGCGCGTCGCAGCACATCAACATGACGCGGATGTCTTTGAGCCCCTCGCCGTAATGACGGTTCTGGAAAAACTCCTCGAGCCGCTCCACCGGGCGCAAGGCGTGGTCGATCTTGGCCGCCCAGTTGCTATACATCGTCAGAAAGAACTTCATCGATCGCCCCCATCTCCGGCCGACGCCGGTCCGGCCTCGCATTCAGGATAACGACGGTCGTCCCAGACCCGTGCTTCCCGGCACATCCAGTCGCCCTGGCGGCCGGATTGCGCATGATTGCTATAATTCCGAGTCTTTGCTCGGTCCCCGGCGCGCCACCGCCGACCCGCACGGATTGCCGAAACGCCCCGCCAGCCAACCCGCGGCACCGCCGCGAGAGCCCGCCATGACCAGCACCGCAGAACTCAGCTCGCCCTCGTCGGCGAATACGTCCCTGACCAACTCCGTCCTCGATCCGGATTACAGCCTCGAGCACAAGTACACCCGTCAGGAAGGCCGCATCTATCTGTCCGGCGTGCAGGCGCTGGTGCGCCTGCCGCTGATGCAGCGCCTGCGCGATCAGGCCGCGGGGCTGAACACGGCCGGTTTCATCTCCGGCTACCGCGGTTCGCCGCTGGGCGGGTTCGACCTGGAGCTGTGGCGCGCGCGCAAGCATCTGGAAGCCTCGGGCGTGAAGTTCACCCCGGGCCTCAACGAAGACCTGGGCGCAACCATGGTCTGGGGCACCCAGCAGACCAACCTGTTCCCCGGCGCCAAGGTAGAAGGCGTGTACGGCATGTGGTACGGCAAGGGTCCGGGCGTGGACCGTACCGGCGACGTGCTCAAGCACGCCAACGCCGCCGGCACCAGCAAGTACGGCGGTGTGTTGGCGCTGGCTGCCGACGATCACGCCTGCCGGTCCTCGACCCTGCCGCACGGCTCGGAGGGCGAGTTCACCAGCGCGATGATGCCGATCCTCAACCCGGCCGGCGTCCAGGACATCCTCGACATGGGCCTGATCGGCTGGGCCATGTCGCGCTACACCGGCCGCTGGGTGGGCTTCAAGACGATCGCCGAGACGGTGGAATCCTCCGCCTCGGTCGACGTCAATCCGCTCGCGCTGAACATCCTCACCCCGGAGGATTTCATCCTGCCGCCGGGCGGGCTGAGCATCCGTTGGCCCGATCCGCCGATGGATCAGGAAATGCGCCTGCACCAGTACGCGGTCAAGGCCGCGCAGGCGTTCGCGCGGGCCAACAAGATCGATCGCATCGTGATCGATTCGCCCAACGCGCGACTGGGCATCATCACCACCGGCAAGAGCTATCTCGACGTGTTGCAGGCGCTGGAGTACCTGGGTCTGGACGCGCGCGCGTGCTCGGACCTGGGCATCCGCGTGTACAAGATCGGCATGACCTGGCCGCTGGAACCGGTCGGCCTGCGCGCGTTCGCGCGCGGCCTGGACGACATCCTGGTGGTCGAGGAAAAGCACGCCTTCATCGAAAGCCAGATGAAGGAATCGATGTACAACTGGGACGGTGAGCGCCGTCCGTCGATCGTCGGCAAGTACGACGAAAGCGGCGAGTGGATCCTGCCCTCGACCGGCGAGCTGACCCCGGCGCGCATCGCCGGCGTGATCGCCCGCCGCATCCAGCGCTTCCATAACTCCGAGCAGATGGAGAACGTGCTGCGCTGGATGGAGGAAAAGGAAAGCGAGCTGGCGCTGCCGCGCGCCTCGTTCCCGCGCGTGCCGCATTACTGCTCCGGCTGCCCGCACAACACTTCGACCGTGGTGCCGGAAGGTTCGCGCGCGCTCGGCGGCATCGGTTGCCATTACATGGTGACGTGGATGGACCGCGACACCAACACCTTCACCCACATGGGCGGCGAAGGCGTGACCTGGTCGGGGCAGGCGGCGTTCACCGAGACCGAGCACGTGTTCCAGAACCTCGGCGACGGCACCTATTTCCACAGCGGCTCGCTGGCGATCCGCCAGTCGGTCGCCACCGGCGTCAACATCACCTACAAGATTCTCTACAACGACGCGGTCGCGATGACCGGCGGCCAACCAGTCGACGGAACGCTGTCGGTGCCGCAGATCGCCCATCAGGTGCGCTCCGAAGGCGTGCACACCATCGTGCTGTTGTCGGACGACATCGCCAAGTGGAATAAGCGCGAGATCTTCCCGAGCGACATGGAATTCCACGATCGCAAGGAACTCGACGCGGTGCAAAAGCGCCTGCGCGAGGTCAAGGGCACCAGCGTGCTGATCTTCGATCAGACCTGCGCCACCGAGAAGCGCCGTCGCCGCAAGCGCGGCAAGATGGTCGATCCGCAGAAGCGGGTGATGGTCAACACCCTGGTCTGCGAAGGCTGCGGCGATTGCGGCAAGAAGTCGTTCTGCGTGTCGGTGCTGCCGAAGGAAACCGAGTTCGGCCGCAAGCGCGAGATCGATCAGTCGAACTGCAACAAAGACTATTCCTGCGTGAACGGTTTTTGCCCGAGTTTCGTCACGGTGGAAGGCGGCGGCCTCAAGAAGAAGAAGGCCTCTTCGGCCAAGGACCGGTTGAACAACCTGCCGCTGCCGCCGCTGCCTTCGCTGGATCAGCCCTGGAACATCCTCATCACCGGCGTCGGCGGTACCGGCGTGGTCACCATCGGCGCGCTGCTCGGCATGGCCGGTCACTTGGAAGGCAAGGGCGCCAGCGTGCTCGACCAGACCGGTCTGGCGCAGAAAGGCGGCGCGGTCACCACCCACATCCGCATCGCCAAGACGCCGGCCGATATCCACGCGGTGCGCATCGCCGCGGGCGAAGCCGACCTCGTGCTCGGCTGCGACATGGTCGTGGTCAACGATTACTGGGCGCTGTCGAAAGTGCGCGCCGGCCGCAGCCAGGTCGTGCTCAACAGCTATGAGGCGATGCCGGGCACCTTCACCACCCGTCCGGACATGCAGTTCCCGGCCACGGATATCGTCGCCGCGATCAAGCAGGCGCTGGGCGGTCAAGATCCGCTGATCGTCGATGCGACCCAGCTGGCCACCGCGCTGCTCGGCGATGCGATCGCCACCAACCTGTTCATCCTCGGCTACGCCTGGCAACGCAGCCTGGTGCCGATCGCGTTCGACGCGCTGATGCGCGCGGTCGAGCTCAACGGCGCGGCGATCGAGATGAACAAGACCGCCTTCGCCTGGGGCCGCCTGGCCGCGATCGATCCGCGCGCGGTGGCCGAAGCCGCCGGCGTGACCCGCAAGGTGCAGACCCAGGCCGAAGCCACCCCGCACGAACTGCCGCATCTGGCGCCGGGCGAGTGGGAAGGCAACGAATGGGGCGCGACCTCGGCGCCGCGCGCCACGCGCAACGAAGACGAGTTGCGCCACTTACCGAGCTCGAATCCGTTCCCGCAAGCGGGAACGGGGGCGCAGGCCGACAGCGACAACCTCTCCTTCCTGCCGCTGGACGATCTGCGCCTGTCGCGTTCGCTCGACGAGCTGATCTCGCGCCGCGTCGCGTTCCTGACCGAGTACCAGGACGCCGCCTACGCCAGGCGTTACGCCGACTTCGTCGCCCAGGTGCGCGAAGCCGAACAGAAGCGCGCGCCGGGGTCGACCGATCTGGCCGAAGCGGTCGCGCGTTACTTCTTCAAGCTCATGGCCTACAAGGACGAGTACGAAGTCGCGCGTCTGTACACCAGCGGCGAATTCCAGCGCCGCCTGGAGCAGCAGTTCGACGGCGACTACAAGCTCAAGTTCCACCTCGCCCCGCCGCTGCTGGCCAAGAAGGACGCGCAGGGACGCCTGATCAAGCAGGAATTCGGGCCCTGGGTGTTCACCGCGTTCAAGTGGATGGCCAAGCTGCGCAAGTTGCGCGGCGGTACTTTCGACATCTTCGGCTACACCGAAGAACGCAAGATGGAGCGCCAGTTGATCGCCGATTACGAGCAGACCGTCGGCGGCCTGCTCGGCGCGCTGGACGGCGGCAACGTCGACCTGGCCGCGGAGATCGCCAGCATCCCCGAACACATCCGCGGCTACGGCCACGTCAAGGACGACCATCTGCACAAGGCCAAGGCGCGCGAGGCGGAGCTGTTGAAGGAATTCGGCAATCCGTTGCGGATCGTGCAGGCGGCCTGACACGCGGCGACCACGGCCGCGGCCTGGAGACAGGTCTGAAGGCAACGAGCAAGACCGGGGCCGCGCAAGCGGCCTCGGTCGTTTTCGGCGCGACCCAAGCCGCGCGCCAGGGTTGTACGATGCCGGGCAGGCGACCGTCCGATCCGCATCGCCGCGGGTACCGACGGACGCGCACGCGCTACGCTTCGCCGATCGACACGACAAGGACGACACCCATGCGACCGAGCTGTTCTCTTGTGCTGCTGTGCCTGCTGCCCGCCGCGATCGCGGCGGCACCCTCCACGCCGACGCCGCCGCGTCCGCCCCGGATCGCGCTCAGCGAGCTGTCGTTCGCCGGCATCGTCCTGGGCGACACGCAGGCCAAGGTGAAGAAGACGTTGGGCAAGCCCGGCGAAACGATCGGCCAGCCCGACGATCACGACTACATCTTCCGTTACCCCGGCCTGGACATCACCTTCTTCGATGAAGACAAGGTGGCCGGCCTGAGCAGCACTTCGCCGCGGCGCTGCACGCCGTCGGGCGTGTGCCCGGGGCAGACGCTCGCACAGGCGCATGCGCGGCTGGGCCGCGGCGCGCCGCCCGCGCCGGTCGACGATGCGGTCGAGTACTACGTCGAAGACGAGTCGTGCTGGCTGCAGTTGAACCTGGACGCCGACTCGGCGCCGCCCCAGCGGATCAAGACCTTGTCGGTGGTCTGCATCCCGTAGTCGGGCGCGGCCGCGTCCAAAGCGGCGGCCCGATCAGATCGCTACCTTCAGCGCGCGCGCGACCGCCGCGGCGCTGGCGGCATCGTCGCGGCTGACCATCGCGTAGTTGTAGCCGCCGCGCGACCAGTACTGGGCGAGCAGGTCGCCGTCGCGGCGATCGCCGCGCGGCAGCAGATGGCGGCGCGGCCCGGGCGGACGGATGTAGAAGCTGATCGCGTTGCCGCCGGCGTCTTGGTAGACCACCAGCGCCGCTGCGCCCTGATCGGTGGCGAGCATGCGCCCGCCCATCGGGGTGAAGCCCGCGCCGCTCAAATCGGGCAGTTTCATCGGTTCGCGGAAGTTGGCGTCCAGCCATGGCTGCAGATCGGCGGCGCGGTCGGGGCGCAGATCGTGGCGCACCGCGAACAGGCGGTGCGCCTGGATCGCATCGGCCATCGGTGCGACGGCGAGCGCGGGCGCTTCCGGCCGCGCCCACTCGCGCGCCTGCCAGCCGCCGATACCGCCGACGCCGATGCTCAGCAGCAGCGCCGCGGCCATCGCATAGCGCGCTAGGCGCCGACGGCCGAGGCCGGCGCGCAGGCGCGCGGGATCGAGCTCTGGCGCCGAGCCCAGCGCCTCGCCGGCCAAGGCCGCGCGCAGTTGCTGCGCATCGCGCTGCCAGGCCTGCACTTCGGCCAGCCGTTCGGGCTGGCGCGCCAGCCAGGCCTCGACCTCGGCGCGGCGCGGCGCGTCCAGGTGGCCGTCGATGTAGGCATGCAGATCGTGTTCGGTCGGGGGCGTGCTCATGAAACGCTCGGCTGAGTCGGAACGGTGAACGAACGGGAGCTTCGATACGCGGAAACCGGCGACGCGCTCATTTCAACAACCTCAACGCCGGCGCCACGATCTCGCCGTCGCTGAGCCGGCGCAGCGCTTGGCGCGCGCGCGACAAGCGCGACATCACCGTGCCGATCGGAACCTCGAGGATGTCGGCCACTTCCTGATAGCTCAGGCCTTCGACCGAAATCCACAGCAGCAGGCTGCGTTGTTCGACCGGCAACTGCCGCATCGCCTCCAGGGTGGAGCGCGCGAGCAACTCGCGCTCGGCCGAAGGCTGGCTGTCGGGCGCGCCGATGCCCAGCCGCGAAAGCAGCCCGGCGTAACGCTGCGAGCGGCGCTGCCCGTCCAGGAACTGGCGATAGACGATGGCGAACAGCCATGGCCGCAGCGCCTGCTCGTCGCGGCGGCCGCTCCAACCCACGATCGCGCGCTCCAGCGCGGACTGGACCAGATCGTCGGCGGCGTGCGGATCGCGCGCCAGCCAGCGCGCGAACCGCCGCAACGAGGGCAGCTGTTCGCGCAAGGCGGCATCGAGTTCGCTGGCGGACATGGGCGGGAACCGGCTGAGGAGGGGCTGTCCTGAGTGAGACGCCACTGGCCGCAGTTTATTCCGCGGCCGACGGAATAAGCCGCGTCCTCGCGCGTCGTACTCATATCGCAGCCCATCCGAGCCACGCATGCCGACGCCCGACAGTCCCGCCCCCACCCGCTCCCCGCCGCCGCGCGCGCTCGGCCGCTGGGCCTTGATCGCCTTCGCCGTCGGCGGCCTGGCCGCCGCGTTCGGCTATGCCGCCGGTCCCTTGGACCCGCACCGGCTCATCCCGAAGCGCATCGTCGACACGCTGCAGAACAACGGCGGCCTGCACCCGGGCTACCGGCGCAATCACGCCAAGGGGGTGTGCGTGATCGGCCGCTTCGACAGCAACGGCCGGGCCGCGGCGTACTCCAAAGCCGCGTTGTTCGCGCCCGGACGCACCCCGCTGGTCGGGCGCTTCGCCCTGCCCGGCGGCAATCCCTACGCTCCCGACGGCGGCGTGTCGATCCGCAGTTTCGCCCTGCGCCTGACCCAGGCCGACGGCCAGCAATGGCGCACCGGCATGAACAACATGCCGGTGTTTCCGGTCGCCACGCCGCAGGCGTTCTTCGAACAGCTGCAGGCCGGCGCGCCGGACCCGGCGACCGGCAAGCCCGATCCGGAAAAACAGAAAGCGTTCTTCGCCTCGCATCCGGAAACCGCCGCGTTCCGCGCCTGGGCCAAGGACCGCAAACCCTCGGCCAGCTATGCGACCGAGGCCTACTACGGGCTCAACGCGTTCTATTTCGTCGATGCCGGCGGCCACCGACACGCGGTGCGATGGCGCGTGGTGCCCGACAACGGCGCGGCCGCGGCGCCGCTGTCGGCACAGGACCAGGACGTGCTGGCGCGCGAGTTGAACCAGCGATTGGCGCAAGGCCCGCTGCGCTGGCGCCTGCTGGTGACGCTCGCCGCGCCCGGCGATCCCACCGCCGATGCGACCCAGGTATGGCCGGCCGACCGTCCGCAGATCGACGCCGGCACGGTAGTGATCGAACGCGCGCAATCGCAAGACGACGGCGAATGCCGCGACATCAACTACGACCCGTTGATCCTGCCCGACGGCATCATCGCCTCCGACGATCCTTTGCTGCCCGCGCGCTCGGCCGCTTACGCCGATTCCTACCGCCGCCGCACCGCCGAAGAAGCCCATGCCGGCGGCCGTCCGCCGCAGGAGGCCCACCGATGAACCGCGATCGGCAGATGTTCCGGTTGCCCGCACGCGTGCTGCATTGGCTGATGGCGGCGATGATTCTGACCATGCTGTTCATCGGCGCGGGCATGGTCGCGACCGTGTCGGACAAACACACCTGGTTGCTGGCGCTGCACAAGCCGCTGGGCATCGCGATCCTGGTCTTGGCGCTGCTGCGCCTGGCGCTGCGCTTGCTGCACAAGCCGCCGGCGTTGCCCGCCGACCTGCCGCCGCTGCAACGCTTCGCCGCCAAAGCTTCGCACGCGCTGCTGTACGCACTGATGTTCGCGTTGCCGCTGATCGGCTGGGCGATGCTCTCGGCGGGCGGCTATCCGGTGAGCCTGGGCGCGGGCGTGCTGCTGCCGCCGATCGCACCGTTCGACGCCAGCGTGTTCGCCGTGTTGCGCTGGCTGCATCGCAGCTTGGCGTATGTGTTGTTCGCCACGGTGTTGCTGCATCTGGGCGCGGCGCTGTACCACGGGCTGATCCGCCGCGATGGGGTGTTGCGCAGCATGCTGTGGCGCGGCGGCTCGCGCGGCTGCGATGTCGAACCGAATGTCCATGCGTCCGCGCCGGCCTCGCCGGTGGACGCGGACTGATCGGTCGACCTGTTCGTTTGGCTATGGCGCCGCACGCGGCGCCAGCAATTCGGCGATCGCCACTTCAGGATCGAACGGATCATCGCGCACGATCAGATCCGGTTCCAGCCAGATCGAGGCGCGCGGCACCGGCCGGTCGAGCACGAAGCGCGGCCAGTACACGCGCAGATCGCTGTTGGGCAGCCGGACGTCCTGCACATTGCCGCTCTGGCGGCTGCGCACGATGCCGCCGCGCGCGCCGGCCACGCGGCCGAAGCCGTAATCCTGCACGGTGTTGGCGAACAACACCGACGAGGAATACGTCGCCGGGCCCACCAGCACGATCAGCTCGCCGCTGTAGTGCAGCGGGTCGTCGCGCTCGGGCTCGATCACGCTGGTTTTCTCGCCGCGCACCACTTGCCCCACTACCTCATCGCCGCTGCGGAATTTTTCCAGCACGCGCTTGCGATAGGTCGAGCCGGTGCGGTACGGCCGGGTCGCGATGTGACGCAGGATGCCGCGCATCCACATGTCGTCGTCGCCGCCGCCGTTGTCGCGCACGTCGATCACCAATCGGCGCACGCCTTCGCGTTTGAGCTGGGCGAACACGTCGTCGGTGAAGGCGAAAAAACGTTCGCGATCGGGCCAGACGAAGCTTTCGATCCGCAACACCGCATCGCCGCCGGGACGCAGCTGCAAGCTGAAGTTGTCCTCGAAGCCATCCTCATGCGCCAACAACGCGGGCGTGCGCTTGGCGGCGGCCACGCGCAGCGGCCTGGCGCCGGCGCGATCGAGCACGATCGCGAACCGCGCTGGATCGCCGTACGCGCGCCAGTAGAAGTAGAACCAGCGGTCCTGCAGCAAACGCGTGCGGAACGCCGGAGTATCGCCGTGCACCAGCTCAAGCAACCGGCGCACCACCACGCCGCTGTCGACGCCGTCGATGCGCACGATGCGCGCGCGTGCCCGGTCGCTGACGCCGCCGCCGAGCTCGGCGGCGACGAACAGCTGCTGCGTGTCCGGATCGATCCGCACTTCATACGGGAACCAGCCGTTGCCGGCGGCTTGCTGCGCCTTGGCCAGGCCGCGCCAGTCCGGGTAACCGATCGATACATGGGCATCGGCAAGCAACGGATTGAGCCGGGCCAAGCGCAACCACGCCTGCTCGCGGGTCAACGGCCGGCGCAGGTCGCCGCGCAGATCGGCCAGGGCGCGGTCGAGCTCGGCCGGTGCGATCGAGTGGGCGAGGTCGGGATGCTGCTCGCGCAGGGTGGCGGCCACCACGTCCAGATCTTGTTGCAGTTGCTGCACGCTCAGCCGTTCGGCGGCGTACGCGGGCACGGCGAGACAAGCGGCCAGCAAACCGGCGAACCAGCCGGCGAATAGGGGGTAACAGGGAGAAGCCGTGGCGTCCATGCGGTGCGTTCCTGGCGATCGGTCGCCTTGGGATGCGCCGGCCCGACCGAAGGTTTAACCGCCGCTCAAGGCCCCAGACCCACGCCGCCGACCGGTTCGGTTTCGAAATGCGCCTCGAAGCCGGCGATCATCGGCTTGGCCCGCTCGATCGCCGCGCGCACCTTCGGCAGCGACAGCGAGGCGCGATGGCTGTCGGCGCTGTCCCAGACCTCGCTGATCCAGATCGCGTCGGCGTCCTTGGGATCGCGGGCGACGATGTAGTTCAGGCAACCGGGCATCTCGCCCACGTCGTCCAGCAGCAGCGCGATCAGCGCATCGCGCTGGCCGGGGGTGGCTTTCATCTTGCCGATCAATCCGTACATGGCGGCGGGGCCTTTGGTTGCATGGAAGGGAGCGCCGCCGCATCCGGGCAGCGCCAACGCGAGCGCTGCGACGCTGGTCAGAACGATGAAATCGCGGCGGCCGGAGGGCATGCGGGCGGGTCCGATGAGTTTCGCGGCGACGTTATCGCACAATTGCGGACAGATTGCGGACACGGACGGCCCTCACCCTGGCCGTCTCCCGGTCGCCGCACCTACTCCCTCTCCCGCTTGCGGGAGAGGGCTGGGGTGAGGGAATGAGCAATGCCGCCAGCCGGCGCAGTTACAGCCCCGCCACGCTTGTCCCGCAAGCCAGCCGCGGCGACCACCGCGCGCAGGCCGCATCACTTCGGCGCGAAAATCTTCGACAACCGGTCCGGCGTACCGTCGATGCGTTCGAGTTTGGGATAACGCAAACCGCCGCGGTAATCGATGCGCAAGGTCTTGAATACATCGGCGTTCTTGACGATCAACTCGATCGGATGCTGCCCGTCTTTGGCCGCGGTGACCGCGTCCTTGAGCCGCTCGCCGTTGGCCGCGTAACCGTTGACCGCGATCAACGTACTGCCCGGCGCGATGCCGGCGTTGAACGCCGGGCCGTCCCACCGCACCGCGTTGATGTTGCCTTCGCCGGTCAGATTCAATCCCAGCGAATAGGTCAGGTCGGTGTACTTGCGGTCGGCCTCGGCGAACTTGAGGAACTCGCTGGGCGTGTCGCTGAAGCTGAGCTTCCAGCCGCTCGCCGCCAGACCGTCCAGCGGCGCGGCCTGGGCGCCGATGCGCTCGCGCAGGAAGCCCGCCCAATCGAACGCGGCGACCTTGTTCAGCGCGGCGACCACGTCGTCGAATTGATACGGCTTGACCTGATAGTCGCCGTTCTCGCCGGCGAAGAAGCCGCGCGCGAAATCGTCGAGCGAACGCTTCTCGCCGCTGAGCGCGCGCAGCTTGGCGTCGACCGCGAGCCACACCAGCTGACCGCCGCTGTAGTAGTCCTCGCTCAATTGATAACTCTGATACGACTTCGGCCGGCGCATGGCGATCACCGGATCCAAGGTGGTGTCCTGGATCGAACGCCAGGCCAGCCCCGGACGGTCTTCGGCGTAACGCGCGACCACCATCGCCAGGGCGTCGCGCGCCAGTTCCGGCTTCCACAGGCCGGCGCGCGCGGTCAGCACGTAACCCCAGTACTGGGTCTGGCCCTCGTACACCCACAACAGTCCGTCGCTGAGCGGTTGATTGAAATTGCTTGCGGTGATGCCTGCCGGGCGGCGGTATTTGCCGTTCCACGAATGCACGAACTCGTGCGCGAGCAGATCGCGGCCGATGACGCTGGCGCCGTCCCAACCAGTGAAGTAGTCCGGATCCACGCCGTTCTCGCTGGAGCGGTGATGTTCCAGCCCATTGCCGCTCATCTGCGCGGACAACGAGAACAGAAAATCGTAGTGGTCGTACGGGTGCGTGCCGAACAATTTATAGGCTTGCTTGACCAGCTCGCGATGCAGCGCGATCTGTTCGGGCTTGGCCTCCAGGAACTTGGGCGCATCGGCGATCACGTTCAAGCGCACCGGCGTCTTGGCGCCCGGGTCCAGATCGATCTGCTTGTAGTGGCGCCCGGCGTAGACCGGCGAATCGAGCAGGGTATCGAAGGGCACGGTGCGATAACGCAATGTGTCGCCCTGGCGCGACTCAACCTCCAGCGCGGTGCCGGCCTGCCAACCGGCCGGCAGTTTCAGGGTCGGCGCGATCTGGATGCCGCGCGCGTAATAGCCGGCCGGATACAGCGCGACCTGGTTCCACTGCACGTTGAGCATGTCCGGCGTCATCACCACCCGGCCCTGGTTGTTGCCGGTCGGAGTGAGCATGTCGAAACTCAGTTCCAGCTCGCTCACGCCTTCGGGCACGTCGAGCCGGAAAGCGTAGACGTCGAGCGGATCGCGCGACCATTCGATCGGCCGGCCGTTGCCGCGGATGCGCAGGCCGGCAAGCTTGTCGATCGGCCCGGTCGGCGAATGATTGCCCTGAATCCACTGCGGGAACAGCAGGGTCAGCGGCCCGGCCTGGACCGGAATACGCTGGCGCGCGTGCAGCACGCGCCGGGCGATGTCGGTGGCGTCAACCTCCAACTGCAGCGTGCCGGGATACGGCGTATCGCGCGGCGCCGCGGTCTGTGCGTTCGCGGCCGGCCACGGCAGCGCGGCGGCGATCAACAAGGGCAACAGGGCCAAAGAGGGTCGGGACATGCACGGACTCCGGCGAGGCACAGGACTGGATCGGACATCCTAGCCATGCTTCCGCGCTTGCCCCCTGCCATTCGGCATGGGCGCGCGCCGGCGGATCGGGGCGACCGATTGCGCACAGGGCTTGCGCAGGATGGGGACAACCCGGTCGATGGCTGGGCCGGGCGGGTGATCGGGCCGGCGATCGGGTCGGAAAGCGTCGGGCCTGAAGGCCCTCCCACAAGAGACTTCGAAGCCACGAGGTTTGTTGTGGGAGGGCCTTCAGGCCCGACGCTTTCCGGTCCGCCCCCGCGACCCCATCACGGCGACTGAGCGATCCCGGCCGGCTCGGCCTTGAGCAAGAACACCGTGCGCTCGCGGCCGGTCCGAACCTCGCGCATATGCCACAGCTCGGCCGGCGAGAAATGTCCGACTTGCACGAACGCTTCGAGACGATCGCGCAGATACTCCAGCGAATCTCCGTCCACCGCGATCAGGCAACGCAAAGCCTCGATGCGAATCCATTCCTGCGCCGACGGCTGCAGACGCACCACGAACCCGCGGCCGTCGCGAACCGCCGCGGTGTCCAGCGTCCCGTCCCGAAGCGCCTGCAACCACGCCTGCGCATCGGCGCGATCCACACGCAGCTCCACGCCGGCGCGGTTATTGACCGCGAACTCGATCATCGCCGCGCCGAAGCGGGCCTTGCCGATTCAGTGAACCGACGCGGATCAGGCCGCACGCCCGATCGCGCTCATCAGGCTCACCGCCACCGCCTCGGCCGCCTTGATCCCGTCCACCGCCGCCGACAGGATGCCGCCGGCGTAACCGGCGCCTTCGCCGGCCGGGAACAGGCCGCGGGTGTTGAGGCTGTGGCCGTCGACGCCGCGGGTGATGCGCAGCGGCGAGGAAGTACGCGTTTCCACCGCGGTCAGCATCGCATCGGGCATCGCGAAGCCCTTGAGCTGCTTGTCGAACGCCGGCAACGCTTCGCGGATCGCGGCGATCGCGTAATCGGGCAGCGATGCGCTCAGATCGCCCAGCCGCACGCCCGGCGTATACGAGGGCTGCACGGCACCGAGCGCGGTCGACGGGCGTCCGGCGAGGAAGTCGCCGACCGTTTGCCCCGGCGCTTCGTACTCGCCGCCGCCGAGCGCGAACGCCTGCGCTTCCCAATGCCGCTGCAGGGCGATGCCGGCCAGCGGCGAGCCGCTGGCGTCGTAGGGCGTGTAATCCTCCGGCGTGATCCCGACCACGATCGCCGCATTCGCGTTGCGCTCGTTGCGCGAATACTGGCTCATGCCGTTGGTGACCACCCGGCCGGGCTCGCTGGCCGCGGCGACCACGGTGCCGCCCGGGCACATGCAGAAGCTGTAGACCGAACGGCCGTTGCGGCAGTGGTGCACCAGTTTGTAATCGGCCGCGCCGAGAATCGGATGGCCGGCCTGCGAGCCGAAGCGCGCGGCGTCGATCAGCGATTGCGGGTGTTCGATGCGGAAGCCGATCGAGAACGGCTTGGCCTCCATGTACACGCCGCGCTCGTGCAGTATCTTGAAGGTGTCGCGCGCGCTGTGGCCGACCGCGCAGACCACGTGATCGGCGCGCAGCTGCTGGCCGTCGGCCATGACCACGCCGCGCAGCTGGCCGTCTTCGATCAGCACGTCCTCCACGCGTTGCGAGAAACGGATTTCGCCGCCCAGCGATTCGATCGTCGCGCGCATGTTCTCGACCATCGACACCAGGCGGAAGGTGCCGATGTGCGGCTTGCTGACGTAGAGGATTTCTTCCGGCGCGCCGGCCTGGACGAATTCGGTCAGCACCTTGCGGCCGTGATGCAGCTTGTCGCTGATCTGGCTGTAGAGCTTGCCGTCGGAGAAGGTGCCCGCGCCGCCTTCGCCGAACTGCACGTTCGACTCGGGATTGAGCACGCGCTTGCGCCACAGGCCGAAGGTATCGACGGTGCGCTCGCGCACCGCCTTGCCGCGTTCGAGAATGATCGGGCGAAAGCCCATCTGCGCCAGGATCAGGCCGGCGAACAGCCCGCACGGTCCCATGCCGATCACGATCGGCCGCAGCGGCAAGCTGGCCGGGGCGCGTGCGACGAACTTGTAGCCGGTGTCGGGCGTGGGCATGACCTTGCCGATGACGGCCGGTGCGGCGGGCTTTTTCGCGCCCGGTTTCGGCGCGGGTTCCGCATCGGGGCCCAGGCGCACGAGGACCTCGGCTTCGCGCGGCGTGTCCACGTCCAGGGAATAGATCAGCTCGATGCCGCCGCGCTTGCGCGCGTCGTAGCTGCGCTTGGCGATGGCGTGGCCGGCGATGTCGGCCGCGGCGATGCCCAGGCGGGCGGCGATAGCGTCGGTGAGCGCGCGCTCGCTGTGGTCCAGCGGCAGGCGGAGGTCGGTGAGTCGGAGCATGGCGATATTCTAAGAGGCTTCGACGGTGAGCGCTTTTAGTGCGCCGGGTGGGCTTCGGTGGATGCTGCGTCATGAGCCCTCAGTCCAGCCCTCTCCCGCAAGCGGAAGAGGGAGCAGTGCGTCCTGAGGGAACAAGACGTGCAATGACCTCCACCGCTTCGGCTCCCTCTCCCGCTTGCGGGAGAGGGCCGGGGTGAGGGCACGCGAAACCACAATCGCGACGCCCGCCCCATCCTAAACACCGCCCTAACCACGGCCGATGCCGGATTGGCTAGCATGCTCAACCCCCTAGCCACGACGTCGCCTGCCCCATGATTCGACGCCAGTTCCTTCAATCCGCGGCCGGCGCCCTGGCCTGCTTCGGCCTGCCCCTGCCCGCGCTGGCCCTGACCGGCCCGGCGCCGACCAAGCTCGGCGCGCCGCAGCCGTTCGATTTCGCCGCGCTCAAGGGCCAGGCCCGCGCGCTCGCCTCGAAGGCTTACGTACCGCGCAGCACCACCCTGCCGCCCGCGTTGGCGGCCTTGAACTGGGATCAGTACCAGTCGATCCGTTTCCGCCGCGATCACGCCCTGTGGGGCGACGGCGACGGCAAATTCCTCGCCCAGTTCTTCCATCTGGGCCTGTTCTTCAAGTCGCCGGTGCGCATGTACGACCTCGCCGACGGCCAGGCGCGCGAGATCGCCTACGACCCGGAAATGTTCGACCGCGCGCGCAGCGGCATTCAAGCCAAACCGCTGCCGGCCGACCTGGGCTTCGCCGGTTTCCGCCTCAATACCCGCAAGGACCCCGAACGCGATTTCGCCGCGTTCCTGGGCGCCAGTTATTTCCGCGCGGTCGGCGTGGAAGGCCAGTACGGCCAGTCCGCGCGCGGTCTGGCGATCGACACCGGCACCGGCCACGCCGAGGAGTTCCCCGACTTCATCGCTTACTGGCTGGAACGTCCCGCGGCCGGCTCCGACACCGTGGTGGTGTACGGCCTGCTCGATTCGCCCAGCATCGCCGGCGCCTACCGCTTCGCGATCACACCGGGCGAGGTGCTGTTGATGGACATCGACTGCGCCTTGTACCCGCGCAAGACCATCGAGCGGCTGGGCCTGGGCCCGTGCACCAGCATGTATCAGGTCGGCGAGAACGACCGCCGCATGGACTGGGACTGGCGCCCGGAGATCCACGACACCGACGGTCTGGCGATGTGGACCGGCGGCGGCGAATGGATCTGGCGGCCGCTGTGCAATCCCGAACATCTGCGCTTCAACATGTTCAGCGACGAGAACCCGCGCGGGTTCGGCCTGCTGCAGCGCGATCGCAACTTCGATCATTACCAGGACGACGGCGTGTTCTACGAGAAGCGCCCGTGCCTGTGGGTCGAACCCAAACAGAGCTGGGGCGCGGGTTCGGTGCAACTGGTCGAAATTCCGACCTTGGACGAAACCTTCGACAACGTCGTCGCGTTCTGGAATCCGCGCGAGAAGCCGCAGGCCGGACAGGAGTTGTTGTACGGCTATCGCCTGTACTGGGGCGCACAGCCGCCGGCGGTGCCCAAGCTCGCCCATTGCCTGGCCACCCGCACCGGATTGGGCGGGCGCATCGGCTTCAAGCGCGATTACTACTCGCAGCGTTTCGCGGTGGATTTCGCCGGCGGACCGCTGGCGCAGCTGGCCAAGAGCAACGCCACCGTCGAACCGGTGCTGCAGATCGGCAAGGGCAAGCTGGAAACCGTCTCGTGCCGGCCGCTGCACGAAATCGGCGGCTACCGGGTGATGTTCGACGCGGTGCCGCAGGGTGATTCGACCGAGCAGATCGATCTGCGCTTGTTCTTGAAGAACGCCAGCGGCGCGCTCAGCGAAACCTGGCTGTATCAATGGTCGCCGCCGCCGAAGGGTGAGCGCAAGGTGTATTGAGCCCACGACGATATCGCGACCGCTCCCTGTAGGAGCGGCGCAAGCCGCGACTGCGCCAACACGGCTACGACGAAACCCACGACGCAGTTGTATTGGCGCAGTCGCGGCTCGCGCCGTTCCTACCATCGGAATTGCGGCATCGATTCGACCTGGGTAGAACGCGCCCTACCCGCTCAAGCCACCTGCGAACGCCGCGCCCGCGTCAGATGCACCAGCAGCAACGAGATCGCCGCCGGGGTCATGCCGGGAATGCGCTGGGCCTGGCCGACGGTCTGCGGCCGCACGCGTTCGAGTTTCTGCTGCACTTCCAGCGACAAACCGCGCACCCCGGCGTAATCGAAACCATCGGGAATCGGCGTGCCTTCGTTGCGCTGCTGGCGCTCGATCTCTTCGCGCTGGCGATCCAGGTAACCGGCGTACTTGACCCCGATCTCGACCTGCTCGGCCACCTCCATCTCGGCCACCGCCGGACCCAGCGACGCCACCTGCATCAGCTTGGCGTAATCCAGTTCCGGGCGCTTGAGCAGATCGCGCGCGCTGCATTCGCGGCTGACTTCGATGCCCAGAGTTTGAGCGATCTCGCGGCCCAGGGCATTGTTCGGCGCGGCCCACACCGCCGCCAGCCGCGCGCTTTCGCGTTCGACCGCCTCGCGCTTGCGCTCGAACACGCTCCAGCGGTTTTCGTCCACCAAACCCAACTCGTGCCCGATCGGCGTCAGGCGCAGATCGGCGTTGTCTTCGCGCAGTTGCAGCCGGTACTCGGCGCGCGAGGTGAACATGCGGTACGGCTCGCTGGTGCCGTGGGTGATCAGATCGTCGACCAGTACGCCGATATAAGCCTCGTCGCGGCGCGGGCTCCAACCCTCGACGCCGCGCACGAAGCGCGCGGCGTTGACGCCGGCCAGCAGGCCCTGCGCGGCGGCTTCTTCGTAACCGGTTGTGCCGTTGATCTGGCCGGCGAAGAACAGGCCGGCGACGGCCTTGGTCTCCAGCGTGGTCCTCAAGCCACGCGGGTCGAAGAAGTCGTACTCGATCGCGTAACCGGCGCGGGTGATGTGCGCGTTCTCGAAACCGCGGATGCTGCGCACCATATCCAGCTGCACGTCGAACGGCAGCGAGGTCGAGATCCCGTTAGGGTAGATCTCGGCCACGTCCAGGCCTTCGGGCTCGACGAAGATCTGGTGGCTGGCCTTTTCGGCGAACCGCACCACCTTGTCCTCGATCGAGGGGCAGTAGCGCGGGCCGATGCCTTCGATCTGGCCGGTATACAGCGGCGAGCGATCCAACGCGCCACGGATGATGTCGTGGGTGCGCTCGGAGGTGTGGGTGATCCAGCACGAGACCTGACGCGGATGGTCGGCGCGGGTGCCCAGGAAGGACATGACCGGACGCGGATCGTCGCCCGGCTGCTCTTCCATCACCGAGTAGTCCAGGCTGCGCCCGTCGATGCGCGGCGGCGTGCCGGTCTTGAGCCGGTCGACCACGAACGGGCCCTCGCGCATGCGCGCGGCCAGCGCGGTCGCGGGCGGGTCGCCGGCGCGGCCAGCGGCGTAGGTGGTCTGGCCGACATGCACCTTGCCGGCGAGGAAGGTTCCGGCGGTCAGCACCACCGCCGGCGCGACGAAGCGCAGGCCGGTCTGGGTCAGCACGCCGGTGACGCGGCCTTGCTCGAAAGCGATGTCGTCGACCGCGGCCTGGAACAAGGTCAGCCCCGGCTGGGCCTCGACCGCGCGGCGGACGAAGGCGCGGTACAGCGCGCGATCGGCCTGACAACGCGTGGCGCGCACCGCCGGACCCTTGCTGGCATTGAGCCGGCGCCATTGGATGCCGGCCGCGTCGGCCGCGCGCGCCATGACCCCGCCGAGCGCGTCGATCTCCTTGACCAGGTGACCCTTGCCGATTCCGCCGATGGCCGGATTGCAGCTCATCGCCCCGACCGTTTCCACCGAATGGGTCAGCAGCAACGTGCGCGCACCGGCACGCGCCGACGCCAGCGCGGCCTCGGTACCGGCATGGCCGCCGCCGACCACGATCACGTCGTATTGATAGAAGTCGTTCATGGCGGGGATTCGGGAATGGGGAGTGGGGATTCGCAGAAGCGAAGCCGGCGCCGGATAGCCGGCGCGCAGAGAACGGGGATATCGAATTGTCTCACGGGCTCCGGCCAATCCCGAATCCCGACTCACCAATCCCGGCTCTCAGTTGGCACGGATCATGCGTAGCTTTTCATGCACCTTGCGGGGCAGGCGCTAGACGCCGGCTGGAATTGGAACAGGGGCTGGCCAAGCGCTCGCGGGGGAAGCCGGGGGGCCGAATGTCGGGGGACATTCGGCCCCTTTTTATTGCCTGGGCTGTGGCCGCGGGGAAAACGCCGCATGACGCCACCAAGGCGCCGGCCGCTTCACGCGGCCCGTAGCGAACCCATTGATCTCAAAAGCAAAAAGCGCGCGTGGATACGCGCGCTTTTTGCTTTTCCCGTGCGAGCGGGAGAATGGGCGCCGACGCCTGACGGGGACGGAACAGGGGGGATCCGTGATTCCTCGCCAGGCGCCGACATGGAAGCCTGTGCTTACCGAAAACGTCCAAATACGACGCAAGCGGTCAGTAGCGGTAGATTGCGGTCACTTCGGCTTGAACGCAAGTGCGCGCCGTTCCAATTTCGGCGACTGCCGGGGCACGCCCCGGCAGTCGGCAAGACACGGTTCAGCGTTCGGCGTTGCGCCATTCCTTCCAACTGCGGCCACCGTCGGCACGGCCGGACGGAGCCGCGGGCGCGGACATACGCGGCTGCGGCATCGCACGCGGCTGCGAGACGCCTGGATCGCGAGGCGCCCAGGCGCCGCCGCCGACCGGACGCGCATCGCGCCAACCCACCCCGCCATCGGCGCGCGGCGGGCGCGGCGTGGACGGATTCTCGGGCCGGTTCGGCGGACGGTGCGGGCGGTTGGGGTAATAGCGCGGATAGCCGTAGCCGTACGGATAACCGTAGTACGGGGAGTAGCCGTAGCCGCCATAGCCGCCGTAGCCGCCGTTGCGATAGCGATAAGACTCGCCGTACGGGTAATACCCGTAACCGGGGCCGTAACCGCCGTAGTAGTTGTAGTCGACGCTGGGACGGCCGTAGTAGTACGACCCGCCGCCGCCACCGCCGCGCAAGGTGTAATCGGATACGCAGCCCGCCAGCAGGGCGGCTGCGACTAGAGGAACGATCAGTTTACGGATCATGGTAGACCCCCCGGACAGGATTCCAGAGTCTGCCTGATGCGTTGAACTCGGGCTTAACTCAGCCCTACCTTATTTATACGGTTCAGGCCGGAGCCTTGGCCGTCGGCGGTGCGCTGTCGCGAAGCTCGATCTGCGGAGCCGCCTTGCCGGCCATATCCGGCACGAACCGCGGCGGCTCATCGCAGCCGGCCAGCAGCACGACCAGACTCAAAGACAGGCATACCGAGAATTTACGGAGCATGGGATATCCCCTAGTTATGGGCGTCGACGGAAGGCCGCGCCTTGAATATTGTCCGATCGCAGGCGGCGCGAGCGGAACGTGGGTGCGGCCATCGTGACCCATTCGGCGCGAGGCATCCAGTGGTGGACGGCGCCGTTCCGGGGCGATGCGAAGCTCCCACCGAGCCTGCCTAGGCGCGATGCCGCCTTGCGGACGGTTCCATAAACTAGCCATGAAGCGCGCGGAGATTGCGGCACGGGTTCACAAATCGTCCAGCGGGTAGCGACCGCCGACGGGCTCGATTCGGGTGGCTGCGGCGACAGCGGGTTAAGCTTGCTCCGGCTCCGTCTACGCTGTGCAACGGCGCGCCGGGAACCTTGGCGCGATCGCCGCGGTCGATTCATGCATCACTTCTCATGCATCACTTCGGCAGCCGCGAACGCGGTGTGCCGCCTGGCTCACTTCAACATCTTGGCACTTGGTTTTCGATGATCGAATTGGATGCGGTCCATCGTCGCTACGAAATGAACGGGCAAGCGGTGAATGCGTTGGCCGGCGTGGATCTGAAGATCGCCGCCGGCGAGTTCGTGGCCATCACCGGCGCGTCGGGTTCGGGCAAGTCGAGCCTGCTCAACATCCTGGGCTGCCTGGATCGGCCCACCCGCGGGCGTTATCTGATCGAAGGCCGCGACGTGGCCGAATTCGACGACGAGGCCGCCAGCGACATCCGCAATCGCCGGATCGGTTTCGTGTTCCAAAGCTTCCACCTGCTGCCGCGCTTGAGCGTGCTGGAGAACGTGTTGCTGCCGCTGCGCTTCCACCGGGAACCGCCGGCCGACGCGCACGAGCATGCGCGCGAACTGCTCGCCCGGGTCGGCCTGGCCGAACGCAGCACGCACCGGCCCAGCGAGCTGTCCGGCGGCCAGCAGCAACGTGCGGCGATCGCCCGCGCCCTGCTGCTGCGACCGGCGCTGCTGTTGGCCGACGAACCCACCGGCAATCTGGACTCCAAGAGCGCCGCCGACGTGCTCGACCTGATCGGCGAAGTCCATTCCGGCGGCCAGACCGTAGTGCTGGTGACCCACGATCGCGAGCTGGCCGCGCGCGCGCCGCGCGAGGTACGCCTGCACGACGGCAAGGTCGATCATGATTCGGCAGCCTGAGCGCATGCGCGCGAACGCCGGCGCGACCGTCCTGCTCGCGGCGTTGGCTGTGGCGCCGGCGGGCGCGGCCGTGCTCACCGGCGAAGTGCGCTCGGTCGGCGCGCAGACCATCTACACCCCGCAATCCAACAGCGCGCCGGTGGCGATCCGCTACTTCGTGCCAGAAGGCCAGGCGGTCAAGGCCGGCGAGGTGGTGTTGCGCATCGATCCGGGCCAGGCCGGCACGCAGATTCCAGAACTCGACGCCAAGATCGAACAGGCCCGCGCCAAGGCCGCCAAGGAACTGGCCGAACTGGAGGTCAAGGCGGTCGATGCGGAAGTCGCGGTCGCCGAAGCCGAAGCCGCGCTGGCCACGGCCGAGATCGAAGCGGCGATTCCGCGCGCGCTGATCTCGCAACTCGATTACGACCGCCACCAGGGCGAGTTCGACAAGACCACCCGCGAGCACCGGCTCAAGCGCGAACAACTCGACGCCGCGCTGACCGCGGTGGCGCGGCGCAAGCAAGACGGCGAACTGGAAGTCGGCAAGCTGTCGAGCCAGCGCGATTACTACCGCGCGCTGCTGCGCCAGGCCGAAGTGCGCGCCGAGCGCGACGGCATCGTCCTGCACGGCTTCAACAACAACTGGATCGGCGGCCGCATCGACGAAGGCAGTTCGACCATGCCCGGCAGCCGCGCCGGCGAAGTCGTCGGCAGCGGCGGCGGCATGCAGGTACGCGCCTGGGCGCTGGAACCGGACCGGCGCGGCCTGCGTGTCGGCCAAGCCGTGCGACTGAGTTTCGACGCGTTACCGCGCACCCACGTGCAGGGCACCATCGTCGCGATCGCCGGCGCGCCGGACCGCAAGTCCGAATGGGGCGAAGGTCGTTACTTCACCATCGACATCCAATTGCCGGCCGCGCATGGCCTGAGCCTGTTGCCGGGCATGAGCGTGCGGGTCACCGCCACCACCGCGGCGGCGAACGCCGCGGGGGCGTCGCGATGAGCCGCGCGCGCATCGCACCTTCCATCGCGGCGTTGCTGCTGACAGTCGCGTTGCCGGCGGCCGCCGCGCCGCTGCGGGTGGACGGCGAGGTCTACGCGCGCCGCACCTCGCCGCTGATGCCGCCGAGCGTGGATCGCATGTGGCAGTTCAACATCACCCAGCTCGCCACCGACGGCGCGCCGGTCAAGCGCGGGCAACCGGTCATCAGCTTCGACAGCAGCGACGTGGTCAAGCAGCTCAGCGAAAAACAAAGCCAACTCAAGGAAAAACAGAGCGAGCTGGAAAAGCTCGATCTGGAACTGGCCGAACGCGAACGCAGCGAACGCCTGGCCACCTCCGAAGCCCAGGCCGCGCTGGACAAGGCCCAGCGCAAGACCCAGCAACCGGCCGAGCTGATCGCCGGCATCGAGTACCGCAAGCTGCTGGTCGCGCGCACGCAGATGGAACGCAAGATGACCCTGGCGCGCAAACGCGAAACGCTTTCGGCCGAGCAGCGCCGGCAGGAACGACGCCTGCTCGCGGCCGAGCGCGCGCAGTTGCAGGCCGATGTCGACCGTCTGCAGCGTTCGCTGGCGGCCTTGAACGTGATCGCCCCGCGCGACGGGCTGATGATGCACCGGAGCAATTTCGAGGGCGAAAAATACGATGTCGGCTCGCAAGTCTGGGTCGGCCAGACCGTGGCCGAGATTCCCGATCTGAGCACCCTGGCGGTGCGCGCCGAATTGGCCGAGCGCGATCTGCAGAAGGTGCGGGTCGGCACGCCGGTGCGGATCGTGGTCGAAGGCGGCGCCGGCAGCGTGCTGCGCGGACGCATCGCCTCGGTCGGTCGCGCGGTGCGCAGTAAATCGCAGGTGCAACCGGTGCCGGTGCTGGATCTGGACGTGCAGCTCGACGATGCGCGCGCGCCGTTGCGGCCCGGGCAGGCGGTGCGGGTGGAGATCGCCGAATCCGGCGCGGGAAAGGCGGCGCAGCGGAGTGCCGGGCGATGAACGCAGGGGTCACGGCAGGGGCGAATCGTGAGGCTCGGAAACCGGATTCTTCGCGCTTCGCGGAACGGTTTGCGCCGATTTTGCGCTGCGTTCGGGTTGTGGCGTCGGGCGTGGTTCTCTGCCTCTTCGTTTGGCTCGCCGCCTGCTCGCGCGACACCGCGCCGGCGGCGACCGAAACCGTCGCGCAGGCGCCGCTGCAACTCAGCGTACGCGGCGAAGGCGAACTCAAATCCGCCAAGTCCACCCCGCTCAATGTCCCCGGCCGCAATTGGGCCTCGCGTCAGGTCGACTGGATGCTGCCGGAAGGCAGTGCGGTCAAGAAGGGCGATCTGATCGCGCGCTTCTCCGCCGAGCAAGGCAAACAGGAACTCGCCCAGACGCTGATCGACGTGCAGCGCAATCTGCTCGCTCGCGCGGCCAAGCAGGGCGAGTTGGAAACCGCGCAGAGCAAGGTCGCGGTCGATCTGGCCCAGGTCGCGGTGCAGCTCGGCATCGCCGAGCGTTACGCCAACGCCGATCTGAGCACGATGGCGCGCAACGAAGTGCTCGACGCGGTCCAGGACCGGCGCTTTCTGACCGAAAAACGCGGCACCCTGGAATGGCAGCGCGATCAGGCCGACGTGCGCGGCGGCGCCGAACTAGCGGTGCTCGATGCGCAGCGCGCGACGTTCGATATCGCCGCGAAAACCCGCCAGTCCGATCTGGACGCGCTGGAATTGCGCGCGCCCAACGACGGCGTGCTGATGCTGTCGACCAACTGGTCCGGCGACAAACCCAACGTCGGCGCGACCCTGCGCGCGGGCTTCGACTACGGCAGCCTGCCCGACGCGTCGGCGATGGAACTCGACTTGAGCCTGCCGCAGATCGAAGCGCAGGGCGTGCACGTCGGCAACGCGGTGGAGATGTTTCCGGTCGGCCGGCCCGAGCAGAAGATCGTCAGCAAGCTCAGCTGGGTCGCCAGCGCGGCCAAGGTGCGCAGCCAGGAAAGTCCGGTGAAATATCTGAGCATGAAGGCGTCGATTCCCGCCGAGGCGATCGCGCGTTACCGACTGGTGCCGGGTCAGCGCCTGCAAGCGCGGGTGATTTTGTTCGACGCGCGCGCGTTGAGCGTGGCCAACGTGGCCATCGACAGCGACGACGGCCGCGATTATGTGCGAGTGCGCGAAGGCAGCGATTTTCTACGCCGTCCGGTCAAGCTGGGCGTGCGCGGACCGGCGCGCTCGCAGGTGCTGTCGGGCCTGAAGCCCGGCGATGAAGTGCTGCTGGCCGAGGCCGGCGCGATCGAAACCGCACCCGCGCCGAAAGAACCCGCCGGTGACGAGGCCGCCACGAAACCACCGGCCGCACCGGCGCCGCGCGCAAACCAGGCGGCGCGTCCATGAGCCGCATCGCGCACTGGCTGCCGTCGATCTGGCGCGAGGCGGTCGAGGAACTGTGGCGTCGCCGCCTGCGCACGCTGCTGACCCTGCTCGGCATGATCTTCGGCGTCGGCGCGATCGTGGCGATGCAGGCGGTCGGCGAAGGCAGCCGGCGCGAAGCGCTGCGTCTGGTCGAGAGCCTGGGCTTGAACAATCTGATCGCCGAAGCCAAGCCGCAGGACGAGAACAGCCTGCGCGAAACCCGCGCGCGCAGCCTCGGCCTGAGCCTGGCCGATGCCGACGCGGCGCTGGCGGTGGTGCCCGGCGCGGAGCGCTACGCCGCCGAGAAACCGATCCGCACCCATTCGGTATTCAGCGACAGCGGCCGCAGCGATGCGCAAGCCAGCGGCGTGAGCCCGGATTACTTCGCCCTGTCATCGCTGCGCATCGCCAAGGGCCGCGCGCTGAGCGACGCCGACGACCGCGCCTTGGCCGCGGTGGCGGTGTTGGGCCATCAGGCGGCCGCGGACTTGTTCCCCGGCGCGAATCCGATCGGACAATACCTGAAGGTCAACCACGTCTGGCTGGAAGTGATCGGCGTGCTGGCCGACCGCGATCTGAGCAAGGACCAGTTCGAAGGCGTGCAGTTGGGACTGGAGAGCAACCGCGTTTATCTGCCCTTGGCCAGCGCGCGAGCGCGTTTCAAATTCCAGCCGCAGGAGGACGAGATCGACCGCTTCCTGCTGCGTTTACGCGATCCCTCGCAACTGGCGACCGGCGCGCGCGTGCTGTCGACCGTGCTCGGCCAGCGCCACGCCGGCATGGCCGATTTCCGTCTGGTGGTGCCGCAACAGTTGTTCCAGCAACATCAGAAGACCCAGCGCATCTTCCGCGTGGTGATGGGCGCGATCGCCGGGGTGAGCCTGCTGGTCGGCGGTATCGGCATCATGAACATCATGTTGGCCAACGTGCTCGAACGCCGGCGCGAGATCGGTTTGCTGCGCGCGCTGGGCGCACGCCGGCGCGACGTGATCGCCCAGTTCCTGCGCGAAGCCACGGTGATCTGCGTGGCGGGCGCGGCGCTGGGGCTGTTGTTCGGTGTGTTGCTGGCTTATCTGATCGCTGCCTTCGCCGGTTGGCAGGTGGCGTGGGCGCCGATCCCGGTGTTGTTGTCGGCGCTGTTCTGCGCCGCAGTCGGCTTGGGCTTCGGCGTGTACCCGGCGCGACAGGCGGCGCGGTTGGATCCGATCGCGGCGCTGCGGCACGACTGAGGTTTCGCGGGGTGCGCGCTGGCAACGGCAAAAGCTCAAATCCCCCGCGCTCGCTGCGCGAGCGCCGCCCCCTTTTTCTAAAGGGATGGAATTGGCCGGTGCAGCAAAGCTTGCGGGACATAAGCGAAGGGCTGTGCTAACACGCTTGCCCGCAACGCACCGCTGAGTTCACGGGGCCAGGAGGATTCGTTTTTTGCTCCTACCCCATCAGCCCCACCGCACACTGCGCTACGCTTGCGCCATGACCGACCCCGACACCACCGCGCCGACCTACGCCGACATCCTCGCCGCCGCCGCGCGCATCGCGCCGCATGCGCACGTCACGCCGGTGCTGCGATCGCGCGCGATCGACGCGCTGGCCGGCTGCGAACTGCACTTCAAATGCGAAAACCTGCAACGCGGCGGGGCGTTCAAGTTCCGCGGCGCCTGCAATGCGGTGTTCTCGCTCAGCGACGCGGATGTGGCGCGCGGCATCGTCACCCAGAGTTCGGGCAATCACGGCGGCGCCATCGCCCTGGCCGCGCGCCTGCGCGGCGGCCGCGCGATCGTGGTGGCGCCGCACAACACGCCCAAGGTCAAGCTCGCCGCGATCCGCGCCTACGGCGCGCAGATCATTCATTGCGAACCCGATCAGGCCTCGCGCGACGCGGCCACCGCGCAGGTGCTGGCGCAGACCGGCGGGGTGCTGGTGCATCCGTTCAACGATCCGCGGGTGATCGCCGGTCAGGGCACGGCGACCTTGGAGCTGCTCGCCAGCGCGCCGTCGCTGGACGCGGTGATCGCCCCGGTCAGCGGCGGCGGTCTGCTGTCGGGCACGGCGATCGCCGCGCACGGCCACGATCCGGACATCACGGTGTACGGCGCCGAGCCGGCCGGTGCCGCCGACGCCCACGACTCCCTGCGTGAAGGCCGCCGCATCACCGGACGCAAGGCCGACACGGTCTGCGACGGGCTGCGCGCGGAACTGGGCTCGCTCACCTTTCCTATCCTTCGCTCACATCTGCGCGACATTCTGCTGATCGACGACCGCCAGGCCATCGCGGCGATGCGGTTGATCTGGGAACGCATGAAGCTGGTGGTCGAGCCGTCCGGCGCGGTGCCGCTGGCGGCGGTGCTGGCCCACCCGGCGTTGTTCGCCGGCCGGCGCGTGGGGCTGATCGTCTCCGGCGGCAACGTCGATCTGGATCTGGCCGCCGAGTGGTTCGCGCCCAACGGCGCTTGACCGGTTTTCGGTGCGCTTTGCGTTTGTTATGCGGTGTGTTTCTCGACGCATAGGTAAAGCCGCATAAAACGCGTAAAAACCGGGCTTTTCTGTGATCTCGGTTTATGTTTTTTGTTAACGCAGCTGGCACGCTGCGCCATCGCGCGCCAGTGCCTTGGCCAGGGTGCGCGACTCAAACGAGTCGGAAAGACGGACCTGCGCACAGGCCAGGGGAGTTCTAAATGGTGGATGTCGAGTTTCGCGTGGTGTCCGACCGCCGCGACGGCCTCTTGCTCGCACTGGGGCAGGTGGTCATCGCCAACGGATTCACGTTGCTGCGCCAGCGCATGCTCAACAGCGAGGAAGGCGTGGTGCTGGTCATGATCGTGCGCGGTCCGGCCGAATCCCTGCTCATGCTCGAAGAGAAACTGGGTACGCACCATCTGGTGCAGAGCTTCGAAGCTTCGCCTTACGAGCCCGCGCCGAGCGCGCCGGCTCCGGCGCCCGCGCCGCGGGCGGCAAGCAGCGGTAATACGGCGGCGGCGGTGGCTTCCGCTGGTGGTGGCACGGGTGGAGCGGCGGCGGGGCATGCGACTGCGCCGATCGATACGCAGCGCGTGGAAACTCTGTTACCCCAGTTGGCCCGCAACTATCCCAACATCCTGCTGCAACTGGTTGCGCTGGAACGCGAGCTGCCGCCGCCGCAGCGCGAGGCGACCTTGCGCTACATCGGCCAGCGCGTCGGCGCGTGGGTCTACAAACGCGATTTCGCCCTGGGCGGGCAACTGCCCTTGGCCGACTCGGTGCGCCGGATCGCCCTGCCGGCGATGCGCCAACTGGTCCAGGCCGAGCTGCACGACGACGTGCTGCGGGTGCGCAACAGCCCTTTCTGCCATCGCGGCGAAAGCGGCGAGTGCTGCCATTTCCTGCGCGGCATGCTCGGCGGCCTGCTGGAGGGCCAGCACGGCGTGCACGTACATGTGATCGAAAGCCAGTGCCGCAACACCGGCGCGGAGGCCTGCCGCTTCGAATTCGAAAGCTGACCGGACCACCGGTCGATCGCCACGGTCATGGACTGCCGTGGCGCACAGCACGCCGGGCAGGCGCCGGCGTGCGTTGTCGCCGCGGCGCGGGACGGCGTCGAGGCGATTCATTGCCGCTCAACCCATCCACCTCAGGGGGTTCGCCATGCCGCTCGATCATGCCATCCAATGCATCCACGATCCGTTGCTGGTCATCTTGTCCTATGTAGTGTCGGTGCTGGGATCGTTCACCGCCCTGCAATTGGCGATCGCCATCCCCAACGCCAGCGGTGGGACGCGATGGCGCGCGGTCACCGCGGCCGGCGTCGCCATGGGCGGCGGCGCGATCTGGGCGATGCACTTCATCGCCATGCTGGCCTGCCGCATGAACGTGGAAGTCACCTACGACCTGCCCGTCACCCTGGGTTCGGCGGTGGTGGCGGTGGTCTCGTGCATGGCCGGCCTGGCCATCGCCGGCAGCGGCGTGTTCAATTGGGGCAAGCTGATCGTCGGCGGCGTGCTGATGGGCCTGGGCGTGACCGGCATGCATTACGCCGGCATGGCCGCGATGCTGATGCCCGCCGACACGGTCTACGACAGTACCCTGGTGATGACTTCGGCCGCGATCGCCATCGTCGCCTCGATCGTCGCGCTGTGGCTGGCCTTCAACCTGCGCGGCTGGGGCCAGATGCTCGGCAGCGCGCTGGTGATGGGCGTGGCGGTGTGCGGCATGCACTACACCGGCATGCTCGCGGCCAGCTTCGTGCCGAACAAGGCCGGCGCCGCGGCCCTGGCCGGCGGCGTCAGCGGCGGCTATCTGGGCGTGGGCATCTTCGTGGTCACCACCGCGCTGTTGGCGGCGGTGCTGACGATCAGCCTGCTGCGCCAGCGTCAGCGCGCGATGGTGCGTATCTGAAGGTGCTGATCTGTCTGAAGGTGCTGATCTGAAGGTGCTGATCTTGAAGGTGCTGATCTTGAAGGTGCGGGTCTGAATCCGCAGGTGCGCGCTTACCGGTAGGCCGATGGCGCGAAGACCGGTCGGTTCGCCGGAAACGAGAAAGGCCCGCCTGGCGCGGGCCTTTTCTTTGGCAATGGGACGCCGTCGCCGCCGGTTCCGTGGCGGCGTTCTCGCCGCCGCCCGGATGCGCCATCATGTCCCCGCCCCGCCCCATCGCGCAGGATGAAGCTCATGAAGATCGACGGCACCCGCAGTCACGACCGCGCCACCGAGCTGGTGCTGTCTTATTACGCCGCCTTCAACCGCGCCGATTGGGACGGCATGCTCGCCACGCTGGCCGAGACCGTGGCGCATGATCTGAACCAGGGCGCGCGCGAACAAGGACGCGAGGCCTTCGCCGCGTTTCTCGAACGCATGGCGCGGCATTACCGCGAACAACTGCGCGACATCGTGGTGATGGTCTCGCCCGACGGCACCCGCGCCGCGGCCGAGTACGTGGTGCACGGCGAGTATCTGAACACCGACGACGGACTGCCCGAGGCGCGCGGCCAGCGGTACGTCTTGCCGGGCGGCGCGTTCTTCGAGATTCGCGAAGGCAAGATCGAACGCGTCAGCAACTACTACAACCTCGGGCATTGGATCGCGCAAGTCGGCGCATAAGCCGAGCGCCGCCGTTGGTGGCCGCGTGCCTGCGGCCGAGGCGCTGGACTGGTTCGCACCGCCCGATCCGCGGATTCGGATGCGAACGACGATGTGGCCGATACCGCCGCTGGCGCCGCGGCCGATCGCATGTGCGACGTGCATGCGAGCCAAACTCGAACCGCCGATCTCAAGCGCTTGCACTCGCGCTTGTCGGCACAGTTACGAGTTCTTCAATCGCGATCACACTAAGAAGGCCGAAATCCATTGGATCGGGCAGGGGGACCATGCGCCCATTCGCGCTTTTATCTACAGCGAATGCGCGTTCGCCTTTCGCCGCGCGCGCGACGCGCATCGCGCGCGCGGCCTCCCTCCCTTCTCAGGAAATCGACCGATGCAACTGTTGAACAAGGCACTTCTTGCCGCGGCGGTATTCGCGTGCTGCGGTGCGGCGACCGCCGCCAAGGCGCCCAAACCCGCTGCGAAAGCCACCCAGGCCGAGTGGAACATCCTGGTGTTCATGAACGGCAAGAACAATCTGGAACCGTTCACCGTCCACAACTGGAATCAGATGGCCAAGGTCGGCAGCTCCGACAAGGTCAACATCCTGGTCGAATACGGCCGCATCGCCGGCTATGACGACAGCAACGGCAACTGGACCGGGGTCAAGCGCTTCCGGGTCAAGAAAGGCGACAAGCCGACCGCCGCGGGCGCGCTGATGGACCTGGGCAAGTCCAAGTTGAACACCGACATGGGCGATAAGGAAACGCTGGCGAACTTCATCCAGTGGGGCACGCAGAAGTATCCGGCCAAGCGCACGATGCTGGTGATCTGGAACCACGGCCAGGGCTTCCGCGCCGCGCCGGGCGCGAAGAACACGCACCGCTCGGTCTCGCACGACGAGGAAACCGACAACATCATCTACAACGCCGACGTGGCCGATGCGATCAAGACCGCGCTGGGCGACAAGAAACTGGACATCGTTTCTTTCGACGCGTGCCTGATGGCGATGATCGAACCGGCCTACGAACTGCGCGATCGCGCCAAGTTCCTGGTCGGCAGCGAAGAACTCGAACCGGGCGATGGCTGGGATTACGGCTTCCTCGCCAATCTGGCCAAGCAGCCGGCCACGACCGAAGCACAGGCGCTGGGCCAGTGGGTGGTCGACAGCTACAAGGCCTATTACACCAACAGTCCGCAAGGCCACACCACGTTGTCCTCGATCGATCTGAGCAAGACAGGCCTGGTCGCCGACGCGCTCGATACGGTCGCCGAAAGCCTCACCACCACCGCCGAGAAGCAGGCCGCACGCGATGCGCGCAAGGCCATGACGCCGTACGAGACCTCGTACGGCGTCGATATCGGCGCGTGGCTGGCGACCTTGAAGACCAAGCCGATCGATGCCGACAGCAAGGCCGCGGTGCGCGATGCGCAGGATGCGCTGAAACTGGCGATCAAGAGCAACTACAGCAGCGGCAACAAGATCGGCAGCAAGTTCTACGGCGACACCGGTCTGGCGGTGTTCTTCCCGCAGAGCGCCAAGGAGTTCAATTCCGACTACTCCAGCGACGGCTACAAGGTCAGCAACACCGACCGGCCGATCAGCTACGTGCGCGAATCGGCGTGGCCGGGCTTCCTGAAGACGGTGTTCTCGGTTCCGACCGACTGAGTATGTCCGGCTCGCAACGTAGGTGAATACGGCGGAAGCGAAACATCGCTTCCGCCGTTTCGCCTCGTGCGCGCATTCGATCGCTGCAGGAACTGGCGACGCCGCCGGCGTACCCGCGAGACGTCGCTAAAAAACCGACGAGACGGCCGCGTCGCCTGCGGCGGCTGCGCGCTACCAGGTCGCGTAGCCGGCTCACCGCTGGCGGTCGGAACCCAGTGCCGCGACGCGGTGGCGCCGCGACCGGCCCGTCGGACCGAGGAAAACGCTGGTGCCGGGATTCGTATTGCGAAGACGCTCTCGCGATCGGCGCTCGCGAATCCCGACAGGGAATAAAAAGACCGACGACGGGTCACGGCGAATAGAGAGGGGAAGGGGGCCTCGCCGTGCCCGGGGATCGTCGGTCAAGGGAAAGTGGGTGGGGCGCGAGCGGGGGACAAGAGCGCGACGGGGGAACGGTGGTCGCGCTGCGAATCCACAGTTCCCCAACCCCGCTTTATCGATTCCGCTTCACCCCAGAGCCTCAGCGACCCGCCACGCCCTCGCGCACCGGCTCGCGTCCCGGCCAACCGCCGGCCATCGCCTTGTACAGGGCGATCGCGCCGGTGACGCTGCGGGTACGGCCGTCGGCGAAGGCATCCTGCGCCTGCAGCTGGGTGCGTTCGGCGTCGAGCACTTCGAACAGGTCCGCGGCGCCGGCTTCGTAGCGCACGCGCGCCAGTCGCGCGGCCTTGGAGCCGTCCTGCGCGGCGCGTTCCAGGTGCTGGTCCTCGACCCGGGCGCGCGCATAACGCACCAACGCGTTCTCGGTGTCTTCCAGCGCCAACAACACACTCTGCTGGTAACGCGCCAGTTCGCCTTCGGCGGTGGCGTCGGCGGCCTTGATGCGCGCACGCACGCGGCCGATGTCGAGGAACGACCAGTCGATGCCCAGCGCGACCAGTCGGGTCTCGCTGGCGCGTTCGAACAAGGCGCTGGTGTCGATGGCCTGCGAGCCGATCAGCCCGCTGAGGGTGAAGCGCGGGAACAGATCGGCGGTGGCCACGCCGATGCGCGCGGTGGCCGCGTGCAGGCGGTGCTCGGCGGCGGCGACGTCGGGACGACGGCGCAGCAGTTCGCCGGGCGTGCCGGCATCCAGACGCGCGGGCAGCGACGGCAACGCACTGGCCTGGTTGAGCTCGGCGACCAGCGCATCGGGCGTCTGCCCGGTCAGCACCGCCAGGCGGTGCTCGGTGACTGCGACCTGGGCTTCCAGGTTCGGCACCCGCGCCAAGGTCGCTTCGAGCTGGGCCCGGGTGCGCGAGGTGTCGAACTCGGTGCCGCGGCCGGCGTCGAAGCGCGCCTGCACCAGACGCAGGGTCTCGGTCTGGTTCTCGGCGTTCTCGCGCGCGACCCGCAGGCGTTCCTGCAGGCCGCGCAGCTCGACGTAGCTGCGCGCCACTTCGCCGACGATGGAGACCTGCATGGCCTGCAGATCGGCCGCGCTGGCCCAGGTTTCGGCGCGTTCGGATTCGACGTTGCGACGCACGCGCCCGAACAGATCCAGTTCCCAGCTCACGTTGGCCTGGGCGCTGTAGCTTTCGTTGTCGCGGCCGGCATTGGACACGCCGGGCATCTGATCGGAGCTCGAACGCGTGTCGCTGCCGCTCGCGCTGCCGGTGATGGTCGGGAAACGGTCGAACTTGGCGCCGCGCAGCAAGGCGTTGGCGCGGTCGTAATTGGCCAGGGCGATGCGCAGATCGTGGTTGGCCGACAGCGATTCCTCGATCAGGCGGGTCAGCAGCGGATCGTCGAACCCGCGCCAGAACTCGGCGTCGGGCTCGGGAGCGACGCTACCGTCGGTCGCCGCCTGCGCATCGGTGCGGGCGAACTTGTCCGGCGTGGCCAGGGTCGGCCGGACATAGTCCGGACCGACGGCGCAGGCGGCCAGTGCCAAGGTCAGCACGGCGATCGCGGGGAGTTTGAGATTACGCATGGACGGTCTCCGAAGCGTTGTGGTGGTCGCCGTGCGAGACCAGCTTGTTGCCGACCAGCTTGCGCAGAGCGACGTAGAACACGGGGGTCAGGAACAGACCGAACAAGGTCACGCCCAACATGCCGGCGAACACGGTGATGCCGGTGACCGAGCGGATTTCCGCGCCGGCGCCGTGCGAGAGCACCAGCGGCACGGTGCCGGCGATGAAGGCGATGGAGGTCATCACGATCGGACGCAGACGCAGGCGGCACGATTCCAGCGCGGCTTCGACGATGCCCTTGCCCTGCAGTTCCAGTTCGCGGGCGAACTCGACGATCAAGATCGCGTTCTTACATGCCAGGCCCATCAACACCACCAGGCCCACCTGCACGAACACGTTGTTGTCGCCGCCGGTCAGCCACACGCCGAGCAGCGCGGACAGCATGCACATCGGCACGATCAGGATCACCGCCAACGGCAGGGTCCAGCTTTCGTACAGCGCGGCCAGCACCAGGAACGCGAGCAGGATGGCGAGCGGGAACACAATCAACGCGGCATTGCCCTGGCTGGCCTGCTGATAGCTCAGGTCGGTCCATTCGATTTCCATGCCGTGCGGCAACACCTTGGCGGTCACGTCCCGGACCACGTCCATGGCCTGCGCCGAGGACATCACGCGCGGATCGACGTCGCCGGCGATGTCGGCGGCCGGATAGCCGTTGTAGCGCAGCACCGGGTCGGGGCCGAAGGTCTGCTTGACGCTGACCATCGAACCGATCGGCACCATCTCGCCGCGGTCGTTGCGGGTACGCAGGTTGGCGATGTCCTCGACGCTGTCGCGGAACGAACCGTCGGCCTGGGCGATCACCTGCCAGGTGCGGCCGAACTGATTGAAGTCGTTGACGTAGGCCGAACCCAGGTAGGTCTGCAGGGTGTCGAACAACTCGGTCAGCGGCACGCCCTGCGCCTTGGCCTTGACGCGGTCGACTTCGGCGTCGAGCTGCGGCACGTTGGCCTGGTAGGTGGAGTTGGCGTAGCCCATGCCCGGGGTCTGCATGACCGTGCCCTGGAACGCACTGACCGCGTTCTGCAGCGCGCCGTAACCCAGATTGCCGCGGTCCTCGATGAACATCTGGTAGCCCGCGCCGTTGCCAAGGCCCAGAATCGGCGGCGGCATCAGGCCGAAGGCGAAGCCTTCCTGGAAGCCGGCGATCTTCTGATTGAGCTCAGCGGTGATTTCCACCGCGCTGCGGCTGCGCTGACTGAACGGCTTGAGCGGCAGGAACGCCACGCCGGTGTTGGGCGTGTTGGTGAACTGCACCGCGTTCAAGCCCGGGAAGGCCATCGTGTGCTGCACGCCTTCGATCTTGCCGGCGACGTCGGTGACCTTCTTCAACAGCACGTCGGTGCGGGCGATCGAGGAGCCTTCCGGCAACTTCACCGCGGCGATCAGGTACAGCTTGTCCTGCAGCGGGATGAAGCCGGCCGGCACGAGCTTGAACATGAAGCCGGTGCCCAGCAGCAGCAGGGCATAGACCACGAACACCGCGCCGCGCTTGCCGAGGATCCGCGAGATCGAGCCCTGGTACTTCTTCGAGCTGGACGCGAAGAAGCGGTTGAACGGACGGAAGATCCAGCCGAACAGGCGGTCGATCAGACGCGTCGGCGCATCCTTGGGCGCGCCGTGCGGCTTGAGCAGACGCGCGGCCAGCGCCGGCGACAGGGTCAATGAGTTGATCGCCGAAATCACCGTGGAGATGGCGATGGTCACCGCGAACTGCTTATAGAACTGGCCGGTCACGCCCGACAGGAACGCCATCGGCACGAACACCGCGCACAGCACCAGCGCGATCGCGACGATCGGCCCGGACACTTCCTTCATCGCCTGGTGCGCCGCTTCGAGCGGGCTCAGGCCTTCTTCGATGTTGCGCTCGACGTTCTCCACCACCACGATCGCGTCGTCGACGACGATGCCGATCGCGAGCACCAATCCGAACAGGCTCAGGGTGTTGATCGAGAAACCGAGCAGATACAGCGCGGCGAAGGTACCCACGATCGACACCGGGACCGCGATCAGGGGAATGATCGAGGCGCGCCAGGTCTGCAGGAACAAGATCACCACCAGCACCACCAGCGCGATCGCTTCGAGCAGGGTGGTGACCACGGCCTTGATCGAGTCGCGCACGAAGATGGTCGTGTCGTACACCGCCTCGTACTTGATGCCTTCCGGGAAGCTCTTGGCCAGGCGATCCATGTTGGCGATCACCTGTTCCTGGATCTCCAGCGCGTTGGCGCCGGGCGACTGGAAGATACCGATACCGACCGCGTTCTTGCCGTCGAGCTGCGAACGCAGGCTGTAGTCGCCGGCACCCAGTTCCAGACGCGCGACGTCGGACAGACGGACGATTTCGCCGTCGGCGCCGCTCTTGACCACGATGTTGCCGAACTCTTCCTGGCTCTGCAGACGGCCCTTGGCGTTGATCAGCGTGAGGAACTCGCTGTTGGGCATCGGCTCGGCGCCGAGCTGACCGGCCGAGACCTGCACGTTCTGCTCGCGCATGGCGCGCAGCACGTCGCCGGCGGTCAGACCGCGCGAGGCGACCTTGTCCGGGTCCAGCCACACGCGCATGGCGTAGTCGCCGCCGCCGAAGATCTGCGCATCGCCGACGCCCGACAGGCGCGCGAGCTGATCCTTGACGTGCAGACGCGCGTAGTTGCGCAGGTACAGCGTGTCGTACTTGCCGTTGGGCGAGGTCAGATGCACCACCATCAAGAAGACAGGCGACTGCTTCTGCGTGGTCACGCCTTGCCGCCGCACGTCCTCGGGCAGTCGCGCCAGCGCCTGGCTGACGCGGTTCTGCACGCGCACCGCCGCATCGTCCGGATCGGTGCCGGGGCGGAAGGTGACGGTGATCGCCAGCACGCCGTCGGAACCGGCGACCGACTTGATGTACATCATGTCCTCGACGCCGTTGATCGCTTCTTCAAGCGGCGTGGCGACGGTCTCGGCGATGACCTTGGGGTTGGCGCCCGGGTACACCGTGCGCACCATCACCGACGGCGGGATGACTTCGGGATATTCGCTGATCGGCAGGATCGGTATCGCGATCAGGCCGGCGGCGAAGATCACGATCGACAATACGGCTGCGAAGATCGGCCGATCGATGAAAAATTTGGAAAAGTCCATGACGGATTCCTTGGTGCGGTGTTGAGCCGCATGAGTCCCCGGCCACGCGCCGTGGGGGCGTGGGCCTTGATTGCTTGAAACCTTACGATCGCGTTTGCTTCGACTCGTCATTCCCGCGAACGCGGGAATCCAGCGACTTCAAACGTTCTCGCCCGAAAGGCCCTGGATCCCCGCTTTCGCGGGGATGACGAACCAGGGCGTTCGAAGGTTCTTTAAGTTACGTATGCCGTCGCGATCACAAAGCCCCGGCCGCCGCGCCCGGCGGCGCCGGCAACGGTGCCGGTGCGCCCATCGCGATGGTCTTCGGCGCCACCGGCATGCCCGGGAAGAACACCTTCTGCACGCCGTGGACGATGACCTTGTCGGTCGGCTCCAGGCCCGAGGTGACCACGCGCAAGCCGTCGATCACCCGGCCCAGCACCACGTCCTTGCGCACCGCCGCGTTCTTCGGGCCCAGTACGTACACGTACTTGCGGTCCTGATCGGTCAGCACCGCCTTGTCGTCGACCAGCATGGCCTTGAAGTCGCCGCTGCCTTCGAGCTGGACGCGCGCGAACAGGCCCTGGGTGAAGATGCGATCTGTGTTGTCGACCACCGCGCGGGCGCGGATGGTGCCGGTGCGCGGATCGACCTGGTTGTCGGTGAAGTCGACCGTACCCCGGTGCGGATAGCCGGCTTCGCTGGCCAGGCCGATGCGGACCGGGTTCTTGTTGTCCTCGCGCTCGCCCTTGCGGGCCAGTTCGTTGTAGCGCAGGTAGGTCTGCTCGTCGCTTTCGAAGTAGACGTACATCGGGTTCTGCGAGACCACCGAGGTCAGCACGGTCTGGTCGGCCGAGGCGAGATTGCCGACGGTGATCAGCGCGCGGCCGGCGCGGCCGTTGATCGGCGAGCGCACTTCGGTGAAGGTCAGATCGAGCTGGGCCGAGGCCACCGCGGCTTCGGCCGCGCGCACCGCGGCGTTGCCGCCGGTGCTGGCGGCGCGGCGGGTCTCGAACTCTTCGCGCGAGATCGCCTTGGCTTCGACCAGGGTTTGTGCGCGCTTGTCTTGGGTCTGGGCCAGACGCGCTTCGGCGCGTGCCTGTTCCAGCTGCGCTTGGGCGCGGTTGAGCTCGGCGCGGTAACGACGCTGATCGATCACGAACAGCAGGTCGCCCTTCTTGACCTCCTGACCTTCCTTATAAGCGATGCGATCGACGTAGCCGCTGACGCGTGCGCGCAGTTCGACCGACTCCACCGCGCTGACGCGACCGGTGAACTCGTCCCACTGGCGGACCTGCTTGCTCAGCACCTGGGCGACGCTGACTTCCGGCGGCGGCGGCGCGCCTTCCGGGGTCGCGGCTTGACTGCCGCAGCCCACGGCGGCCAGGGCAATGACGACGCTCGCGGTCAGCGCGAGCACGGAGAGTCCGAGGCCGGGTCGGCCGGAACGGACATTGAAGTGACTGGTGCTCATCGGGGGGTGGGTTCCTGGTTGGGATTCTTGGAAGTCAACGACTTGAGCAGCGCGCGCGCGTCCTGCAGGCAGCGTTGCGATTTTTCGTCGGACGCGCTGTCCGGATCTTGCGCACACGCAGGAGACGGAGCGGTCTTGGGTACGGTGTCGAGGCTGGTAGTGGACGGCGCTGCGTGCCGTTGGTTCGGGTCGGTGTCGCTAAGCGGAGCGTGGCTGGCGGGCGCGCCGGCATCGGCGCGGCTGGCGGGCGGCGAAGGGACGCGAACCCGTGGCGGCAACACCGACGGCGACACCACGCGCGAGGCGTAGGGCACGATCGGCCGGGGCGGTTCTTCGCTGATGTCGTGATCGATCAAGGCCATCGCCCGCTGGCCGACGGACAAGGCGCTGGGCCATTCGGGGCAGGAATGGCGTTGGTTGAACTCGGTGCACACCGGCGTATCCACGGCCAACAGCTGCACACGCACCGCGAGTTGGCGCGCTTCGTCGTGCAGCACGCGCGCGAGCATGCGCAACGCGGCCGCGCCGATCGAGCGGTGGCCGTAACCGGCCCACGGATGCTCGCTGCCGGGACCGCCGATCAGCACGTAGGTGCCGCCGCGATCGTGTTCGGCCAGCAACGGCAGCAGGTGGCGCGCAGCGGCGAGGTGGGGGAGCAGATCCTCGTCGAGCTTGCGGCGCAGGAACTCGGCCGGGTTATCGAGCAGGCGGCCTCGTTCGGCGCTGCCGCAGACCGCGGCGACCACGCCCGCGAGCGGGCGACCGAGCTTGCGCAGGGCGCGGGCAAGCTTGGCGCCGGCTGCGTCGTTGGCGACGGAGCCGGCGATGGTGGTCAGGTCGGCGTGGGGGTAGCCGGCCTTGAGCGCCTTGAGTTCGCCTGCCTGGCGCGCGACCGCGATGACCGGCCGGCCGCTGTCGATCGCGGCCTGCACGACCCCGCGGCCGACGCCGCCGGTGGCACCGAGTACAACCAATGGAGCTTTCATTGTCCCGCTCCCGGGACTTTTTCTCCCACGACCGGGACGATCAGATGACGCTTGTCATCCCGGGTGTAGTGCTTGAGCAAAGCGCTCACCGCGGGCATCAGCAGCATCGCCGCGGGCAGGGCGATGGTGAACGCCAACACCCAGGCCAGCATCCAGGCTTCCTCGGCGCCCTGGGCGAGGCCCTGGCGGAAAACGACCACAGCCAGCCCGATCAGGGCGGACATGGCCACCAGCATCAAAGGTAGAAAAGCGAATCGGGCTTGGCGGGGGCTCAACATGGCGGGGGACCTCGTGTCGATCTGCGGCACAGAGTAGAGATGAGAACAGCACTTGATTAGCCCGCGATTAAGGGAATAATTGTCCCGGCAACGGTCCAATGTCCCTTCGGCCCCCTTGAATGGCCCGGGGGCAGCCCCTACGCAAAGGAGCAGGGGCGGTCCGGGAGTCCCGGAAGGGGCTCCACCGTGCTGGCAGGACGACGAGGCTACTGTCGGCCTTCAGCCCGGGCGGCGGCAGTGGATGAGATCAGCCGACGCCGGTGACAAGCGTCATCAGCAAGCAAGGCCGGTCGGAACCGGCGGCAATGCAACCGATCAGACGGCGCCGACTCACCGGTCGCGGCGCCGGAGCGATTCACCGCTTGTGATTCATTCGCTTCGATTCGTCCGCACCTGGCCGGCGCACCCGCACGCACCCGCACGCATTCGCTCGCTGCTTCAGATCCGCAACGCCAGATCCGCAACGCCCGACCCGATCACGACTTCGCCGCACATCGCCACATCCGTTTACATCGTTCAAGCGCAAGCTTCTGCAACCGCATTCGCGCGCGCCGTCTCTTACTCGATTCACTATCCAGGAGGCCATCCCCCATGGCTCACGATCTCAACGACACCTTGATCTTCGTGAAGGTGGTCGAAAGCGGCAGCTTCATCGCCGCCGCGCGCGTCCTGCGACTGCCCAAGACCACGGTCAGCCGCAAGGTGCAGGAATTGGAAACCCGCCTGGGCGCGCAACTGTTGCACCGCACGACCCGCAAGCTCGGCCTGACCGAGGCCGGCAACATCTACTTCGAGCACTGCCAACGCATCGCCCGCGAGCTGGCCGAAGCCGAAAGCGCGGTCGGTCAATTGCAGGGCGGCCCGCGCGGCTGGCTGCGCATCACCGCGCCGTATTCGGTCGGCATCACCTGGATCGCGCCGCTGCTGGGCGAATTCCACGCGCGCCATCCGGAAGTGCGGGTGGAGATGAACCTCAGCAACGAAACCGTCGACATGATCGACAAGGGCATCGACGTCGCGCTGCGCGTCGGCGATCTGCCCGATTCGAACTTGATCAAGCGCCGCCTGGCGATCTTCCGCACCCAGATCTACGCCAGCCCCAACTACCTGGCCCGCCACGGCGAACCGCTGCATCCCGACGACCTGCGCCATCACCGCACCCTGGCGATGCCCAAGTCGCGCCGCAACAACGAATACGTCTGGCCGTTGAGCGACGGCGAGCGCACGGTCGACTACGTGATCGATCCGGTGATGGTCGCCAACGACCCGGGCCCGCTGCGCGGCGCGCTGCTGTGCGGCGAGGCGCTGATGCTGGCCGCCGACGTCACCGTCAAGGCTTTCGCCGAACAAGGCTACGTGCAGCGCGTGCTGGCGGGATGGACCGGGCCGGAATACGAATTCAACGCTGTGTTTCCGCGCGGGCAGGTGCAATCGCCGAAGGTACGGGCCTTCGTCGACTTCTTGGTCGAACGCCTGAACTTCGACGCCGACTACATGCAGGTGCTGTGCCCGGACGCCAAGCGTTTCCGCAAGGCCTCCGAGGAAGCCGAAGCGGTGCTGGCGCACAGCCTGGCCAAGGAAGCCGGCGAACCGCGCACGATCGCCGTGCCGGTGGTCGAAGCGATCGAAGCGATCGCCGAGGCGGTGGACAACAAGCGCTCGGGCAAGCCAGCGCGCGCCGGCAAGCACCTGGAGCAAGAGCCTTCGCGCAAGGACGACACGCCGAGCGATGAGGATGCGGCGTTGGTCTAAGCGCACCGACTCACCCGCCAAGAACATTCGTTATGACCAGCCGCCTCTGCGAAGAGGCGGCTTTCTTATATGCATTTTTTGTATTTTCTGTTGCAAAACTAAACGCGAACTTCGCCACGATTGATTGCGTTCGGCACCTACCACCCCGTCCCGCTTCACGGCCTGCTTGCGCGATGCGACTCGATCTGGCGATCATCGCTAAAGGCGACATCGCTCAGCGACGGAACCAAGTGGATCCGTTCCGCCGCGATCCACGGTGTGAACTCGGAGATTACGCATGAAAGGAATTCTGGCGCTGGGGCTGCTGACTCAACTGGCGACCACCGTAATGAACGCTCGCGCACAAACCGTCGTCGAGTACGTCCATACCGATGCACTTGGATCGGTTGTAGCGATCACCGACGCGAATCAAAGCGTAATAGAGACCAATGACTACGAGCCTTATGGCCGACTGACGAACCGTTCCGCGGTCGACGGCCCGCAATACACTGGGCATGTCGCCGACTCCGCCACCGACTTGTTGCACATGCAGCAACGCTACTACGATCCGGCTCTTGGCCGATTCCTGTCGGTGGATCCGGTCACTGCCTATTCCGGCAACAAGGCAGGTTTCAACCGATACTGGTACGCCTCGGGCAATCCGTACCGATTCACCGATCCGGATGGAAGATGGTTTTGCGAAGGCTCGCGCGCCCGGTGCGCCGTGGCGCAAGCTGCGGCGCGACGCATAGATACGGCATTAAAGAACAACAACCTATCGCCGCAAGAGCGAACACAGCTCAACGGAGCTCGAAATTACATTGGCGATTACAACGCACCCGACAATAAAGTGGTGATCAAATTCGGTCCCGCCCCAGCGGGGGCATCTGGATACGTTGATGTCAGAGGCGATCTTGTGCTCGACGAGAACAAAGCGAAACGAGAGGCCTGGCAAGGAAACGGGGCCAGCGGCCAGGAAAATACAGAAAATGCTCTGGCCAGGAATATTACGCACGAAGCCGATCATGCGTTGCGCTTTGCCAATAAAGAATCGATAACACGTATGAATCGAGAAGTCGAAGGTTATCGAGCGGCCGCTATCTATCAGAAAGCCAGTGGCTGGTTAGATCAGTCAAACAACGCGTGGGATCCCCGTAACGGGGGCATCGACGAAAACGTGCTTAAAGCACAGGCCAGATTTTCGGTCGGCACGAGTTGCGCGGCCGGAGGATGCGAATCGCCATGAGCAAGACACTGCTTGCGTTTTTCCTGATCGGCCTCTCCCTTGTCACGACTTCATGCGTGAACACAGCCGTGGAACGTACGCCCCGGTCGGATATCCTTCATCTGGAAGGTCCCGAACTGAAAGCTGCGCAGTTTGAAAGCGGCCGCCCCAGGATCGGTGAAGATCTCGACCAATCCGTGCAACACCCGGAGATCACTCTTCAGTTGATGCGAGACAACCTGGGATTGCTCAAACGCCTGCCCTCGGAAAAATTCAAGATCATCGGGTCGACAGACGATAGAGAATGTGCCGGCGACGAGTGCATCCAGCTTTCTCAACGCCGGGCATCAGCATTGATAGACTGGCTGATTCGACAAGGTCTTCCCGCTTCGATGTTGATACCGGAAGCACGCGGCCCTTACATGGGCCTCGCAGGTCCGCATACCGAAAGGAATCGCCGCATATCACGTCGCGCCGACATACAGATAGTGGTGACCGAGGGGGACCAGGAAAAGTGATCCGCATTATGCTGGTTTTGCTTTCTTAGCGGCCTGTGCGATCGAGCACGCATCCGGTTACCGCCACATGATGCGACTAGGCATGCGCGAACATTTGACTATCGCTTTTCGGGTCGGACTGTGTCTCATCGCCGTCTCATGCGCCAATTCGCAAACGTCGCAATGGAAGGGCTCGCAGATCCTCCACATGGAGAGCCCCGAATTGCAGACTGTGCAGTTCAAAAGCGGCCGCCCAGGCATCGGCGATGATTTGTTCCAGTCTCTATTGGAACCCAACATTGCTCTTCAGCAGATGCGAGAAAACGCAAAGCTGATAAAACGCATAAGCAATAAACAGTTCAATGTGATCGGATCGACCGACGACGTGGAATGCGCAGCCGTTGAATGCGACAGGCTTTCTCAGCGTCGAGCCACCGCGGTCGTCGATTGGTTAATCAAACACGGCGTACCCAAGTCGAGCCTCATACCGAAGAGCCAAGGACCATATATGGGTCCCGGAGCCGCATACACGGAAGGCGAGCGTCGTATTTCGCGTCGTGTCGAGATACGGATATTCATCAGCGATGCCGAGAGGCAATCTTGGCGATGAATCGAAGACCACGATAGTTGGCTGTACAAACCACTCAGTCGGATCTGGTTCTGGCAACGACACGGAGGAATTGCCGATGGTTCCCTCGCATAAGACTACGGCGGCATTAGCGTGCCCTACAGAGACTTCCTGGACGCGCTTCGCATCGCCACCGCTTCATGCGCGAACCCGCAAAAGAAGCACCGGCAAGATTCACAGATCCTCCCGGCGAACGCTCAGCCCTCCGCCAACCGCCACGACAAGCCCGAGACCCGCGCCGCATGCCGCGACAAGGCCAGCCGCAACACCGCTTCGCCGCCGGCCAGATGCAGTTCGCGTTTGGCCCGGGTGATGCCGGTGTAGAGCAGCTCGCGCGAGAGGTGGCGCGCATCCTGGCGCGGCAGTTGCAGCCAGACGCTGTCGAATTCCGAGCCTTGCGATTTGTGCACGGTCATCGCGAATGCGCCGCTGTGCGCGGGCAAGGCGGAGGGGTGGAAACCGCGCACGCCGTCGCTGCCGCCGGCGAACCAGGCCACCGTCGCTGCGCCGGGCGTGTCGCGGCCGTCGTCGTCGCGCGGCCGCAGGCATACGCCGATATCGCCGTTGAACAGTCCGTGGCGGTAGCTGTTCTCGGTGATCAACAACAAGCGTCCGTGGAAGTAAGCCGAGCGATGCAGGCCGGCCAAGGCTTCCTCGATGCGCGCATTCAACGGCGCCGCGCCCTGGCCGCCGTCGCGCAGCGCGGTCAGCAGACGCAATTTGGCCGCGCGTTGCAAGGCTTGCGCGGGATCGGCGGCGTCGCCGATCGCGCGCCACGCCGGCAATAATTGCTCGCGCCCGGCGCCGATCAGCGGGTCGTACACGTCTTCGTGGAAATGCACGCCGGCCAAGGCGCCGCCGCGCAGCAAGGCGAGCACGGCGTCGGCGTCGCCAGTGCGGGTGGCTTCGGCCAGCGGCGCCAAGTCGAGGCTGTCGGCCTGGCGATAACCGCGACGCAGATGCACGCGGTACGGGCTCAACGGCGCCGGCTCGGCGCGCGAGGGCAGATCGCCGAGCAGCGGCTGCAGGCGCGAGGCCAGCGGCGCCGGCACGCCGTCGTCGTCGCCGGCCGCGTCGACGATCGCAGCGAGCACGTCGCCGGCCTCCACCGACGGCAGCTGATCGCGATCACCGAGCAGGATCAGCCGCGCGCCTTGCGGTACGGCCTCGACCAGCTTGCACATCAGCGGCAGATCGACCATCGAGGCCTCATCGACCACGACCACGTCGAACGCCAGCCGATGGCGCGCGTCGTGACGGAAACGCGGGCTGTCGGGCACGCTGCCGAGCAGGCGATGCAAGGTGCTGGCGTGTTGCGGCAAGGCGTCGCACCAAGCGTCTTCGATGCCGTCGAGTCCACGCAGACGCTCGCTCGCCGAGCGCAGGCTCTCGGCCATGCGTTCGGCCGCGCGTCCAGTCGGCGCGGCCAGCGCGATGCGCGGCGGCGCCACGCCGTCCAGGCGCGCCTGCGCGATCAGCAACACCAACAGGCGCGCGATGGTCGTGGTCTTGCCGGTGCCCGGCCCGCCGGTGGCGAGCAAGAGCGATTGCAACAACGTCAATGCCGCGGCGCGCGCCTGGCGGTCGTCGTCGCGCGCCTGCGGAAACAGGGCGGCGAACATCGGCGCCAGCGTGTTCAGATCGGCCGGCGGCGGCTCGAACGCGGCGATCCGGCGCAGGCCTTGGGCCAAACGGCGTTCGTACTCGCGATAACGGCGCAGATACAACAGGCCGCGTTCGAGCACCAACGGCGCGCCGGCATCGGCGGCCTGCTCGGCCTGCGGCGTGGCGACCCAGCGCGAAGCGGCCAGCGCCTCCAGCCATTGTTCGCCCTCGGGCCATTCGATCGCGGCCTCGCTGAGCAGTTGCGGGCGCCGCGGGTCGAACGCGGCGTGGCCGCGCGCGATCGCCTGCGAGGCCAGCGCCGCGGCGGCGAGCACCGCATCGGGCGTGTCGCGGTCGAGCCGTCGCAGGGCCTGGGCCAACGCATGGTCGACCGTGCGCAGCGCGCCTTCGCGATACAGCGTATCGAGCAGGCTCATGGCGCCATCCCGGCGAACAGCGCGTCGACCGCATCGACCAGTTCGCGCGACGGCTTGTCCGCGTGCACGCCCGCCGTCGCGTCTTCGCGGTCGAGCCCGCGGCAGAACAGATAGCGCACGCCGCCGAAATCGCGCGCGTAGTCGTAGTCCTCGCCCAGGCGGAAGCGCAGCCAACGGTGCAAGGCGATGGTGTAGATCAACGATTGCAGGGTGTACTCGCTTTCGCTCATCGCCCGCTCGACCTGCGCGGCGGTGTATTCGGGCAGGCGATTGGTCTTGTAGTCGAGCACGTAATAGCGCCCGTCGAAGGCGTAGATCAGGTCGATCTTGCCGGTCATCAAGCCTTCCAGCCGCCGGCGCAGGCCGAAAGCGCGGCGCTCGCGCAACCAGCCGTGCGCGTGCAGGGTCGCCAGCAACGCGTCGACCGGCACCTGTTCCAGGGCGAAGTGGAATTCCATTTCGTTGCGGCGGTCGCGCTCGGGCACCTCGCACAGGCGCGCGCCTTCGGGCAGCGCCGCGGTGAGGGTCATGCCCACCAGCGACGTCAGCAGCGGCAGGCCCTCGTCGATGTCGGACTCGGTGTAGCCCTCCGCGCGCATCGCCGCGGCCAACACCTCCATCGCGGCTTCGGGCGCGGGCTGTTCGGGTTGCCAATCGCGCCACTGGACGAAATCCACCCGCTCCAGCGCGTTGTGCACCACGTTGCCGAAGCGGCTGCCGGAGTAGCGCGCGTCGAACGGCGTCGCCGGCACCACCGCGGTCTCCGGTTCGTCCTCGGCGCCGCGCTCGTCCAGCACGGCCGCGGCCATGCCGTCGTCTTCATTGGTCAGTTGGGTGAAGCTGTACACCCACCAATCGCGCGGTACCGCACGGCGCGCCTCGCGCGCGGGCGGCACCACGCCGGTGGCGGGCGCCGGCAGCGGCGCGGGCGGCGGTTCCGGCGGCGCGGCGTCGACGAGGATCTCGCCCGGATGCGCGCCAGCCAGGGCATCCAGATCGCTCAGCATCGGCGACAACGGCGACAGCGCGGCCAGATACAGTGGACCGCTTGCGATCCACAACGCATGCCGCGCGCGGGTCAGGCCCACGTACAGCAACCGCGCATCCTCGGCGCGCGCTTCCAGCGCGGCACGTTCGCGCGCGACGCTCCAGTCGGGAACCTCCGCGTCGGTACCGGTCGCTTCGGTCTGCAATTGCAACACCCGGCCGTAACGCGGATCGGGGTATTCGCACCAACGCCCGCCGCGCGGTTCGCGGCCGATCGCCACGAACGGCATGAACACCAGCCCGAACTCCAGGCCCTTGCTCTTGTGCAGGGTCAGGATCTGCACCCGGTGCGCGTCGGACTCCAGACGCAGCTGTTGCTTCTCGTCGCCGTCGTCGGCCTCGGCGATGCGCAACCGCAGCCAATCGCGCAAACCGTGCAGGCCGAGCGAACGGGCATCGGCCTCCTGCAAGGTTTCGCCAAGTTGCATCAGATTGGTCAGGCGGCGCTCGCCGTCGTTCAAGCCCAACAGACGCGGTGCCTGTTCGGCGCACAGATCGGCGATCAACGCCAACGGCCCGTGCCGCTGCCAACGCTCGCGCCAGGCCAGCGCACGCAGCTGCCAATCGCGCTGCAGGTTTTCGTCTTCGCTCAAGCGCGCGATCGCCGTGCCGTCCAGGCCGATCAACACCGTCGCCAGCGCCGCGCGCAGGCGGCCGCCATCGCCGGGATGCAGCAACGCATCGAACAAGGCCAGGATCTCCATCGCCTGTTCGGTCGCGAACAGGCTGCGCCGGCCGGCGGCGACCGCGGGAATGCCGGCGGCGATCAGCGACTGCTGGATACGCGAGGCCTCGTCGTGGCTGCGCACCAGCACGGCGATGTCGGCCGGTTGCAACGCGCGGCCCTGGATCGACGCGCGGCCTTCGCCGGCGTCGCGCAGCCAGCCGTGGATCGCTGCGACGCAGGCGCGCGCGGCCAGCTCGCGCGATTCGGGCGACTTCCATGAGCCGCCGCCGTCGGGCTCGGGCAGCGCACGCACGGTCAACGCCGGCGCCGGCGCGCCACCGCGCTGCAAGTCCGCGTCGGCGACCGCGCCGCCGGCCTGCACTTCGCGGAAGCCGATGCGCGGATCGACGAAGGCGGCCTGGCCGGCCTGCGCGTACAAGGCCGAAATCGCGCGCAGCACCGCCGGACGCGAACGGAAATTGTGCTCCAGCGGCGGCGCCGGCTCGGCCTGCGCGGCGGCCGACAGATAGGTGTGCACATCGCCGCCGCGGAAACCGTAGATGGCCTGCTTGGGATCGCCGATCAGAAACAGGGCGCGCGCGCCGAACACGCGCTGGAAGATCATCCATTGGCGCGGATCGGTGTCCTGGAACTCGTCGACCAGCGCCACCGCATACTGCTCGCGCAGACGCTGCGCCAGCGTTTCGCCGTGCTCGCCCTGCAAGGCCTGGGCGAGTTCGGCGATCAGATCGTCGAAGCTTTGCACCCGGCGGGTGCGTTTGAGTTCGCTCAGGCGTTCGCGCGCGGCGTCGCGGACGCGGTGGACCAGGGCGACCGTCTGGCCGGCCAGCCATTGCGCGCGTTGCTGCGCGCGCTGCAGATACGCGGCCACCGCCTCGAACAACGGCGACACCGGCGTCGCCGCCTCCTTGCCTTTGTTGGTCTTGGAGGCCAGCGCGCCCGGCGTGAGTTTTTCCAGCCGCGGGTCGGGCGCCTGGGCCAGGTCGTCGTTGAGGCACCACTGATTCAAGGCCGTCCACAACTCGCCGGGCAGGTTGGCGCGGTAACTGTTGCCGTTGAGCACCTTGGCGGCGATCGCCGCGTCCAGACGCGCGAACGCCTCCTCGCCGTGTTCGCGAAACCCGGCGCGCAGGGCGGCGCCGGCCTCGATCAACGCCGGCAACGGATCGTCCGAACGCGGCGGCGCCGGCGGCAGCAGCCGCGGCGTGCGCAACAGCGCGCCCAGATCGGAGGCCAACGCGGCCGGTCCGCCCGGCCATTGCAACGACAGCAGTTCGGCGTCGCCGGTCTCGCTACCGAATGCGCGCCACAGATCGACCGCGATCTCGTCGAGCAGTTCGCGCTCGCTGCCGATCATCTCCGGCGCGGCGAACGGCTGCCCGGTTTCCAGCGCATGCTCGGCCAGCACCCGCGCGCAGAAGCCGTGGATGGTGACCACCGCGGCCAGGTCGATCTCGCGCGCGGCGCGTTGCAGACGCACGCGCAAGGCCGCGGCGCCTTCGGTTTGCGCCTGGGCGATGACCAGCGCGCGGGTGATCGCGCGTTCGGCGTCGTCGCCGTGCGCCGGCAGCGCCGGCAGCGCCGGATCGTCCGCGGCGATGCGCGCGGCCAACAACAGACGCCGGCGCAGGCGCTCGCGCAGTTCCTGGGTGGCCGCGTCGGTGAAGGTCACGGCGAGAATCTCGCCGACCTGCAGACCGCGCTCGATCACCAGCCGCGCGACCAGCGTCGCCAGCGTGTAGGTCTTGCCGGTGCCGGCGCTGGCCTCGATCAGGCGCAGGCCGTCCAGCGGCAGGTCGAGGAAGGGATCGCGGACGGCGTTCATGCGCCCTCGTCCGCATCGCGGCCGTGGACCACGGCGTCGAACACGCGCTTGGCGATCTCGCGGAATTCCTCGCCCAGTTCGGCATCGGCGAACGGATCGCGTCCGCGCAGCGCCAACCGCACGCCGGGCGGGCTGGCCTCGCCCCAACTGCGCGCGCTGCCGTGCCATTGCGCTTCGGCTTTGTACCAGCCGTCCTTGTTCTGCGCGGCGGCTTCGTACCACAGCCAGCCGGCGCGCGGCAGGAACGGCAGCGGAATGCGCAGGCCGTAATCGCGCAAACGCAGCAAGGCGCGCAGTGCGCTCTTGGCCGCGTCCGGGCTCAACGCCGGGCGCAGATGCGGACCAGGGCCGTCGGTGGCCTGGGCGAACTGCGCCAGCGGGCGCGGATCGCCGAGCGCGGACAACACCAGCCAGTCCAGGCCATGGGCGATCTGCGAGGGCCCGTGCAAGGTGTCGAAGCGCAGCCGCGCCAAGCCGCCGGGATAGACGTCGTCGAGCCGGCCGAGCAGGCGCGCATCGCCCAGATCGAGTTCGAACGGCAGCGCCTGCGGCGGTCCGCCACGCCAGCGCGCGAACGCATCGGCGTACGGCCGCACCTGGGCGAGCAAGGCATCGAGCTGGCGCCGTCCCAGCGGCCCGCTCGGCAACAACGCGCGCGCGCGCAGCGAGGCCTGCAGGCGCTCGCGATCGATCGCGCCGTCGCCGGCCAGCACGTCCTCGAACACCGCGCGCTGCAGTTGCTGCCGGAACAATCCCGGCCCCGGCAGCACCAGCGGTTCGACATCGTCGGCCGCGTCGATTTCTTCCGGCAGCTTCAGGCCCAGGCGCTGGCGCAGGAAGGCGCTGGGCGGATCGCGCAGGAAGCTGCGCAGGTCCTGGTAGTTGATCGTGCCCTCGCCCGCCGCTTCGCCGTCGGGCGGCAACGGATCGCTGAGCCACGGCCCCAGTTCGCCGCGCTGCGCGCGCGCGCCGGCGTCCACCGCCGGCCGCCACTCGCTGCGATAACTGAAACGGCGCGGTTCGGCGTCGCCGCGCGCATCGGCGCCGGCGCCGAACGCGGCCGGCGCGAACGGCTGCAGCGGCTCGCGCACGGTGAACTGCGCGCGCACCCGCGCCGGGTCGGCGTGGTAGCGCGCGATCACGTCGAGCAATTCGGACACCAGGGTCGACGGTTCCCGCTGGCTGCCGTCGCGCGGATCGGCGCCGAGGTAGCTCAGATAGAAGGTGTCCGACGCGGCGGCGAACAATTGCAGGAACAAGAAACGGTCGTCGTCGCGCAAGGAGCGGTCGCCGTGACGGCGCGCGGCGGTGCCCAGTTCGGCGGCCAGGCGGTTGAGGCCGCCGGCCGGATCGCGTCGCGGATAGTCGCCGTCGTTCATGCCGAGCAGGCAAATCACCCGGAACGGAATCAGGCGCATCGGCACCATGCGGCCGAAGCTGACCCCGCCGGTGAGCAGCGGCGCGCGGGTGTCGGCCTCGGCCAACGCGGCGCGGAAATGCGCGCGCACCACTTCCGGCGGCACCGTGCCGTCGAAGCCGGCGCGCAGGGAGTCGGCGGCGAAGCTTTCGATCAGCGTGCGCAGCCGCTCCAAGGTGCGTTGATCGGCGCTATCGCGCGCGCGCTCGGGCAACAGCGCGCGCAGCAGGCCGAGCAGGCGGTCGGCCCATTGCGTCGGGCTCAAGTCCGCCGCCAGGCCGCGTTCGAAGCGGGCGAGCACGCGCAGCAGCCGGATCAACGCGTCCAGCGCATCCAGCGACGCGCCTTCGAGTTCGGCGTACGGCGCGATGCCGGCGACCAACCGATCGCCCGTATCTTCATCGCCGCAGGCGTGGCCGATCAGCAACCGGTCCAGCGCGAACGCCCAGGTGTAGGCGTCGTCGCCGGGCGCGTCGTGACGGCTGCGATGGGCCGCATCGATGCCCCAACGCGCGCCCGCATCGCCGAGCCAGGTGCGCAGGCGATCGAGGCCGGCGCTGTCCAGGCCGGCCTGATCGGCGATCGCCGGCGTCGCCAGCAGATCGAGAATCTCGCTCAGGCCGAAGCGCGACACCGGCAGGGCGAGCAGGCGCAGGAACACTTCGGCCAGCGGCTCGGCCGCGAGCGGGCTGACGTCGGCCAGCGCATACGGGATGAAACCCGGGCGGCCGGCGAGTCCGCCGAACACCGCGGCGATGTGCGGCGCGTAAGGATCGATGTCGGGCGCCAGCACGGCGATCTCGCGCGGCTGCAGCGGCGGATCGAAACGCCGGCCTTCGGGCGAATCGCGGTCGAGCAGCGCCTGCAACTGGTCGTGCAGCACCTGCACTTCGCGCAGGCGGGTGTGACAGGCGTGGACTTGCACGCTGGCATCTTGGCGATCGAGCGAGTCGCGCCACGGCGCGGCCGGCAGCGCGCGCCGGTGCAACAGATCGCGCTGCAGGCGTTGCAGCAGGCTGTCGCGCGCCGGATCGTCGTGGCGGCTGTCTTCCGGGTCGGCGTAGGCAGCGATCTCGCCGGAGGGATGCACCACTTCGTAGCCGCCCAGCACCGCCATAAAGTCACGGCCGGCCGCGCCCCAGGCCTGCAGCAGCGGGTTCTCATCCTCGCCGAACGCGGCTGCTTCGCCCTGGCGCAGGCGTTCGGCCAGGCTGCCCAGATCGCCCCAGTACTTGCGCGTGGGCGTGGGCAGATAGAAATGCAGGCTGCCGGCCAAGGCCTGGGTCGCGATCACCCGCAGCACGTCTGGCGAGATGTTGAGCGTGGCGAAGGCGAACAAACGCGGCGGCAGGCCGCGCGGAATCGCCGGCTCGCCTGCATGAGCGCCGCCGAAGCGCGCCAGGTAATCGTCGATGCGGCGCGCGCGGTAGCGGCGTCCGGCGGCGACGCGGCGCCACAACGCGGCCTGGGCGTCGTTGCGCTCGCGGCCGGCGTCCCAGGCCAGCAGCCAGTCGCGGCGCCAGGCCTGGTATTTCTCGAACAACGAGGCCAGCTCGCCCGACAGCGACCAGGCCTTGATCGGGTCGTCGCCGTCCAGGTACGCGCGCAACGGCGCCAACGCCGGCTCGCGCAACTGCGAGGGCTGGGACAAGTTGGCGTAGACGCGCCAGCGCAGCGCGGCCGCGTCCAGATCGTCCTCGCGCGCAGCCGCGCCGTCGGCTTCGTTGGCCTCGAGCGCGCGCTGCACGAATTCGCCCGGGGTCAGGAACTCCAGATTGGCGGCGATGCCGTGCGCCTGCGCCAAGGTGGCCTGCAACCAGCGCCGCATCGCCACCTGCGGAATCAATATCGTGTCCGGCGCCAGCAAGGCCTGCCCGGGCGCGGGCGTGCGCAGTTCCTGCGCCAACAGTCCGGCCAGCACGTCCAGCGCATTGGAGTGATAGAGACGGAAATCGGGGTGCGCGGGCATTCGGACATCTTGCCGCATGCGCGCGATGGGCGGCGTGGTGCGGTGTGGCGGTTGTGGGTGCGCGGCCTAAGAGCAAATCCCCCTGCCCCCTTTTCAAAGGGACGGGACGAATCGAAACAGCAAAGCCTGGGTAGAAGACCGACGCGTCTCATTAGCGCGCCCTGCCTCCATGCGGTCATGGATTCGCGGCGATCGGTTCCCTTTAGAAAAGGGGGCCAAGGCGATTTACTTCCTTGTGCTCACACGTCCACCCACTTAAACCCGTTTTAATCGCTCCTCATCACACTCCGAATCCAAGCACCGCCCCGGACCGGCGATGCACTCGCCCGCACGAGCCGGCCCAGCCGGCTAAGCTGCGACAATGCTTCACGCTCCAACCCTGTTCAGCCTCGCTGCGCCAAGCTGCGCCGTTTTGCAGCCATTAACTTCTCCGCTGGTTCCGCACCGGATGCCTCCCGCATGACGACGCCATCGCCCATCGTCCGCCTGACCGACCTGCGCCTGGATCGCGGTGGCCGTAGCGTGCTGCGCGGAATCAATCTGTCGGTGCCGCGCGGCAGCATCGTCGCCGTGCTCGGCCCTTCGGGCAGCGGCAAGTCCACCCTGCTCTCGGCGCTGACCGGTGAGCTGGCGCCGGCCGCGGGCAAGGTCGAGGTGCTCGGCCAACAGGTGCCGCAGAACCAGCGCGACCTGCTCGAGCTGCGCAAGGGCATCGGCGTGCTGCTGCAGGGCAACGGCCTGCTGACCGACCTCACCGCCGCCGAGAACGTGGCCCTGCCGCTGCGCGCGCACACCAGGCTGCCCAATCCGCTGATCCAGCGGCTGGTGCTGATGAAGCTGCACGCGGTCGGCCTGAGCGCCGCCGCCGACGCCTACCCGCGCGAGCTGTCCGGCGGCATGGCCCGCCGCGTCGCGTTGGCGCGCGCACTGGCGCTGGACCCGCCACTGATGATCTACGACGAGCCGCTGACCGGCCTGGACCCGATCGCCTCCGGCGTGGTCATGAGCCTGGTCCGCCGGCTCAACGACACTTTGGGCCTGACCAGCATCGTAGTCACCCACCACGTCCACGAAACCCTGCCGGTGGCCGACCACGCCATCGTCATCGCCAATGGCGGCATCGTGTTCTCGGGCACGCCGGCGCAGTTGGAACACAGCCAGGACCCGCTGGTCCGCCAGTTCCTGCGCGGCGAGCCCGACGGCCCGATCGGCTTCGACGCCGCGCCGCGCACCTCGGAGGCCGCCTGATGCCCTTCATTGAAGCGACCCGCTCGCTCGGCCGCGCCGGCCTGTTCTCGCTGTCGGTGCTGCGCGCGTCCAAGCCGACCCTGGACTTTTTCCGCGAGCTGATTCGCGAGATTTACAAGATCGGCGCACGTTCGCTGCCGATCATTGCCGTTGGCGGTGCGTTCGTCGGACTTTCGGTGACCTTGCTGGGCTACCGCGCACTCGATACTTATGGCGCGGCCAACCAGGTCAGCGCCATGCTGGGCCTGGGCCTGTACCGCGAACTGGGCCCGGTGCTGACCGCGTTGCTGTTCATCGGCCGCGCCGGCAGCTCGATCGCCGCCGAACTGGGGCTGATGCGCGCCACCGACCAGATCACCGCGCTGGGCCTGATGGCGATCGACCCGGTCGGCAAGGCGGTGGCGCCGCGGTTCTGGGCAGCGGTGCTGTGCGTACCGTTGCTGACCGGCTTCTTCTGCAGCTTCGCCATCACCGCCAGTTTCTTCGAGTCGGTGCACGTGATCGGCCTGGAGGCCGGAACGTTCTGGCAGGTGCTCAAGGACAGCGTGGATTTCCACAACGACTTTCTGATGGCGTTCGTGAAGTCGGCGGTGTTCGGCGGGACCGCGGCGCTGGTCGCGGCCTATGTCGGCTTCCATGCCGAGCCGACCATCGAAGGCACCTCGGTGGCGACCACCCGCGCGGTGGTCAACGCTTCGTTGCTGGTGCTGATGTTCAACTTCGTGATGTCGGCGTTTTTGTTCAAGTAAAGCTGTTCCCTTCTCCCGCTTGCGGGAGAAGGCGCCCGTCAGAGCCGGCCCCCGCGAAGGCGGGGGCGGATGAGGGCAAGAGTGAGGTTGCTGCGCGTTGCCCGCGCGCCCTCACCCCAATCCCTCTCCCGCAAGCGGGAGAGGGGCTTCAGTCAAATTCGCGACACCCACACCGTTTCAGACATACCGTTTCCACAACCGCGTTGATCTGCGCGGGTTTTATCCCCAAGGTGATGCCATGTCCGTCCGCAGTCCCCGCATCGAATTCGCCGTAGGCGCGTTCCTGCTGCTCGCCCTGGCTTCGCTGCTGGTGTTGGCGATCGCCTCCACCAACGGCAAGTTCGGCTTTGGCGGCGACAGCTACGAGGTCAAGGCCAAGTTCACCACCATCGGCGCGCTGCGGCCGAACGCGCCGGTCAAGATCGGCGGCGTCACCGTCGGCCAAGTGTCCGACATCTCGCTGGACCCCAAGAGCTTCAACTCGGTGGTGACCCTGGCGATCTACAACCGCTACAACAAGCTGTCGGCCGACACCGCCGCAGGCATCTTCACCAGCGGCCTGCTGGGCGAAAGCTATGTCGGGCTGACCCCCGGCGGCGACCCGGACGACCTCAAGCCCGGCGACGAGATCTACCTGACCCAACCGGCCGTCGACCTGATCCAGTTGGTCGGCAAGTACATGTTCAGCGGCGGTGGCGCACAAGGCGGCAACAGCGGCGGCAACGATGCCGCCAAGCCCGCCGACGCCGCCGTCCCCGACTACCTCAAGGGCGAAGCCGCCCCCTCCGACGAGAGCAAGAAATGAAGCGCATCCTGACCGCCACCGTCCTCGCTTGCGCCCTGCTCGCCGGCGCGCCCTCCCTGGCTTTCGCCCAGGCCACCGTCGCTCCGGGCCAGGCCACGCCGGCTGCCGGCTCGCCCAGCGCGATGGTGCTGAGCAACAGCACCCGCATCCTGTCGACCCTGGAGTCGCGCCGCGCCGAGTTCAACAAGAACCGTGCCGCGCTCAGCGACTTCATCACCACCGAGTTCAACCAGGTCTTCGACCGCGACTACGCCGCGCGCCTGGTCCTGGGCACCCACGGCCGCGGCGCCTCCGACGCCGACGTCAAGCTGTTCGCCGACGCCCTGACCGGCAGCCTGATGCAGCGCTACGGCTCGGCCCTGCTCGACTTCAACACCCGCCTGCAGGTCCGGATCAAGTCCGAGACCCCGCTGCGCGGCGGCGCCATCGTCAAGGTCTCCAGCGAGTTCCTGCGCCAGGGCGGCGAGCCGATTCCGGTCGACTACCTGCTGCGCAAGAACGGCGCGCAGTGGAAGGTGTTCGACGTGATGGTGGAAGGCGTCAGCTTCGTGCAGACCTTCCGCAACCAGTTCGATACCCCGCTGAATCAGAAGTCGATCGCCCAGGTCGCCGCCGACATCAAGGCCGGCAAGCTGCAGGCCCAGGCGAGCGGCAACTGAGATGAGCGCGGCGAGCGTGCGCAGGGACGGCGAGGCGCTGGTGTTCGGCGGCGCGCTCGACCGTGCCGCGGCCGCCGCGCTGTGGCCGCAAGCGCGCGGTCTGGCGGCCGGCGCGCGCCGGTTCGACCTGACCCAGGTGAGCTCGGTCGACAGCGCCGGTCTGGCGCTGCTGGCCGAACTCGCCACGCAGGCGCCCGACGTGGCCGTGCTCGGCGAACCCGCCGGTCTGGCCGAGTTGCGTGCGGCGTATCGGCTCGATGCCTCGCTCGGTTTCGGTCGCTGATCGTGCGCCATCCGGCGACCGGCGTCGCATAACCCACTTCGTTGCGGTCGCTGACGCCCACGGACGTGGCCTGGCCGCCCCCACCGTTGTCCTGGAAGACTAGACTGCAACCATGCGCCCCCACGCACTCCCCTTAGCGCTGGCTCTGGCCCTGACCGCGCTGCATTCCGTCCCGGCTCTCGCGCACGACGCGAGCCCGGCCCCTGCGGCTCCCATTGCCACCGCAGAAGCGGCGCAGGCCGACGTCTCCGCGGCCCAGGCCGCGATCGTCGCCGAACCGTTGGCGATCGAACCCGACTACGCGGCGAATGCCGCCGAAGCGATCGAACCTGCGCAAGCCGGGTCGGTGCCGATGCAGCCGCTCCCAGCCGCGGTCCAGACCGACTCCGCCGCCGCGCTGGCCGCTGCCGGGGTGCAGATCGATGCGCAAGCCGCCGACGCGGTCGCCGCCGATGACGGCTCGCACGATCCGGCCATCCCGGCGTTCGACGTCGCCGAAACCATCGACGGCCTGGCGCTGAGCCCGCTGTCGCTGGACTACGCCCTGGCCCAGATCGACCCGGCCAACGCCCCGCCGAGCGGCGGCACGGTCGACCCGACCGACCCGCGCACCGACGCCGAACGCGATTTCGACGACATCTACGGCACCCAGACCTACGATCCGGTCGCCGACCCCACCCTGCCGGCGCCGGCCAACGTGCCCAGCGCCTACGATCCGTGGGAGAAGTACAACCGCCGCATGCACCGCTTCAACATGGCGGTGGACCGCGGCGTCGCCCGGCCGCTGGCGCGCGCTTATTCCAAAGTGGTGCCGCGTCCGATCCGCCTGGGCGTGAGCAACTTCTTCAACAACCTCGGCCAGCCGGTGTCGATCCTCAACGCGCTGCTGCAGGGCAAGCCCAAGCAGGCGTTCCAATCGCTGGGCCGCTTCGCGCTCAACACCACGCTCGGCATCGGCGGCATCTTCGATCCGGCCACCGCCGCCAAGCTGCCCAACCGCAGCGAAGACTTCGGCCAGACCCTGGGCATCTGGGGCTGGAAGCGTTCGCGCTATGTCGAACTGCCGTTCTTCGGCCCGCGTACCGTGCGCGACACCTTCGGCATGGTCGGCGACGCACCGCTGAGCCCGCTGCGCCATATCGAACGCGACCGCATCCGCATCCCGCTGCAGGGCTTGCAGCTGGTCGACGTGCGTGCACAACTGCTGCCGCTCGACAGCCTGCGCGAAGGCGCCGAAGACGAGTACGCCTTGATCCGCGATTCGTGGATGCAGCGCCGCGACTACCAGATCTTCGGCGACCGCATGGAAAAGAACGGCGAGACCCAGTTGCCCGAGTACCTGCAGGACGACAGCAACCCGAGCGTCCCGGCCGATGCGATGCCGATCATGCCGACCGACGGTACGGGCGTGCGCTGATCGCGACAGATTCCAAGCGCTTCGCTGAAAACACGAACGGCCCGGATGCGAATCCGGGCCGTTTCGCTTTGGGCTGCCGCGTCGATGGGCGGCGGCCTGTAGGAGCGGCGCGAGCCGCGACCGCGAAACCCACTTACGACGCAACCGGCCGCCTCGCGGTCGCGGCTCACGCCGCTCCTACAGGCAGATAGGCGCGATCGCCGCCATCGGGTTACTTCGCGTCGTCCGACTCAGGCAAACCCCCTGCGTCTTCGATCGGCTGCGCGCCGTCGGAGTCGGGGTTTGCGTCCGCGTTCGCTTCGATCAGGACCGTGCCGTCGGCTTTCGCCTCGTCCTCATCCACCGACAACTCCACCAGCTTCGCCGGCAACGCCCGGTTCGGCTTCACCCCCATGTCGCGCAGCATCTCGGCCTGACGGATCACGCTGCCCTTGTTGCGGCTGAGCTTGTCGCGCGCGCTGTCGAAGCTGTCTTTCGCCTGATGGATGCGCTCGCCGACCTTTTCCAGATCGGCCACGAACGAACACAGCCGGTCGTACAGCTGCGCGCCACGCTTGGCGATTTCCTGCGCGTTGCGGTTCTGCGCTTCCTGCCGCCACAGATGGGCGACGGTGCGCAGCACGAACAACAAGGTCGACGGGCTGACCACCAACACGTTGCGCTGCCAGCCGTCCATGAACAAATTGCGGTCGTGAGTCACCGCGAGCATGAAGGCCGGCTCCACCGGCACGAACATCAGCACGAAATCCAGCGAACGCAGTCCGTACAGATCCTGGTAGCGCTTCTCCGACAAACCGCGCATGTGCTGGCGCACCGATTCGATATGGCGCTTGAGCGCGCGCGCGCGCAGGTCTTCGTCTTCGGCGCTGGTGAACTCTTCGTACGCAGTCAGCGAGACCTTGGAGTCGATCACCAGGTGCCGGTCCTCGGGCAAGTGCACGGTCACGTCCGGACGGCGCTCGCCGTCCTCGGTGCCGTGGCTTTCCTGCACGTCGTATTCCTCGCCCTTGCGCAGGCCGGCCGATTCCAGCACCCGCTCCAGAATCAGTTCGCCCCAGGCGCCCTGCGCCTTGCTCGAACCCTTGAGCGCAGTGGTGAGGTTCTTGGCGTCTTCGCTCAGCGATTGGTTCAAGGCCATCAACTGACGCACCTGCTCGCCGAGCGCGGTGCGGTCGCGGGTTTCGTTGTCGTAGACGGTTTCGACCTTGGCCTGGAATTCGGCGAGCTTTTGCTGCAGCGGATCGAGCAGCAGGCCCAGGTGGCTGCGGTTCTGTTCGGTGAAGCGCTTGCTCTTCTCTTCCAGGATCTCGTTGGCCAGATTCTTGAACTGGTTGCTCAGCTCGTCGCGCACGTCCTTGAGTTGGGCGATCTTTTCCTGCGCCTGGTTGCGTTCGGCGTCGAGCTGGGTATTGAGCCGGCCGACTTCGACCGTGCGCCGGCTGAGCTCGGCGGCGACCGCGTCGCGCTCGCGTTCGAGCTGCTCGAACTCCAGCCGCAGCCGCTGCAGGGCCTGCTGTTCTTTGTCGAGTTCCGCGCCGGTGCGGCCGATGGCTTCGCGCAGCAGGCCGCTGTCGCGCTGCAACTGATTGCGCACGGCGTCGGCCTCGTCCAACCGGGTCTGCAATTCGGGAATCCGCGCGCTGCGCTCCAGCAATTGCGCACGTTCGGTGTTAGCCGCATTCAACTGCGCGCCCAACTCGCCGCGCGCGGCCTCCAGCGCCCGCGCGGCGCCGGCGCGGGCGAGCAGCCAAGCGAGCGCGGCGCCGATCAACAGCGCGAGAACAATGGCGATCAGGACAACGGTCGGCGACATCAGGGACTCATGGAACGTGCGGAAGAAGGGCCGTTCCGTGGCCGGACGCCCGCATCGGGGCGTGTTGAAGACGGACACGGAGTGCGTGCCTAGTCTAAGCGTCCAGTCTAAGCCGATGAGTCTCAGGTCCTGCGACGGGCTTGCGTGTTGTCGAACGCCGTGCCGACACGGCGCGTGGCTTGCCGCGCGGTGCCGCGACGGGTGGATCGCACGGGCGGTTCGGCGTGGGCGTGGGCGTTCATCATCTCGCGCTTGCCCGCCGCAGCCACGCCTGTCGAACGAAGCCGGCACGAGACCGTCTTCAGACGCTTCGTGCATAGGCGGAACACTTCAGCGCCGGCCTCGGACCGCGATTCTTCCAAGCCAGCCGAGGCGATACCCGTCGTGTCAGCCACCCACCTGATAGCCCGGACCCAGCACGTCCCACCCTGCTCCTCCCCGCGCTGGCGAGGATCCAGGTCGCCATCGAGGCGGCCCCATCGGCCCTCAAGAGCAAACAGCGATACCCGTCACAAATGCCCATCCGGCCACCCCCGCTGAGTTCCATACGGCACAGGATCGGCGGCAGCGATTGTGCCAATCTTGGCCAATCCACCGCCCGGCGTTCGCCGGAGCGTGCGCAAGGGACGCAGCCATGAACCCGCAAGATCCCCGGCTCTACGCCGACCCGCGCGGCGTCTGGCGCGACGACGGCGCCGGCCGCGTACACGGCATCCGCTGGCACGACATCGACGGCATCGACGGCTATGCGATCGACACGGTCGAGCGCAAGCTGGTGTTCCTCGAGCTGGGCACCGCCGCCGGCGAGAGTCTGGAACTGCGCACCGATTGGCCGGGCTATCGCGAAGTGGCCACTGCGTTGAGCGTGCATCTGCCGGGGCTGGACGTGGAAGCGCTGCGACGTTTGGAGCACGCGCGTCCGGAAGATCCGCCGGCGGTGTTGTGGTGGAAGGACTGAACAGCACCCGCGCCGACTCGCATCGGTTGGATGTATTGCCGACTGTCCGGCCCACCGCCCAGGCTGCGGCGATAGCACAAGCGCTCAGGGATGTCCGCTCATGAATCCGTCGTCTTCCCCATCGTCGAGCGATGTCTCTGGCGGCCGCAGCGCTCGCGTTCCGTCGCTGTCCAGATCGCTGTCGTACGCCGCTCGCATCGCTTTCGTGGTGTCGCTCGTCGTCGCGTTCACTGTATTGAAGCCGGACACGTTCGCCAAATCCGAAGGGCCACCGCGCGCGGCGACGGCCACGGAACAGCGCGCGATTCTGATCGCGGTTGTTGAAGATCTGCAACCGGTGTGGCAAGCGACGTCCGGCGCTGCTGACGCGGCGCGACGTCGCCTCGTCATGGAAGACGCTACCGTTGCCGTATGCGCCATGCCTCGGCAAAGCTCCGATCCTTGCGTGGAGTTACTGCCGGATTCGACCGACCACCTGGCGAGATCCTTGAGCGCGCCCAAGGCGTTGGTCGATGCACTGTCGCACTTCAATGCCAAGCCACAAGCCCTGGACATCCGCACGCTGCCCGACATCATTGCTGTCGACCGCGAGCGCCTGGCGGCTGTCTTCAAAAAGGGAGACTGGCCGGAGTTCCACCGCACGTATCCGCAGGCCAGTGGAATCCTCAGCGTCAGCCGGCCGGTGATATCGGCGCGCGGCGACCAGGCCTTGCTGTATGTCGCTCATGTGTACGGCAACTTGGGCGGGAGGGGCTGGGTCGCATTAGTCGAACTGCGACAAGGGCAGTGGAAGATCTTCGGCCGCGTCGAATTGTGGATCAGCTGAAGGGTGGGATGACACCGAATGCAACGCATCGACCAACGCGATTGGGCCTGGATCCTGTACGCCGACGGCGAGCGGCGTTATCTGTCGGTGCTGTGCGGCACCGTCGCCATGTACGAACTGATTTTGGAACTCGACGCGGCCGAACGCGCGCGCCTGCAAGAGCCCGGCTTCCTCGATGCGCTGGCGCGCGAGGTTTCGTATCGGCCCGACGCGTTCAAGGCACGGCATGTCGCCGGGCTTCAATTGATGGATTGAGTCGCGATGGAGCTTCGCGCTGCAACCCTCGCCAAGCGCCTCGATCGCCATGTCGGAGGTACGACGCTCGCCGTGGCGCCCGGGCCGCGTCGCGGCCCATCGCTCAGACCGTCATTTGCGCGGAGGCTTGATCCGCGCCCGCTCTGGGCAGAAGTCAAATAACCCTTTTTTGGCGCACCGCGCTTCGAGCGTATTCGCCACGATGGTCGCTATGTCTTCCACGCTCTTGAGCTGAATCTGTTGCACGTAGCCCATGACTTGCGTCGTGGTGATATGCGCTTTTTCCAATGTCACCTCGCCCAGTGACGCCCGGTCCCCCGGCGCGTACAGCGACAACGTGATCTCGCTCGGCCCGCTCCGCGACAACAGATAACCGTTGTAGCTCAGCAGATACCGGTTGTTGTATTCGGCCGCGGATTGGGTCGCGCGCCAGAACGCGCTGGCGTTGTCCGGGTAATCCTTGTCGTCGATCGAACCCGGGGCCTCGACCAACTCGATATCGAAACCACGTCGCTTCAATTCGTCCCGCAAAACGGTCGGCAGCGTCCGGCATACGAGATACGCGCTGGAGGGCGGCCGATCCGGAGCGGGACGCTCGCGGGGTGCGCCCATGCTGTGGTGGCCGCAGATGCCATACAGGTAGGCCGCTTCGATCAGTATCGGATCGATCCGAACATCGGCCGGTATCGTTTCGCTCCGCCCCGCCTGGGCGACTCCGCACAGGGACACCACCAGGGCGATCAAAGCCAGCCACCGGTAAAAACGTTTATCGCGCATGACACATCCTGAGTTTTTCGTCCTTGGGCCCGGTCGATCCGTCCGGGCACTTTTCATCGTGGCGCGGCGTCAGCGGAGCCATCGGCGATGATGGCAACGCATACCCGGCTCAGCGGTTCGTCAATCCAATACCCGACAAAACACCGCCTTCAAATACCGCGACTCCGGCACCTGCGCCAGCCACGGATGATCCGCGCCCGCGCCCGACACTTTCAGCACCTGCACGGTGCGCCCGGCATAGAACGCGGCGCGGCGCAGCATGTCCAGGAACTGGTCTTCGCTGACCAACCCGGTGCACGAGAAGGTCGCGAACAAACCGCCCGGCTTGACCACGCCCAGCGCCAGCTTGTTCATGTCCAGATACTTCTTGAGCGCGGCGATCACCTGCTCGCGATCGCGCGTCATCTTGGCCGGATCCAGGATCACCACGTCGAAGCGTTCGCCCGCGTTACCCATGTCGCGCAGGTACGGGAAGATGTCGGCCTGGACGAACTTGACGTTGGCGCCGTTGAGCTTGGCATTGCCCTTGGCGATGCTGAGCACGTCGGCGTCGATGTCCACGCCGATCACTTCCTCGGCGCCGCGCACCTTGGCGTACACGCCGAAACCGCCGGTGTTGCAACACAAGTCGAGCACGCGCTTGCCGGCGACCTGTTGCGACAGCCATTCGCGGTTCTCGCGCTGGTCGGCGAAGAAACCGGTCTTGTGCGCGCCGGCCGGATCGGCGCGGAACTTGATGCCGTACTCGGTGATGGTCGACGGCGGTACCGCTTCGGTGCCGCGGAAGTCGAAGCTTTCCTGCTTCTGCACATGCTCGTCGGCGAAGGCGTAGAAGCGGCAACCGGGGAACTGCACACGCAGCGCGTCGTAGATCCATTCGCGGTGGCGGAACGCGCCGGCGCTGAAGTACTCGACCACCAACAGATCGCCGTAACGGTCGACCACCAGACCGCTGATCCCGTCGCCCTCGCTGTGCACCACGCGCCAGGCGTCGCTGACCTCATCGAGCTTGAGCACATCGCGACGCAGCGACACCGATGCGGCGATCTTGCGCGCGAACCAGTCGGCATCGACCTCGATGTCCGGGTCGTTCTCCAACATGCGCAGAGAGATGCGCGAGTGGCCGTTATAGAAGCCGCGGCCGATCCACACCCCGTCCACGCCGACCACGTTGACGATGGTGCCGGGCTTGGGGCGTTGGTCGGGCTTCTCGACCAGGCGCTGGAAGATCCAGGGGTGGGTGGATTTCCAGGCGTTCTTGAGGCGTACGGTGGGGATTTCGGTAGTCATCCGTCCATTCTACCGGGGCCGCCCCCCGGCCCGATGCTTGACCGGTTGCTCAGTCCCGCCGGCGGGACAAAGAAGCCCAGCCGATCCGGCTTGTTTTGGCCGGCCACGGTGCCAATCTGAACCTTATGCACCTGCCCACCGACGCCCCGATCCCCGACACCCCGGCCCAGCGCAAAGCCGATCGCGCGCGGCTGATCCGGGCCCTCAACCTGAGCCTGGCCTTCGTGCTGGCGCTGGTCGCGGTGTTCAGCGCCCAGGGCGGCTTCGACGTGCGCGCCTTCACCGTTCAGCCCTGGTCGGTCGAAGGCTTGATCGGGCTGCTGACCGCGCCGCTGCTGCACGGCTCGATCGAGCATCTGGCGGCCAACGCCACCTCGCTGTTGTTGCTGGGCACCCTGGCCGGGGCGGTGTACCCGAAAGCCACCCTCCGCGCCCTGCCCTTGATGTGGCTGGGCTCGGGGCTCGGTGCCTGGCTGTTGGGCGAACCGGGCAGTTATCACCTGGGCGCCAGCGGCCTCACTCATGGCCTGATGTTCCTGGTCATGACCCTTGGCCTGCTGCGCCGCGACCGTTCCTCGATCGCCGCCGCCTTCATCGCCTTCCTGCTCTACGGCGGCATGCTGCTGACCGTGCTGCCGCGCGAAATGGGCGTGTCCTGGCAAGCCCACCTGGGCGGCGCGGTGGCCGGCGTGATCGGCGCCTTCGTGTTCAAGCTCAGCGACCCGCTGCCGCCGCGCAAGCGCTACAGCTGGGAAGACGAAGAAGACGCCGAGCTGGTGCCGCTCAACGACGAACTCGAACCGCCCAGCCCGCGCCAAGTGCCGGTGCTGTGGAACCGTCCGGAGCCGGACGATGTGCAGTCGGGGGTGGTGTTGCGGTTTCCGCCGCGCAGCGGTAGTCAGGAGTAGTCCGTCACCGCACGCAGCGGCTGTAGGCCCGGCGAAGGCCGCGACATTTGTGAGTGGCCGCTGACGTGTGCTTACAGGGTTGCGCGCGCCAGGTGATTCGAACTCTGACGCACAGCCGTTCGCGATAAAGCGTGGTCGCGCCGAGGCTTGATCCGAAGCACCCCGCGCAGGCTACAGTGGCGCTGCGTCCAAGCAGCGCAAGCACCGGTCGCCGGGTTCGGCCGATCGCGAATCTTCCGGTTGCGTGACGTGATCCGTTCACCGCCTGCCCCGGAGCCCGTCATGCGTCGCCTGTTCGCACCGCTCGCCCTCGTGCTGCTGTTCGCCGCCGTTCCGCCGGTGAATGCCGGCGTCGCCTGCCATATCGAAGGCCAGGTCGGCGGCCAGATCATCAACGAATGCACCGAGTCGGCGCTGCCGATTCCGGAAGCGCAGATGAAGGAACAGTGCAACGGCCAGATACCGGGGCTGGAGCAACTCGGCGGCGAAGCCAACGCCACACTCGTCGCCGCCTGCCCGGCCGGCGCCAACGGCGTGTGCGATTCGCCGATGGGCGCCCAGGCCAAGATCTACTACTACAAGCGCAATGCCGAACAATTGGCGACGATCCAACGCTCCTGCGAAATGCAACGCGGCAAGTGGACCAAGCCATGAGTCGCGTCGTCGCGGCCAGCCTGATCCTGAGCGCGGCCGCGACCGCGATGCCCGCGCACGCCGACGCGCCGTCCTTCGACCGGCCTGGCATCGCGTTTTCCACCGGCACTTTGCCCAAGGGCGCGTTCGCCTGGGAGCAAGGCCTGCCCGATTTCGAGCGCGACGACGACGGCGGCGCGCGCAGCACCACTTCCAGCGCCAACACCAATCTGCGTCTGGGGCTGAGCGATAGCGTCGAGCTGCAATTGGCGACTTCGCCGTTCAATTACCTGCGCGAACGCGACGGCGACGGCCGCCGTTCCAGCCGCGGCGCCGGCGATACCGGACTGGCGCTGAAGATCGCCCTGCCCTCCTCGCGCGACAAGTTCTCGTGGGCCGTGCTCGGGGGCGTCACCGCAGCCAGCGGCGACCGCGAATTCAGCAACGGCGCCACCCAGTACTCGCTCGGCACCACCCTGGGCTACGACTTCAACGACACGCTGTCGGGCGCGCTGTACTTCAACCTGGACCGCAGCGACGGCCTGGACACCTGGAGCTGGTCGCCGAGTTTGAGTTATGCGATCAGCGACCGCGTCGGCGCCTACATCGAAGCGGGTTGGACGCACGCCGACCATCAAGCCACTACCTCGGTCGCCGGCGTCGGCGTTACCTTCATGGCGACCCCGCGCATCCAGCTCGACGCTTCACTCGATGCCGGCCTGGACCGCGACAGCCCCGACCTGCAGGGCGGCGTGGGCGTGGCCCTCTATTTCGACTGACTGACCACTATCGAGACGACCATGGACGATCGCAATCTCTACGCACCGCCGGCCAGCCAAGTGGTCGACGCCCCCGGACCGGTCGACCGCAGCAGAGAGTTCTACGTCGTCTCGGCGCGAAAGTTCTGCCTGCTGTTCTTCTTCACCTTCTCGCTGTACCAGTTGTACTGGTTCTACGCGCACTGGTCGCGCTACGGCAACGCACATCGCTTGAACCTGTGGCCGGTGCCACGTTCGCTGTTCTCGTTGCTCTTCGCCCACTCGCTGGCCAACCGCATCGACGGATCGCTGCGCGTCGCCGACCGCCGTTTCGACTGGACCCCGGCGCTGCCGGCGACGGTGTACGTGATCGCGCAACTGATCAGCAACGTGATCGATTACCTGCCCTGGCCCGAAGCATCCACCGCCTACGTCGACGCGATCACCCTGTCGATGATCCTGCCCACCGGCCTGGCGCTGCTGCGCATACAGCGCGCGGCCAATGCGGCCTGCGGCGATCCGCAGGGCGAATCCAACCATCGGCTCACGCCGGCCAACTATGTGTGGCTCGCGATCGGGGTGGTGGTGTGGGGGTTGATCGTGTTGGGGCTGGCGTTGCCGGCTTTGCCTGAGGGCTGAAGCCGGCGCCCACCGACCCGGAATCTCGATAGACGATTCCTTGCTCAGCTGCTGGCCCTGATCTACTTCAGCTCCGAACCACGCCGCCAAACTTCTTGGGGCTCAGGGCCTGCGCGATTTTCGCCTTGGACAATAAGACGGATGCACTGCGAACTGGATACGCTTGTGCGTATCGGCGGCGAGGCGATCCGGGTCGCCGAAAACTCCATAGGAGATAAAACCACGCAACTCGGCACCCGGCTCTATCCGATGCTCTCCGCATCCACCGGGACAATACGCGCTCAACAACGTACTGCGCGCAGACAAGGTTTCATTCCGGGTGATCAACGCAACGGTATCGTTCTGCGTCGGAAGTTGGCCATTGCAACTACCTATTTGCGGGTCAAAGTAACGCTGCTGCATATAGCTAAGACCGGTCGCGGTGTCACTGACATGGCCGGTATACCCCGTCCCGTCTTGGACCGGATGATTGATCTGCGCCCCATATGGTTCGTACTCGGTACGTTCAATGACGTTCTGATTGGCATCAGTCACCGCAACCGGGCTACCGAGTGCGTCGGTGTGGATGCACTCAACGATCGTCTGCGCGGTAATGGCTGGTGCCGAACCGAGCCTGACGCTGACACTGTCTTTTGTTAGAGGGTACCGGATTCTTTTCAGAGCAAATCGTTGGATTAGTTGCTCTTATCACGCTTGGCTCTGCATTTCGTAGGAAAGCCACTGTTGTTCATCGATTCTACCGCAAGCCATCGTCCATCCCCGCGCGAGGCAAGATGGAAGGTTCCGCATGCATAAACTTTCGGCGGCGGCTTCGACTCTACCTGCGAACGAAGTGCCATTTCGTAGAAGTGCGGATAGCTGGAGCGCATAAGCGCCTCAGATGGCTCAAGCGGAATTCCGGTTTTTTCACGAGAGCAATCGATCAGCTCCATGCCGTGAGGATTCGCGCGTATGCACGTGGCTATCGCTATATGCTTTCCATCCAAAGAGGCTCCATCGCCGATCAATGTTTCGAATTGGGTTTGCGCAGATACCTCGTTAGAGTTGTAATCACACGAGCTAAGGCATAGTCCGCCTACGACCAAAATGCCTAGCAGGCTAAATTGCAGGGCAGTGCTCATGGGCCGCAGCCATAACGGCACGAGTTGCGCACGGATCTGGCAGCCTGATCTTCAATTTTCCCCATATCAAAGCCCCCTTTTTGAGTCCAAAACTTTGTGGGTGGTCGAACCTAAGACCTTGAGCCAAAACAGCCTCGGAGATTCCTGCGCGACGTTCGTCATTTGTATGGAACGATCTGCTGTGAGGCTCGTAACTACCTGCTGCTCGGCTTAGTTGCTCCCACCGGCCATGCCAACCTTCATGGGCAGTAGGCTGCAACCATGAAGTCCTGCCCCCTTTGGCCTAAACTTGAAGCTGAGCTATTAAGGGCTGAGAAATTAACCCTGAGAATTCCGCCTTTAGCAAGGCCAGTCCAAGAGCCTGCATTTGTGGGCGTGTTGTTAATTGACCCCATTTCCATCATCCCGCGTGCCGAGCGTTTTTACGATGCCGGCAAGCAGAGTCTTCGCGTTTCCTTTGGAATTGGCTAACGCCTTGTTAATCAAAGTCATTCCGCGGTCGAATTGCAAGCACTGGGTTTTTGTGGCTTGGCAAGCATAACGTCCATCAGGATCGATGAATCGGTAGGGATTGTTGTTTGCGTACTTGTAACGATTAAAATTCGCTCCAGTACCACTGCTCGCCGTTACGGGGTCGACTGACAAGAATCGTCCGATCTGCGGATCGAAGTATCGCTGCTGCATGTACGACAGCCCAGTAGCCGCATCACCCACATGGCCGGTATACCCCGGCCCATCCTGGACCGGCCGAGTGATCTGCGCTCCATACGGCTCGTACTCGGTGCGCTCGATGACGTTCTGATCGGCGTCGGTCACCGCGACCGGACTGCCGAGCGCGTCGGTGTGGATGTACTCGACGACTGTCTGCGCTTGCGCCGCGAAACCCGCGATGGCGAGGGACGCCGCCGCCACAAACTTGGATATCCATTTCATGTCTATATCCTCCGGTCAGTCCATTGGCTCAGTGCGTTGGGTGGCCGGGAACGGCGGGGTTGACCACGCCGAGCAACCTCCGGAACCGCAGGCGCGCACCGCGTAGTCGACGAACTCCACAGGACCTTGTCGCCTTGCTGGATAGTCTTTAATGAAATCGCTAGTCGCAAAGATTCGCGTTCACGCGTATTCCGTCGACTTGATAACCTAAAGACGAAGTACCCGTAGCACTACCTGGTTGACTGAAGGAAGCGCCGATAAGCGTTATCTACTCGCCGTCGGAGCGAGCGTACTTCTGCGCGAAATCCTCTGGCAACGCCAGCGCATAGCAAGACCTTTCTTGATCCAAGCCGAGCTGCCACTTGGCGTCGACACGAAGCGTTCCACTGACTTGGCAATGTTGGCCAAGAATACAAACACTCCTCTCGGCGACTGGAGTTCGAGTCGCACAGCTGGACGCGGCAAAAATCAAAGCAGAGATCAACAACCTGATGTGCATCATCCGCCTGATTTTGGTTTCGCCAAATCTTCAATCGTTCGATCGAAGAACCTAAGCATCTCAAGCGAGTCGAAGAATTTCCCATATGAGTTGCCGACGGGGATAACATGCTCTCGACCGTCCACACAGATCAGATTCAACGCCAGGGATTCCTTGCCATTAGGCAGTCGAACTTCGAGAATTGAATCGAATCTGATCTCCTCGGAACCATTCGACCCTGCCCAAACCAGACCATAGTCGAAGAACCAAAGATCTCCTTGTCCAACGGGATTCTGATACTGGCCTAACAATGCGCCCATATCACGGGTCTGAGGGCATTCCCCCGCCGATTCAGCAACGCCCTTGTAAGCCGCCATACGACGGAGAATGCGATGGCTTCTTGTCGCCGCACTCATACCTCCTCCTCAAAATACTCGAATGACCGATTCGACGCATAGCTTGCCTTCGTACGAGCAAGCAGCGCGCCCATCCGGATCAATGAACTTATAGGGATTGTTATTGGCATACCAGTAACGGTTGAAGTTCGCACCTGTGTCCCCACTTACCGTCACGGGAGCGACTGATAAGAACTTTCCGATGCTGGGATCAAAGTAACGCTGCTGCATGTAGGACAGTCCCGTCGCTGCATCACTGACATGCCCGGTATAGCCCGACCCGCCTTGCACTGGTCGATTGATCTGCGCGCCATACGGCTCGTACTCGGTACGCTCAATGACGTTCTGATTCACGTCGGTCACCGCGACCGGACTGCCCAGCGCATCGCTGTGGATGTACTCGGTCACAGGCCCCCGCCGTCGGACGGGTTTGGAGTGCCCATTCACTAGCCCAGGTCGGCGGTATTTAGTAGCGCTTTGCTTCTTCGCGACTACGCTTCCAGAGAACCAAACTTCGTCGCGGCCTCCCGGAAGCCCATCGGAAAGGAGCCTGTCATAAGCTGGTCTTTCTGCCCCGTCGATACATAGTAGGACATCAGACTGAGCAGCCCTTTCTGTTCCTCGGCAGATTTTGGATCCGAGGAAATAGCAGCTTTCTTCAGCCACGCGACGGCGGCGGTGGTGTCGGCGATGTAAAGGTAGTCGCCGCCCTGCGGAAGAGTCTGCGCCGTTACACATATGCCGGTGTTAAAGCCTACATCTCGCAGTGTCGCGGTCGAAAAATCATTCCTGCGAAATTCATTTGTCGAGCGCCCGAGCGATCGCACATCATCGATAAGAACTCTGCCGTGAAATACGGCAGTACTGATTGTAGTGTTGTCAAACACGCATTCGATAAGCTCAAGATTAGGCGCAATCACATTCCGAAGAACTGAGTCAACGAACCGACATCTTGTAAGCCTCGCGTTTCCTGCCACCGTAAGCTTGAGATCGCAGCGATCGAAAACGCAATTCTCGAAGTACGACATGTCAGGACCAGATCCAAGACAGGCCTGTCTTGAGCGAATCCTCGTAAATACGCAGTCTTGCAACCTGCTTCCTTGGATGCGGAAAGAATCTACCTGCAGATCGGAAAAAGCGTCGCCCTTGCGGTCGGTCTTGATCTCTAGTGATGTCAGCTTAGTGGTGTCGACATTGCCGATTGTCCTTGCAATGATCTTCATTTGCGAAACCTCATGTTAAGCATCATCACGGCAACGTATAGGGCATTCCCCAGCCGATTCAGCAACGCCCTTGTAAGCCGCCATACGACGAAGAATGCGATGACTTCTTGTCGCCGCCCTACGCATCATCGATTTCTACCCATCGCATAGTCGTTTTAGCCAGCGGAAATTGAGCCAAAGTAACTGTGCCCGCGACTCTTCTGACCAATCCTTTCACACTGCAGGCGCCATACAGGAATGAATTCGTCTAGCTTTTTGTCCGCCACATGATTTGAACCTGAATAAACGAAAACTCCTTGGAAGACACTTGCTCCCACTAGGCTGGCGATCTCCTCGAATACCAAACAATCGATAGCCACCGAAACGTATTCATTTTTCTCGTCCTCCACGCCAAGTTTCTCGCGCCGGAAGTAACGGCACTCGGCATCAAGCCGTACCAATCCCTCAGCCTCGCCGTCGTAGTAATCTACGGCAATAACTAGATAATTCTCAGAATTCGCTGTCATCACTCATCGCCCCAGGACACGGTTAAATCTCTTAGCATCCTCTTTTGTAACAGGCTTCGGCATCTCGATCGTCTTGTGATTCTTATCGCCACGCACAGGGGTGTCATGCACCTTGAATCCTGCAGCCTCAAGCTGTCCGCATGTCGCGCTTGAACATGGTCCACCGGGTTTTGTAGTACTCCCCGACACACCATGAATCCGAATGCTTGAGGCCTCTGCTTCCATTGATTTTCTTTCCAAACGAGTCGCAGTCTCTGCCGAATCCCCTTGTCTGTAAATGATCTGAGAACTCCGAGATGCCGCCGAATCAAGTTCACGGACCACCGGAGCCGCCCTATCCCCCATGGGTCCAAGCAGGCCTATGCCCGCGCTAACGATGTTCCCAAGTGTCGGATTATCGATCGCCTTCGATATTGCTATGGCGTCACCAATACCCGGGAGCGACTCAAGCGCTAGTTGGCGGCCTTGCTCATGGGCGTTCACCATCCCGCTGTTATCCGGACGATTCCAGGTTCCGTTTGGACCATGCGCCTGACGGCCATCCGGGTCCGTGAACTTGTACGGATTGCTATTGGCGTACCAATAGCGGTTGAAGCTCGCACCCGCCTCTGCATTGGCCGCTACCGGATCAAGACTCAGGAACCGTCCGATGTCTGGATCGTAATAGCGCTGCTGCATGTACGACAGCCCAGTCGCCGCATCGCTGACATGCGCTGTATAGCCCGGCCCATCTTGCACTGGTCGATTGATCTGCGCGCCATACGGCTCGTACTCGGTACGCTCAATGACATTCTGATTCACGTCGGTCACCGCGACCGGGCTGCCCAGCGCATCGGTGTGGATGTATTCCACCACCGTCTGTGCGTGTGCTGTGGAGGCAGCGACGGCGAAGATCGCCGTCGCTACAAACGTGAATATCCATTTCATGTCGATGTCCTCCGGTCAGTCCATTGGCTCGGTGCGTTGGGTGGCCGGGAACGGCGGGCTCGACCAGGTTGAGCAGCCTCCCGAACCGCAAGCGCGCACCGCGTAGTTCGACGCGCAGTACTCGCTCTTCGACCTGGATGCGATTTGATTCAATGGGCCGCGGTACAACAGCGCGCCGGTGTCCGACGACTGCAGTTCGTAGTTGGTGGTTTTAGCGGCCGCCGTCCATTTGATGGTGCAAGTCTGATTGACGAGTCGACCGTTCAAGGTCTGCCTTAAAAGGTCAGCGAACGTGATGGTCGGCGTCGACGGCGGCAGATCCACGGTGATGAACTGCGCATCGCCGTACGGCCCGCAACCGGCGGGATTGCAGCCGCGGACGCGGTAGCCGTAACGGCCGTCGCCACGGTTCCACACGGTGGCGCCGCCGCTGCCGTCCTGATGAATCAGCGTCCAGGCCGCGCCTTCGCGGCTTTCCTCCAGTTGATAGACCGTGGCGGTCGCCACGCCGGTCCAGCCCACCCCGAACCTACCGGTGTCGCCACTGGCCGGCACGCTGACCCATGGCGCGACGGCCGGAGGCTGATCGTTTGAAACCTATCTATTCAACGCGCTCAATTTTTTCAATATAGATTGTCTTTGCGCTGCAGCCACCAGCCTCTGTCCGCCGATCTTTTATGTCGTACCACGATAAAGTGGGATCTTGTGGTCGCAATATTGCTTCACCCACCAACTTGACCCGTTTGCCGTCCCATTTCGATGCGTTCTGAAGAACACCCATCGAGTTCTCGAAACCTTGTTTTGCTCTACCGAAATCGTCTGCTCCCCACTAATTGCTCGTTGCCTTTGTCTGCCCTCAAAGCCACTCGCTATTTTGCAGCGCTGATTTGAGCTAACGACTACTACGACGTTCCGGCGAACACCGCTCGTGACGTTGGATGAAATTCTGATTGGCATCGGTCATCGCGACCGGCCCGTCCAGCACATCACATCACTGTGGATGTACTCGGCCACGGACCACTACGCTCGGAGGGGGTTGGGAGTGCTCAATCGTTAGCCAAGGTCGCGTTGTGCTTAGGGCGGGCCTTATATGGGCGCCTCCGGGAAAGCAAGCCGTTGATCGGATGATGGTCAGATAGCAGGACTGCGGTCTTATATCCGGCCTGTTGTGCGGCGCGAATGCCCGCTGGCCCTGATGGATTTCGCTGACGA